>JBBQPR010000041.1:0-27669 GCA_038217075.1 Sphingomonadales bacterium
ACCGCATCTTCAAATCCTACGAAGACATCCTCGACCATTGCTGCTTCGCATGGAACCGCCTCACCGAGCAGCCTTGGCGCATCATGTCGATCGGCCTCCGAACATGGGCACATCGGTTCTGATCAGAGAGTCTTGGTATTAGTCGGCTCTCGCAGAATGGGCGTGTTGCAGCGATCTGCCCCAGGCGCACTGAAGATCGTTTGGAATCAGCGACTCTTGATCAGCTAAATTTGCTTATTGATCTGAGGTGACTATCGCTGGCAGCGGCAATGGCGTCATCTGGACCAGAGCCAAAGACGGCAATAACGGCCGACGTTCCAGCGACGCGCGAATTTCGGCGGTGCGCCGGATCGCCTCACGACCAAGCCCATTCTTCGGGATCGTTAGAATTTCTCGGCCGACAAGTCCGGCAGAATCGCAAAAAGCGTATTGCGCATCCAGCGTAGAATAGCTGTTATAGGTTCGTGTGGTGTATTGGTCGAAGCTATTGGTTGCGCGAGCTTTGTCATAGCGGCGAAAGTGGCCGAGCATAATGGATTGCGCTTGCACAAGCTCATCAGCATGCTGTTTCAGGAAGTCGTTGTAGTTCTTCACTGTTTCCAGGTACTTGGAAAACTGACACTGCAATGCTGCAACATTTAATGCCGCCCTCAGGCTCCAGATAGCGTTGGCTTGTGTTTCGGCTGCCGTTGCAGGGCGCAGCGTAACGACCTTCGGGACCATGAAGCCGCCACTCGGAACGACAGCTTCAGGGGCGACCGCTGGAATCGTCGGCGTCTTGACAACCTTCGCCACGGATTTGCGCGCGGGCTTTCGGGCTGCAGCTCCTGCGGCTTGTGGCATGATCACGAGGCACACGCACAGGGCTGCGGTTGGCCATCGGTGCTTCATTGAAAAGAACATCATGATCCATATAAGACGACGAAACCGAACATAGCCTGACTACGCTCGGTCCCGTTGTTATACAGGCTTGGACGAGCCAAGCCAGAGATCAACCGAGGATACTGCCCAGCTGCAGCGCAACCGACATGTCCCCATCGACCTTCAGCTTGCCCATCATGAATGCCATTTGAGCATTTTGTTTGCCGCTGGCGATGTCCATGAAATCCGCCATCGAGACCTTGACCGTGCAATCAACAGGCGCGTCGGCATTGTCGACGATTGCAGGCGATACCTTGTCATCGATCCGGACGAGGCCATCGTCGCCGAAATCGAACTTTACCGACTTTTTGAAATTGCCACCGGCGCCGATGCGGCTCTTCATTTGTTCTGTAATTGCTTCAAGGCTCATGTCTGTGTCCTTCGCGAAAAAAAGGGCCGCCTTGCGGCGACCCTTTCCTAGCCGTTGTAACGGATATGTCGAGATTACTTCTTTTCAGTCGTCGTCTCGGTCGTGGTCGTCATTGCGTCGGTAGCGCCAGCGGCCGGCGCCATTGCGTCGGCGGCAGGTGCATCAGCAGGAGCGGCCATGGCGTCAGCGGCAGGCGCGTCGGCAGCAGGAGCGGCCATCGCGTCAGTCGCCGGAGCTTCCGTCGTGGTGGTCGTTTCCGTCGTGGTTTCCGCCTTCTTTTCGCCGCAAGCGACGACGAGCAGCGCAGCGCCGGCAACCAGGGTAGCAATCTTCAGCTTCGAAACGATGTCAGCCATATTAGTCTCCTTTTGGTGAATCCTGGACCCAGGACAAGTTGGGTCGGTTCAGCCCTTATCCCCCAACCTAGGTAGACTTTAGCAGAAAACTGCGGCGCCTCAAGCGCCATCATGACGTGGTTGTTACTCGCTGTGCGATCAAGCGTGTGCAATTGGGGTTAAAGCGACCAGCAGTGCCCGGAGCCGGGCCTGCAAAGCCATATCCAAGCGCGATATCTCGGCGCTTTTTCCCATTGCTGCCAGACTGATAACGGGTTCTGACAGCCCGCAGGGAATGATTCCGCCAAAGTGGCTGAGATCGGGCGAAACATTTATCGAGAAGCCATGAAAAGTGATCCACCGGCGTACACGCACGCCGATTGCAGCAATTTTTGCCGGTCCGCTCGGGCCGTCGACCCATACGCCCACCTTTCCGGCTATGATTTTGGCGACGACATCCTGATCGAAAAGTGCCGCGATGATCCATGCTTCAAGAGCTTCGATGAAGCGACGAATGTCGCGCCCCCGGCTGTCCAGATTGAGCATGACATAGACGACGCGCTGCCCCGGGCCATGATAAGTGTGCCGTCCACCTCTCCCCGTCTGGAAGACGGGAAAGCGATCATGTGCCAGCAATTCGGTCGGCACCGCACTGGTGCCTGCCGTATAGATCGGTGGATGCTCAACCAGCCAGATAAGCTCACTTGCTTTACCGGCGCGGATTGCGTCTACGCGCGCTTCCATGAAGGCTATGGCCTGCGGATAGGGCAGCAGGCCCGGCTCCACGCGCCATTCCGGCAAGCGATCGCTCACAGCGCGGCGACAAACGCCCTGAGATCGGCAAGGAAATGCGCCGGTTCTTCGAGGCTCGCAAAATGGCCGCCGCGCGGCATGTCAGTCCAGTGCATGACATTATAGCCTCGCTCGACCATCGCCCGCGGCGGAAACGCCAGCAGGTCTTTGGGAAAGGCCGCAATGCCAGTTGGCTGTTCGATGCGCCGGCCTTCGGGTATCGTGAAGCCGCCTTCCAGAAACATGCCGCGATAGATCCAGGTTGCGGTCAAAAAGCTGCGTGTCGTCAGATAGATCATGATGTTGGTCAGCATCGTATCAAAACCGAACGGCGGATCGCTGCTGCCATCCGGATTGGCATCCGACCAGCCGACGAACTTTTCCGCAAACCAGGCGGCGACGCCCATTGGCGAATCCATCATCGCAAAGCCCAGGCTCTGCGGCTTGGTGCCCTGTAGCTGCAAATAGGCGGTTTCAGTCTCGCGCATGATCATTGCGCCCTGCAGCCAGGCGGCGTCCGCCGGCGTCTCGGGGTGCATGTCGGCAGGGCGCAGCCCGAAGCCGTTCAGATGCAGCGCGGTTGCCCGCGCACTGTCCAGGCCCATCCAGCCGCCGATGACACAGCCCCAATCGCCACCCTGATAGATGAAGCGGTCATAGCCCAGCCTGCCCATCAGCGTGTCCAGCACGGCCGCAACGGCGCGCGGTCCCATCGGGTTTACCGGCCTGTCCGACCAAGCATAGCCCGGCAGCGATGGCGCGACGACGTGAAAAGCCGGCTGTGCCGCGTCCTCTGGTTCGGCGAGCTTCTCGATGAGAGCATCGAATTCCAGGACCGATCCTGGCCAGCCATGCACGATCAGCAAGGGCTGCGCATCGGGTCGCGACGAACGCTTGTGTATGGCGTGGATATGCAGCCCATCGTCGGTTTCGACGCGCACTTGAGGGTGCCGATTCAGCCGAGCCACCGCCGCCGGCCAATCATATTCATCCAGCCAGTAGCGGTGCAGCCGCTGCATGTAGTCGCGGTTAGCCCCGTGCGCCCAACTGGCATTCGGCGGCTCCTCGAACCAGCGATATTCCTCGACGCGCCGCCGAATCCAGGCAGCCTCCTCGGCATTTACAGGAATCGTGAACGGCGTCGCCGCAGCCGTCATGCCGCGAGGCCCAGCTTGCGTTCCAGCACACGGCGTTCGCCGATCAGGTCGCTGGCTTTTTCGGCAATCATGATGGTCGGCGCGTTGGTGTTGCCGGACACCAGATAGGGCATGACCGATGCATCGACGACGCGCAGGCCTTCGACGCCGTTGACCCGAAGATGGCCATCGACGACCGCCTGATTATCAACGCCCATCCGGCAGGTGCCGACCGGGTGATAGATGGTTTCGCCCCAATTCCGCATCGCCGCGATGACGGCGTCGCGATCCTGCACGGCGGCGCCCGGCCAGACCTCGCCCTTGCGATACGCAGCAAAGGCCGGTTGGTTACCGATCTCCCGGGCGATACAGACGCCGCGATACAGCGTTTCAACATCCTCAGGTGCGCTCAGATATTGTGGATCGATCGCTGGATGCGCCAGTGGATCGGGCGATGCCAGCCGGATGGTGCCGCGGCTTTCGGGGCGCAACTGGCAGACGTGCATTTGATAGCCATGATCCGGGCTCATCTGGCCGCGGCCGTGCGGGTTGCTGCGCAATGGCATGAAATGGAATTGCAGATCGGGCGCCGCCAGGCCTTCGCGGCTGGCGATAAAGGCACCCGTCGGTGTCGGCATATGGGCGGCATTGCCGGTTTTGGCGAACACCCATTTGCCAAGCGCGGTGATCTTGGTGAAAAAGCTCGAATTGGCGTTGAGCGTGATCGGCTGCGAACAATCCCATTGCACGGTCATGTCGAGATGGTCCTGCAGATTGCCGCCAACATCGGGGCTGTCGTGCACTACCGCTATGCCCATCGCCTGCAAATGCGCCGCCGGCCCGATGCCCGACAGCATCAGCAGCTGCGGCGAATTGACGGCGCCACCACACAGGATCACCTCACGCGCCTTTGCCACCTCGGCGTTCCCGGCGCGGCTATAGGCAATGCCGCACGCGCGCTTGCCTTCGAAGGTGACGCGCTCGACCTGCACATCGGTGCGAATTTCCAGATTGGGACGCGCCTTCACCTCGGGCGTCAGATAGCCCTTGGCCGCCGAAAACCGGCTGCCGTCCTTGATCGTCGCGTCATAAAATCCGACGCCTTCGAACTGCGGCCCGTTGAAATCTTGTGTCCGCCGGTATCCGGCCTCTTGCGCCGCCGCCAGGAACACCTCGTTCAGCTTGTGCGGCAGCGCTCCCTTTACCGATGTGTGCAGCGGGCCGCCCGTGCCATGGAATTCATCGGCGCCGCGTTCGCTGTTCTCGGCCTTTTTGAAATAGGGCAGCACATCGGCCCAGCCCCAGCCGGTCAGCCCCAGTTGCGCCCAGCGATCATAATCGCTGGCATGGCCACGGATATAGACCATGCCGTTGATCGACGATGATCCGCCCAGCGCCCGACCACGTGGCCAATACAGCGCGCGATCGTTCATTGCGCTTTGCGGCGCTGTCCAGAACCCCCAGTCATAGGGGCTCTGCTTGTCCGGCGGGATGATCTGCGCGAGGCCCCCCGGCATCTGGATCATCATGTTGTTGTCATGACCGCCAGCCTCGATCAACAGCACGCGCGCCGTCGGGTCGGCCGACAGCCGGTTGGCAAGCACACAGCCCGCCGACCCCGCCCCGACGATGATGTAGTCCCAGACGTCTGACGTGCCAGCTTCATTCACCGGCGCACTCCCCATATATGTTCGCGCTCAATCTAGCGCAGCAGCGCCGCGCCGCAAACGCCACAATAAGGCAGGCCATCACCGGTCATGCCGGATGATGCGCCTTCAGCGGCACCTCCGTATCGGCGAGCACCGCCGGATCGATCACCAGCCCGTGCTCGACCAGCGCCTTGCCCTGCACATAGTCGCGCACGGCATTGACGCAATCCAGCGCAATCACCCGCCCGGCTTTCAGGTAAACCATGCTGAAGGCGCGCGCTGCCGGATCGCCGCGCAGCACTGCCCCGTCGAAACCGATCGAAAGCCCGACCGTCTGCAACCGCAAATCATACTGGTTCGACCAGAACCAGGGCACGGCGCGATATGGCTGCGGCTTGCCGGTCAGCAATCGTGCCACCGTCGTTGCCATGTCATTGGCGTTCTGGACCGATTCGAGCCGGATATGCGCCCCGCCGGCAAAGGCGTTATCATGCGCCGCGCAATCGCCGATGGCGAACACATCGGGCAATGATGTGCGGCAATGGTCGTCCACGTCGACGCCGCCGGGCGCACCATCCGGGCCTTTCGCACCGGCGGCGCGCAATGCCGCCACTTCCGGCACGATGCCGATCCCCACGATAATCATGTCGGCGGCGATGTTTTCGCCATCGGCCAGCGTCACCCCGGCGGCGCGGCCATTGGCCTCGATGATGCCGGTAACCATCACGCCTGTGCGCAGCGTGACGCCATGGGCGCGATGTTCAGCCTCGTAAAACGCCGAAAGTTCGGCGCCCGCGACCCGTGCCAGCACCCGGTCAAGCGCTTCCAGGACGATGACGTCCTTGCCCAGCTTGCGCAGCACCGCCGCCGCCTCCAGCCCGATGTAGCCGCCGCCGATGATCACCACGCGCTCGATCGCCGGCAATTCGGTCTTCAACAGCGCCACATCGGCATGGGTGCGGATGGCGTGAATGCCCGCCAGATCATGGCCGGGGCAGGCGAGTCGGCGTGGGCTGCCCCCCGTCGCCCAGATCAGCGATCCATAGCCAAAGCGTTCGCCCGTCCCTGTCGTGACGCTGTGCGCCGCCGCATCGACCGCAATCACCCGCCGCCCGGTCAGCATTTTCACATCGCGTTCGATCCAGAAATTTTCCGGCCGGATCAGCATCCGGGCAAATTCTTTCTCGCCGGCCAGGAAATCCTTCGACAAAGGCGGGCGCTCATAGGGCAACTCCGGTTCATCGCCGATCACGCCGATGCTGCCGGCAAAGCCCATCTGCCGCAGTTGCACCGCGGCTTGCGCGCCACCATGGCCAGCCCCGACGATCAGCACGTCATATAGATTCGTCATGCGCGATATTCCGATCTCGACCCCTGCGTTGCGATACGGCCAATAGCCGGCGTGGGCAAATATTTGGCAAATACGGCGCCGCCATCGCCGCCCGATTCGCCGTTGCAAGGCACAGCAAACCCACCCGCCACCTTGTCAAAACCCCGCATGGCCTGTCACACCATCGCGATGGAACTGTCGAACCACCCCGATGCCGCCGCCTGGGGCCATCTCGTCACCCGCACCCCGCTGGTGCGGCGGCTGTTGGCGCACAACCCGTCGCCCTTCACCTTCACCGGCACCGGCACCTTTGTTGTCGGGCAAGGCACCGTCGCGGTCATCGATCCCGGCCCTAATGATCCGGCGCACATCGGCGCGCTGCTCGATGCCCTGCGCGGCGAAACCGTCAGTCATATCGTCATCACCCACACGCACATGGACCATTCGCCCGGCGCACCGGCCGTAAAGGCTGCCACCGGTGCCCGCATCGTCGGCTGCGCGCCACTGGTGCTGGCCGATGATGGCCCGCGCGCCGATGCAGGGTTCGACGCCAGCTATGCGCCGGACCAGGTGATGGTGGATGGCGACAGCATCTCTGGCGGCGCAGGGCAGGGCGGCTGGACGCTCACCGCCGTCGCCACGCCTGGCCATACCTCCAACCACCTCTGTTTCGCCCTGCGCGAAGAAAAGGCGCTGTTTACCGGCGACCATGTCATGGGCTGGTCAACCACCGTCGTGTCGCCGCCCGATGGCGACATGGCGGCCTATATGGCCAGCCTCAGGAAACTGCTCGATCGTGACGACGCCATCTACCACCCGACGCATGGCGAACCTGTCACCGAACCGCAACGCTTCGTACGCGGCCTCATCACCCACCGAAAACAGCGCGAAAACCAGATACTGAAGCTGCTCGCCGACGGTCCGCGCGACATTCCGGCGATGGTCGCCGTCATGTATGCGCAGGTTGACAAACGCCTGCACCCCGCCGCCGGCAGATCGGTGCTGGCGCACTTGATCGACATGCGTGATCGCGGACTCGTCGCTGCGGATGGTGGCAACTGGCGGATGGCCGGGTAAAGCTGGCGTTCACCGCCCGAGCCCCTATATGCGCTTCGCAGACACGCGAGGATCAAGCTCAAAATGGACGCACGCCTCAACCCGCTGGGCAGCCCGACCGGGCTTGCCGGCCTCGATCTCAAGGCGGAGATCAACCGCCTCCGCATCGAACGCAAGGCGGTGATCCTCGCGCATTATTACCAGGAGCCGGCGCTGCAGGACATCGCCGATTTCGTCGGGGACAGCCTCGATCTTTCGCGCCGCGCCGCCGAAACCGATGCCGAGGTCATCGCCTTTTGCGGCGTCAAATTCATGGCCGAAGTGGCAAAGATCCTGTCGCCCGGCAAAACCGTGGTGCTGCCCGATCTGAAGGCCGGGTGCAGCCTCGAAGACAGCTGCCCCCCTGAGGCCTTCGCCAAATTCCGCCGCGCCCACCCCGATCACATCTCGCTCACCTACATAAACTGCTCGGCGGCGGTGAAGGCGGAAAGCGACATCATCGTCACCTCCTCGTCGGCCGAAAAGATCATCAACCAGCTGCCGCGCGACCAGAAAATCCTGTTCGCCCCCGACAAGCATCTCGGTGCCTGGCTGAACCGCAAGACCGGCCGCGACATGCTGTTGTGGGACGGCACCTGCATCGTCCATGAAAAATTCTCGGTGACGGAATTGCTCAAGCTGAAGGCGCTGCACCCGGCGGCGCCCGTGCTCGCCCACCCCGAATGCCCGGCCGCGATCCTCGATCTGGCGCATTATGTCGGTGCCACCTCGGGCATCCTCAACTATGCGCTGAACAGCCCGGAACCCGTCGTCATCGTCGCCACCGAACCCAACATCATCCACCAGATGCAGTTGAAGGCGCCGCACAAGACCTTCATCGGCGCGCCCGGCGCCGACGGCAATTGCGGCTGCAACATGTGCCCGTTCATGGCATTGAACACCATGGAAAAGCTGTATCTTTCGCTGCGTGACCTGACCCCGCAGATCGAAGTGCCCGAAGACGTGCGCCTGCGCGCCAAGGTCAGCCTCGATCGCATGCTGGAAATGGCGGGCAATGTCTCGCCGGTGCCGGTCAAGGGCGATTGAGCATGGCATCAAGGCTGGTTTCCGCCGCGCTAGCGTCGGCATCGCTGCTCGCTGCCCCGGTGCTGGCGCGTCAGGCCCCGACGATCTTTTACGCCGCCATTACCCCGGCGCCGTCCAGCGAAGCCTATGTCACGGATTGCGTGCGCGGCCGGGCGATCCAGACCTGCGTCTGCATGGCCAATTATCTGCAACGCTCGGGGGAAGGGCAGTTCGTGCTCGAAACCGCGACATTGGAAGCTGACAAGACCCCGGAAGGCGGCCTCCCGGCCATCCTCGCCCGCCATGGCATCGCTGCCACCGACGGCCGCGCCATCACCAAGGCCGGCAAGGCGGTCCGCAAGGTCGCCCTCAACGCCTGTCGCTAGGACTTCCGGCATGACCAGCGTCTTCTCTCTTCGCGATTTCGACGTCGCCGCCTTCGTCGCCGCAACCCTGGCGGAGGACATGGGGCAGGGCGGGGATCGCACCTCCGCCGCCGTCATCCCCGCCGATGCGGTGCTGACAGCGGTAATGGACAGCCGCGATGCCGCCGTCATCGCCGGGCTGCCGCTTGCCGCCGAATTCTTCCGCGCGCTCGATCCCCTTTGCACCATCGAAACCCTGGTCGCCGAAGGCGCAAAAGTCGCCGCCGGCACCGATATCATGCGCATCCGTGGCAACGCCCGCGCGCTGCTCACCGCCGAACGCTCGGCGCTCAACACCGTGCAGCATCTCACCGGAATCGCGACGCTCACCCGCGCCTATGTCGATGCCATCGCCGGAACCGGGGCCGTGCTGCTCGACACACGAAAAACCCTGCCGGGGCTGCGCGTCCTCGAAAAATACGCCACCCGCATGGGCGGCGCCACCAACCACCGCATGCGGCTGGATGACGGCGTGATGATCAAGGACAATCACATCGCGGTGGCCGGCGGGGTCGAACCCGCCGTGCGCGCCGCCAAGGCCGCCGGGCTGCGCGATGTGGTGGTGGAGGTCGACACACTCGACCAGATTCCGCCCGCGCTCGCCGCCGGCGCCGACCGGCTGCTGCTCGACAACATGGGGCCGCCGGTGCTGCGACAGGCCATCGCGCTCATCGCCGGGCGCGTGCCGACCGAGGCTTCGGGCGGCGTCAACCTTGCCACCATCCGCGCCATCGCCGAAACCGGCGTCACCTTCATCAGCGTCGGGCGCATCACCCAATCGGCACCCGCCGCAGACATAGGGCTCGATTATGCGTAATATTCTGGCCGCATTGCTGCTCGCCGCCACCTCTGCGGCCCACGCCGCCGAAAGCTGCACGATCCCCGCCGGCATAACCCCGGCGCCGGTCACGCCGCAGGAAGAAATGCGCCTGTTGCCGGTCACCAAGCTGGTGCTGGCCTATTATTGGTGGCCGCAGCAATGCCAGCGCCCCGAATCGGCGGCAGAACCCGGCTGCAACGCCGGTTTCGGCTTCAAGGTACATGGCCTGTGGCCCGATGGCGCCGGCCGCACCTACCCGCAATTCTGCCGCGCGCCGACGCCGCTCGATCCGGCAACGCTGCGCGCCAATTACTGTATGACCCCGTCCGCCAGCCTGTTGCAGCATGAATGGGCCAAGCACGGCACCTGCAATTGGGCCTCGCAAACCGATTATTTCGCATCGGCGCACCGGGTGGCGGACAAGCTCAAAATGCCCGCCGCCGATGCGCTTCCGGCCAATGGCCTCACCGCCGGGGCGCTGCGCAATGCGATTGTCGCCGCCAACCCAAAACTGCCGCGCGGCAGTCTGTTTGTCGGCACGGACCGCAAGCAATGGCTCACCGAAGTCCGCGTCTGCCTGACGCTCAACTACAAGCCGACCATGTGCGAGGCCGGCGATAACGGCGCCCCCGACCGGGTGCCGATTCGCGTCCGCCCGCGCGGCTGATAGCCGACCGGGCTCAGCCGAACGGGTCTTCCTCATCCAGCCGCCGCGCCAACAGGCTGCGCCGCTTGCCGGGGCCGCCCGCCGCGATCAACGCCGACCGTCGTTTGTCGGCGCGCGCGCCCAGCCGTTCCAAGTCGACCACGGCCTCCTCCAGCAAGGCCTTGGCCTCCAGCGCCGTCGCGTTGCGACAGGCGGCCAGACATTCGTCGATATGTTCGGGCACACGCTTCCTGATCAGAATCGCGAAATCGGCGGCATCGGCCTGATCGGGCACACCATCGGCGGCGGCGAGGAACAACACGCAGCTCGATCGCACCACCCCAAGCCGGCTGCGCGCAAAATCTGCCGCGGTGCCCAGCCGATCGAACGCCGCAGTCAGGGCGGGTTCGCGCGAATCGGCAGGTTCGGCGGTGGCTGCGGGCGCACCCGCAGGGTCGGGCGCGCGTCGGGCGCTGACATTGATAGTCGGATTGCGATACTGGCGCAGCCGGTCGCGCCGGCGTCGGCCGATGGCGCGAAATGCCGACATCGACAGGATGAAAAAGGCACCGCCGCTGATCAACGCCGTCGATGACCAGGGGTCGGGCGCGCCGGTGATCAGCGCGCTGAACACCAGCCCGGCCAGCACCGATACCGCCAGCGCGATCAATCCGGCCGACAACAGCCAGGCCAGCGTCGAAACGACCGCGATGAGGACAAACACCATCACCACCAGGAAAATCAGCGCAAAAAAACCGATCACCGCCCGGCCACCCCGCACCCGATGCCGCCACTTGCCATCATGCGTCGATCACCGCCGTCTCGGGGTGATGCCGGTCGAGATGCTTGAGAATGAGTTTCAAGTTCATGCTGTTCGACCGGAACAACACGTCAAACAGATCACCGGCAATCGGCACCGATCCCAGGATCGTGTCGATCGCGACATTGCCGACCATCCGCGCCAGCGCAAATTTCGACATGCGGAGATTGCGCGCCTCGACAACCAGCCACAAACCGATGGCGCCGGCGACGATGTCACCCGCCACCGGGATCAGGCCGATGATCGCATCAAAGCCGATCGCCCGGTTGATGCCCGGGATGACAAAGGCTCGCTCCATCAACCGTTCGATCAATTCGATTCGGGTGCGAACATCGCGTGGCGCGCTGGAAAGCGGCAGTTTTTCGGCGGGCGGAATAGCCCAGGAATTAGCAGCCATCGAAGCAGCGCGGCCTTTCAACGGCCCGATGCCGCCCCCAAGGAAATGGTCCATCCAGCCGCGATTTCAAGGTCAACACCCACCGAAATCACTACCCGCGATCCATCCAGGACCACCGCTGAACCACCGCAATACCACGGCAGTACCACCGCGAAACCCCCGGACTCCCAGACCAGCGCATGCTGGCATCCGGCCCCGCGACCGGGATCGCCGCCCGTCGCCCGCACCGTAACCTAACGCCAGCGTGCGTCGGCCAGCCTGCGTCGGCCAGACTGCGTCGGTACGCCCGCCAGGCCCTAGATCTCGCCTGCCATCATCGCCGGGAACGCACCCTGATGCGCCGCTCTCAACGCCGAAAGGCCCACACTCTGCGGCCCACCACGGTCGATCATGTCGAAAACCACCGCATCGCCGCCCGTCATACCGATGGGAATGCCGATCAAACCCGCCGCCTGCACCTTCGCCAGTACCGCATCACCATCCGCCGTGGTGACGACGTACCGCCCCTGGTCCTCACCAAACAGCGTCGCGCCGGGGTTGGCGATCTGCGGCGCCACCGGCATGCTGAAGCCGATATCCCCCGCCAGCGCCATCGCCGCCAGCGCCACAGCCGCACCGCCACCCGAACAATCGTGCACCGCTGTCACCAGCCCATCGGCGATCAACGCCGAAACCAAATCGCCCGCCGCCCGTTCCTTGGCCAGATCGACCGGCGGCGGCGGTCCGTCCTCGCGGCCATGCACCTCGCGCAGCCACAAAGATTGCCCGACATGGCTGTCCGAATGGCAGATGAGGATGATGCTTTCCCCCGTCGCCTTGAACGCCATCGTCATCTGCAGGGCATAGTCATCGATCACCCCGACCCCGCCGATCGCCGGCGTCGGCAATATCCCCACCCCGTTTGTTTCGTTGTACAGGCTCACATTCCCCGACACGACGGGGTAATCCAGCACCCGGCACGCCTCTGCCATCCCCTCGATGCACCCGACGAACTGCCCCATGATCTCGGGGCGCTGCGGGTTGCCGAAGTTCATGCAATCGGTGATTGCCAGCGGCCGCGCCCCCACGGCGATCAAATTGCGCCAGGTTTCCGCCACCGCCTGTTTGCCGCCCTCCACCGGATCGGCAAAGCAATAGCGCGGCGTGCAATCGGTGGTGATCGCCAGCGCCTTCTTCGTGCCGTGCACGCGCACCACCGCGGCATCCCCGCCCGGCCGCTGCACCGTGTCGGCGCCGACCATATGGTCGTACTGTTCCCAGATCCAACGCTTCGACGCCAGGTCGGGGCAGGCCATCAGCTTCAACAGATCGGCAGCAATGTCGGTCGATTCGGGCACATCGGCCAGCGGCGCGCGCTTCGGTGTTGGCACCCACGGCCGGTCATATTTCGGCGCTGAATCGGCCAGCGGCGCCAGCGGAATATCGGCTACCGTCTCGCCGTGGAACTTCAACAACAGGTTGCCGCCCTCGACGACCTCGCCGATCACCGCAAAATCCAGCTCCCATTTGCGGAAAATCGCTTCGGCAAAGGCTTCCCGCCCCGGCTTCAGAACCATCAACATGCGTTCCTGCGACTCGGAAAGCATCATCTCATAGGGCGTCATCCGCTCCTCGCGCACCGGCACCTTGTCCAGGTCCAGCCGCAGGCCAACCCCGCCCTTCGATGCCATTTCAACGCTCGATGAGGTCAGCCCCGCCGCGCCCATGTCCTGAATGGCGACGATGGCGTCCGATGCCATCAACTCCAGGCACGCCTCGATCAACAGCTTTTCGGTGAACGGGTCGCCGACCTGGACCGTCGGCCGCTTGGCATCGCTCTCGTCATCGAACTCGGCACTGGCCATGGTCGCGCCATGGATGCCGTCACGGCCGGTCTTGGAGCCCACATAGACCACAGGATTGCCGATGCCCGCCGCCGCCGAATAAAAGATCTTGTCGGTTTTCGCGACACCCACCGTCATCGCGTTGACGATGATATTGCCATTATACGCCTTGTGGAAATTGGTCTCGCCACCCACGGTCGGCACGCCGACGCAATTGCCATAACCGCCGATGCCGGCAACCACACCCTTCACCAGATGCCGCATCTTGGGTGCGTCGATCTCGCCGAATCGCAGCGCATTCATGTTGGCGACCGGCCGCGCGCCCATGGTGAACACGTCGCGCAAAATGCCGCCCACCCCGGTCGCCGCACCCTGATAGGGCTCGATGAAGCTCGGGTGATTGTGGCTTTCCATCTTGAAGATCGCCGCGTCGCCATCGCCGATATCGATCACCCCGGCGTTCTCGCCCGGGCCGCAGATCACCCAGGGCGCCTTGGTCGGCAGCTTGGCGAGATGGATTCGCGATGATTTGTAGGAACAATGCTCTGACCACATCACCGAAAATATGCCCAGCTCCAACAGATTGGGCACGCGCCCCAGCGCCAATACGCAGGCGTCATACTCATCGGGGGAAAAGCCATGGTCGGCAACGATCTGGGCGGTGATCTTGGTCATCTGCGCCCGATAGCCGAGCGGCGCAGCGGAGTCACCCATGGTCGATAAACGCCAACCAGCCCAATCAGCCTTTTGTAAAGAAATTCATGGTATGTTCCCCTTTTAGACAATGGGAGAAAGGAAATGTCTACCAAGCAAATGGAAAAAACCACCAGGCAAGTTGCCGACGATGTCGTTGCCATGGCCAAGGCCGGCAACGTCAACGACATCGGCTCGCGATACTGGTCGGACGACATTGTGAGTGTCGAGGCGATGGAGGGTCCTATGGCCCATATCAAAGGCCGCAAGGCCGTTGAAGAGAAAGGCGAATGGTGGAATGGCGCGCACGATGTGCACAGCGTTGAAACCACTGGCCCCTGGGTCAATGGTGATCAGTTCACCGTCCGTTGGAAAATGGACGTGACCCAAAAGGAAAGCGGCAATCGCATGACCATGGACGAGGTCGCGCTCTATACCATCAACAACGGTCGGATCGTCGAGGAACGCTTCTTCTACTGATCGGCAACGCGCCCCTTTGGCAATTGCGATTTGCCCGCTAAGCTGATCCGGCGGGATTAAAAAGGCGGGGCATGGCGCGACAACGGGCGGACGGCAAAAAGACCCAGATCGTCGTCGTCGGCGGCGGTGCCGGCGGTCTCGAACTTGTCGCAAAGCTTGGCGGGCATCTGTCGCGGGATGATTTCGACATCATTCTTGTCGATCGCAATGCCACGCACATCTGGAAGCCGTTGCTGCACGAAGTCGCGGCCGGCTCGCTCGATGCCAATCTCGATGAGGTGGGCTATCGCGCCCATGCCTATCGATGGGGATATCGATATTTCGACGGCGCGCTCGAATCGATCGACCGCGCGGCGCAACAGGTTGTCGTTGCGCCTATTTTGGATGACGACGGCAGCGAGGTCATCGGTCGCCACCGCATCCGCTACGACTATCTGGTGATGGCGGTCGGCTCGGTTTCCAATGATTTCGGCGTGCCGGGCGTTCGCGAACATTGTCTCAGCCTTGAAAGCCGCGCTGATGCCGACCGGTTCCGCCGCCGCCTCTTGAACCAGTGCCTGCGCGTTTCGCGCACGATGGTGGAGGACCCGACCGCGGATGCATATGCCCGGGTCGCCATCGTCGGCGGCGGTGCAACCGGGGTCGAACTCGCCGCCGAACTTTATTCCGCCGCCACCGCGCTCGGCTTTTACGGTCTTGAGGTGTTCGACGAAAAGCGCCTGCAAGTTACCCTGATCGAGGCTGGCCCCCGCATACTGCCGGCGCTGCCGGACAAGCTGGCAGCCGCCGCAACGGCCGAGTTGGAGGCGCTAGGCGTGCGCGTGCTCGCTGGCACGCAGGTCACCGCCGCCACCGCCGGGGCCATAGTGACCAAGGGAGGCGAAACGATCCCCGCCGACATCATGGTCTGGGCGGCCGGCGTCAAAGGCGCAGACTTTCTTCACGATATCGGCGGGCTGGAAACCACCCGCAACAACCAGCTTGTCGTTGGTCCGACCCTGCAGACCAGCCGGGACGAACGCATCTTCGCCATCGGCGATTGCGCGTTTTTCGTGCCCGAAGGCGAAACCCGCCCGATTCCGCCACGCGCCCAATCGGCACACCAGATGGCCAGCACCGCCTATCACAACCTGCGCGCCTTGATCGACAACAAGCCGTTGAAACCGTTTGTCTACAAGGACAATGGCTCGCTGGTCAGCCTCGCCCGCTACACCACGGTCGGCAGCCTGATGGGCAATCTGGTCGGCGGCCGCATGGCCATCGAGGGTCGGTTGGCGCGGCTGGTCTACACCTCGCTCTACCGCATGCACCTGATCGCCATCCACGGCTGGCTGAAGGGGCTGTCCCTGCTTTTGGTCGGCCATGTCAACCAGGTCGTCCGGCCGAAGCTGAAACTGCACTGATCCAGCACAATTGCGGCAAATTGGCCGCTTCGGGCCGGAACCTTTGGCTGTCCAGGCGAGTTGTAGTAAAAAGCATCTGTCTCGCAGTTGCGGCCACCAGCTTTTGGCTGCGCGCCGATACAGCTTGGATTTTTTGATAATTTTCGAAAGGAATTGCCATGACCATTACCCAACAGCAGACCCGGCCGACCGGCATCGCTGCCCGCATCGGCGCCTCGTCGCTCGAACAGCCGAAATTGCCGTTCAGCGAAGATGCGCTCGAACCGGTCATTTCGGCGAAAACGATCGGCTTTCACTACGGCAAGCACCACAAGGGCTATTTCAACAAGCTCGAAAAGCTCGTGGAAGGCACTGCGATGCGGGACCGCACGCTGGAGGAAATCATCATTGCCACTGCCGGCAGCACCGCCTCGCGCAATGTCTTCAACAATGCCGCCCAATGCTGGAACCATAATTTCTACTGGAACAGCCTCAGCCCGCGCGAACAGACCCCGTCCGGTCCGCTTGCAGAGGCGATCCAGCGCGATTTCGGTAGCCTCGACGCTTGCCGTGAGGCGCTTGCCGAATGTGCCACAGGTCATTTCGGCTCCGGCTGGGCCTGGCTGGTCGTCGACGGTGGTAAACTGAAGGTGCTCAGCACCGCCGATGCCGATGTGCCCTTCACCCGCGACCAGTTTCCGCTGCTCACCGTCGATGTCTGGGAACACGCCTATTATCTGGACTATCAGAATCGCCGGCCCGACCATGTGAAGGCCATCGTCAACGGCCATCTCAACTGGGCCTTTGCCGAGGAAAATTTCAAGCGGGCTTGATTCAGGCGGGCTTTATTCGCCGCACATTGCAGCGCCCCGGGGTGAAAATCACTCCGGGGCGCGTCGCGATCAACAGGCAACGACGTTGACGGCCAACCCGCCCAGCGACGTTTCCTTGTACTTTTCGCCCATGTCGGCCCCCGTCCGCCGCATGGTTTCGATCACCTGGTCAAGGCTGACCCTGTGCGTGCCATCGCCCAGCATCGCCAGCCGCGACGCTTCGATGGCCTTTACAGCGCCCACCGCGTTGCGTTCGATGCACGGCACCTGCACCAGCCCACCAACCGGGTCGCAGGTCAGCCCCAGATTATGCTCCATGCCGATCTCGGCGGCGTTCTCGATCTGCGCATTACTGCCACCCAGTGCCGCCGTCAGCCCCGCCGCCGCCATCGAACAGGCAACGCCAACCTCACCCTGACACCCGACTTCTGCCCCAGAAATCGACGCATTCGCCTTGAACAACGCGCCAATTGCCGCCGCCACCAGCAGGAAACGGTCCGCCCCCGCCACCGTCGCACGCGGTGCAAAGCGTTCGTAATAGCGCAACACCGCGGGCACGATCCCTGCCGCACCATTGGTGGGCGCCGTCACCACCCGGCCACCCGCCGCATTCTCCTCATTCACCGCCAGCGCCCACAGGTTAACCCAATCGAGCACCGACAGCGGATCGGCCAGCGCCCGCTCCTGCCGGTCACGCAGCAGCGTCAATATCGCGGGCGCGCGGCGGTTGACCTTCAACCCGCCCGGCAACACGCCGCCCGTCGCTCAGCCCCGGTCGATGCACGCGGACATGGCGGCGCGCAATGCAGCCAACCCCTCGCGCACCTCTGATTCCGGTCGCAAAGCCGTTTCATTTGCCATGGCCAGCTCGGCAATCCGCAACCCGGCGGCCTCTGCGCGCGCCAGCAAGGCATCACCGCTGGCATAGGGGTAGGGCAGGTCCACCATCGGCAACGGCGGTGCGTTGCGGGCAATGTCTGCCTCGCCAACCACCGCGCCACCACCAATGGAATAGCTGGTTTCACTGTGCAGCACCGCGCCATCACCATCATAGGCGGTGAATATCATGCCATTGCTGTGGTGCGACAGCCGCCGGCGCTGGTGCCACAGCACATCGCGGGCCTCATCCAAACCGATGTCGAAACTGCCGCCCAACGCCAGCCGGCCACAGCCGCGCACCCGCGCCACAGTGGCGGCGGCCTCGTCAGGGCATAGCGATTCCGGCCGCACCCCGGCCAGCCCAAGCAACACGGCGCTGTCGGTGGCATGGCCCTTGCCCGTCAGTGCAAGGCTACCGAACAATTCGGCCACCACCCGCGCCGGCCGCAACGCCACTGCCCGGCCCGCAAAATCCGCCGCCGCGGTCATCGGCCCCATGGTGTGGGACGATGATGGGCCAACGCCGATCTTGAACAGTTCGAACACGCTATAGGGCATGGCCAAGCTCTAGGCCGCTGCCAAACGAAGGCAAGCCCCCCGGCTTTACCGCCGGTCGCCCGTCAGCCCGCAAAGCCTTTCAGGAACGCCACCACATTATCGCCCAACGCATCGACGGCGTAACCACCCTCCATGACGATCAGGCACGGCACGCCCAGCGCGGCAATGGCAGCTGCAATCGGCGTATAATCGCCGGTCTGCAGCGCGAAATTCGATATCGGATCACCGCCGAACGTATCGGCGCCGAACGAAACCACCATCAAATCCGGCGCAAATGCTGCAATCCGCGCCAGCACCTCATCCAGCGCGGCGCGATAAACCGGGTATTGCGTGCCGTGCGGCAACGGCAGGTTCAGCGTGTATCCGCTGCCGTCGCCGGTCCCCACCTCATCGGCATGGCCCCAGTAAAACGGGTAATCGGTTGCCGGATCGGCATGGATCGACACGAACAATGGGTTGGCAACCGCATTGAAAATGTCCTGCGTGCCGTTGCCATGGTGGTAATCGATATCGAGCACCGCCACCCGCCGCCCCGCATCCACCGCCGCCTGCGCCGCAATGGCGGCATTGTTGAGGTAGCAATAGCCGCCGCAATAATCGGCGCCGGCATGGTGGCCCGGTGGTCGGCACAGCGCAAAACTCGCCTGCGCGGCCCCGGTCAGCACCGGCTGCAACGCCGATAGCGCCACCTGCGCCCCGGCCAGCGCCGCCGCCCAGGTGCCAGCGGCAATCGGCGTGCCGACATCAATGGAATAGCGGCCCAGCCGACCATCGATGCGATCCAGCCGCAAATCCCGCCGGCCGACCACTGGAAACACATAGGGCATGGCATCACCGGGCCGACCAGCTGCCACCCAATCACCATGGGCATGCGCCAGAAACGCCAGGTAATCGGCGCCATGCACGCGCTCGATAGCCGCCATTCCATGTGCGCCGGGCGGCATCGGCGTACCAAAAGCGGTCGTCACCGCCGCCAGCATCGCATCGATCCGGTCGACACTTTCGGCAAATGGCACGAATCCGCCATTGTGCAACTCAACCGCCGGCGCATGGCCACGCTGGTCCGGGTCGTAGAATATCGGGATCATTTCGTCCTGAGCGGCCGGTCATCGCTCGCCGCCAGCCAAACGGCGGCAGCATAAGCCGCAACATTTTGGTCGATCTGCGCACGATCCACCTTGTCCAGCGTGTCGTCCGGCGTGTGGTGATAATCGAAATAGCGGGTGCCATCCTGGTCAAGGTTGAGCATCCCGACGCCATTGGGGATCATCGGCCCCGTATCGGAATCACCCCGGCTCATATTGTCACCGCTCGGCGCGATGCCCAGTGGCGCCAACGCCTGCGCGATTTCGGCGATCAACGGCAGCCCGGTTTCGGCCACCCGTGAACCGATCCGCCAGATCCGGTCCGCCCCGAAATCACTCTCGGCTGCCAGCACGATATTGTCGGCCTTGTGCGCCTCGGCATAGGCGCGGCCACCCCAAAGCCCCGGTTCCTCGGCGCCCCAGAACACCACGCGCACGGTGCGGCGCGGCTTCAGCCCCGAATCCTTGATGGTTTTGGCCGCTGCCAGCGTGATCGCCACCCCGGCACCATCGTCGATGACGCCCTGCGCCAGGTCCCAGCTATCCAGATGCCCGCCGATGACCACGGTTTCATCGCTGGTGCCGGGGATTTCGCCAACCACATTGGCGGATTCCCCCTTGGGATTGAACGTCGGCGTCAGCGTCAGATGGATCGAAACCGGCCCGGCTTTCACCAGCCGCGCCAACTGTTCGGCATCGGGCAGCGCCAGTGCGGCGGCGGGAATCGGTGTCTGGTCCTTGGCCCAGGTCGTGCCGCCGGTATGCGGGTTGCGGTGGTAATCGGTGCCCAGGCTGCGGATCAGCGTGGCGATGGCACCCTTGGAGGCCGCCAGCGATGGCCCCGACCGCCGCACGATGCCGTTGACACCATAGCTAGACCCATCCTGTGTGCGCATCATGCGATGGTCGATGAAAGCGATCTTGCCGGCCAGACTGCCTGGTGCCGCCGCCTGCAACGCCGCGAAATCGCTGAAATACACCACCGGCGCGGTGATTCCATCGCCGGAAGTCGCACCGCTATAGCCCAGCGCGGTCAGCACCAGCTTTTGCGGGAACGCGCCGGTCACCTCGGCGGTCTCGATTCCGCGGTTCCACACCGGCATCGGAAAGGCTTCGGTGTGGATATTGACCAGGCCCGCCGCCTTCATCGCCGCCACCGCCCAATCGCGGCCACGCGCCTCGGCGGGGGTCGCGGCCAACCGGGGACCGACCTTGGTGGTCAGGTCAGTCAACATCGGCAACGCTTCGGACTTCGCCAAAGCCGCATCACGCAACGCCACCGCCTCTGCCATGCGATCGGCGGCAACCGCCGGTGCGGCAACAAGCATCAGGGCAACGGCCAACGGGCGCAGTGTCATCATCGTCTCCAATCGGGATGTCGCAGTGTTGTCGGCGAGCCGCTGCGGTTTTGCAACGCCAGACATGCGGCCCGACATTGGCAGCAACGCGATCCCGGCCTAGCGTGGCGTACGATTGGGGGAAGCGAACGCATGATGCAGGCTCGAATGCGCTATCTTCTGGTGTCGGCGTTGCTGGCCATGGCCAGCAACGTGGCGGCGCAATCACCCCGCCAACCGCGCCCGCCGCAAACCGAATATGCCCCGGATTTTCCTGCCGAACCGCCAAAAGTCCCAACTGCTCCGCCCGCGCTCAGCACCGAATATCCCGATGAAACGCCCGCGCCGCTACCCGCCGCCGCCATATTGCAGCCCGGCCTGCCGGCCAGCGCCTGCTTCGCCCTGCCTCAATCCGGCCCGGTGCCGCGCCCCGCCGCAACGGTTGCCGTGCCCGCCCGGCCGATCGCTGACCACAGCCTCCACTGCGACGCGCCATTTCGCCTCGACACCAGCGGCCGCATGCCACAATGCGTGCGGCCTGGAATCAAGGCTGTCGATGGCAACCCGCGCGAAATGTGCAACGCCGCAATGCCGCTCGGCCCCATTGCGGACGTCGCACAGCGCAGCCGCCCGACACGCAGCTGCACCCCCGCCGCCACCGAAACCATCGTCCGGCTGGATGGTGCCAACCTTGGCTGGGCCGATGTGGCGATCACGGTTGTCCCCGATCGCGGCATCACAATGACCACCCTTTCCGACACGTCCGACAATGCCCCACCGGCAGAAAATCCGGTCCTGCAAGGCTGTTTCGCCTTCCAGTGCCGGCTGGTAAAGCTCACCATTGACGGCGCCGCCGCCCCGCAGATCGAACTGCGCGCCGCGCTGCCCGGGCGTGATTACGCAGCCGTGACCATCAAGTTGCCGGTTTATTGCCCACATTGAATCGGCAACCGCGCACGCCCCATTTGAACTGACAGCGGCGATGGGCTAGACGCCTCCCCGTAATCCCGCACCCCCTGTTTCGAAAGCACACGCGCCGTGGCCTATCAATACGCCTATGTCATGAAGGGTCTGTCCAAGACCTACCCCGGCGCCCCCAAGCCGGCGTTCAAGGACGTCACCCTGTCCTTCCTGCCGGGCGCCAAGATCGCCATCATCGGCCCCAACGGCGCCGGTAAATCGACGCTGATGAAGGTCATCGCCGGCATCGACAAGGAATACCAAGGCGAGGCCTGGGCCGCCGAAGGCATCACCGTCGGCTATCTGCCGCAGGAACCGCAGCTTGATCCCACCAAGGATGTGCGCGGAAACGTCATGGATGGTGTCCGTCCGGTCGCCGACATGATGACGCGCTTCAACGCCATCTCCGCCGAAATGGCCGATCCGCAGGACGACACGGATTTCGACAAGTTGATGGAGGAAATGGGCGAGCTGCAGGAAAAGATCGACGCCGTCGATGGCTGGACGCTCGATAACCAGCTCGAAATCGCGATGGACGCGCTGCGTTGCCCGCCCGCCGATTCGGGCGTGGATTCGCTTTCCGGTGGTGAAAAGCGCCGTGTTGCGCTGTGCAAGCTGCTGCTTGAAAAGCCCGATATCCTGCTGCTCGATGAACCGACCAACCACCTCGATGCCGAATCGGTGGCCTGGCTCGAAAATCACCTGAAGGAATACAAGGGGATGGCGATCCTTGTTACCCATGATCGCTACTTCCTCGACAATGTCGTGAAATGGGTTCTCGAGCTCGATCGCGGCCGGGCCATCCCGTTCGAAGGCAATTATTCCGATTGGCTCGAAGCCAAGTCGAAGCGCATGGCACAGGAAGACCGCGAGGACGAAAGCCGGCAAAAGGCTATCAAGGACGAGCTGCAGTGGATCCGTTCCTCGGCAAAGGCCCGCCAGACAAAGTCCAAGGCGCGTATCAAGGCCTTTGACGAACTCGTCGAAAAACAGGCCAACCGCCGTCTCGGCGGCGCGCAGATCCTCATCCAGATTCCGGAACGGCTGGGCAACACCGTCATCGAGGCGAACAACCTCACCAAATCCTATGGCGACAAGCTATTGTTCGAAAACCTCAGTTTCAGCCTGCCGCCAGGCGGTATCGTCGGCATCATCGGGCCGAACGGCGCCGGCAAGACCACGCTGTTCCGCATGATCACCGGCCAGGAAACGCCGGATAGCGGCAGCATCCGCGTCGGCGAGACCGTAAAGCTCGCCTATGTCGACCAGAGCCGCGATGCGCTGGCTTCGACCAAGAACGTCTGGGAGGAAATCTCGCAAGGCGCTGACAAATTTTACTTCGGCAAGAACGAAGTGCTCACCCGTGCCTATGTCGGTGCCTTTAATTTCAAGGGCGCCGACCAGCAGAAAAAGGTCGGACAGCTATCGGGCGGCGAACGCAACCGCGTCCATATGGCCAAGATGCTGGTCAAGGGCGGCAATGTGCTGCTGCTCGATGAACCGACCAACGATCTCGACGTCGAAACGCTGCGTGCGCTGGAGGAAGCGCTGGAAAGCTTCGCCGGTTGCGCCGTGGTCATCAGCCATGATCGCTTCTTCCTCGATCGCCTCGCCACCCATATCCTGGCGTTCGAAGGCGACAGCCATGTCGAATGGTTCGAAGGCAATTTCGAAGCCTATGAAGAAGACAAGCGCCGCCGACTGGGCGATGCCGCCGATCGCCCGCACGCGCTAACCTACAAGAAGTTGACGCGCTAACGGTCTTTCGCCGCGCCAGGCCCAACTCGCCCGCTTGCGGAGAGGTCAGGCCCTCAGGCTTGCGCCAAGCTTGGCGGCCGCGGCAATGACCTTGGCGGACACTGTTTCGATGTCCGCGTCGGTCAAAGACCTCTCGGTCGGTTGCAGCGTCACCTCGATCGCAAGGCTGACTTTCCCCTCGCCGATGGCCGGGCCGGCGAAGCGGTCGAACAGTTTGACACCGGTAATCAACACCTTGTCGGCACCGGCCGCGGCGCGGATGAGCGCGTCGGCGGCCAGCGTATCATCGGCGACAAAGGCGAAATCGCGGCTGAGCGGTTGCAGCGCGGGCGGCGAAAAGGCGCCGCGTGCCTTGCGGCCCCGCGCCGGGGGCAGCGCATCGAGATAGACTTCAACAGCCGCGACCGGTCCTTTCACGCCGAAAACCGTCAGCGTCGCGGGGTGGATCAGGCCGAAATCGGCAAGCACGGCCTTGCCCAGCACCAATCGTCCGGCGCGGCCGGGGTGCCACCAGGGGTCTGCCGGGGCGACTACGGAGAGGCGATCGACCGGCGCGCCGGCGACGGCGAGTGCGGCGAGTGCTTCCGCCTTGGCATCATAGGCATCGAACGGCACCGCCGGCCCTGTGCGCCAGTCACGCTGGCGGGCAAGTCCGGCAAGCAGCACGGCGGCGGTCGCGCGTTCGCGCTCGGCCATGTAGCGCTGCCCGATTTCGAAAAGGCGCACGCTCGGCTGGCCGCGATCGGCGTTGCGCTTTGCCGCCGCAAGCAGCCCCGGTAGCAGCGAGGGCCGCATTGCCGCCATGTCGGTGGAAATGGGGTTGGCCAACGTCCAGGCCGCACCACCAAAACACTCGGCATCTCCAGGGGGCAAAAAGCTCCAGGTTACCGCTTCATCCATGCCGCGCGCCGCCAGCGCACGGCGCAGCTTGCGCTCGGTTAGCTGCGCCGGGGTAGCCGTAGGCAGGGCAACACCATCTCGACGCGGTAGCGGCACCGCAGCAACCCGGTCGAGCCCGTGGATGCGGACGATTTCCTCGACGAGATCGGCTTCGCCGTCCCAACTTTCCGTTGCGCCAGCCTGGCCGACATCGCGGCGCCAGCTTGGCACGGTGACGGTCCATGGCTCACCCCTGGTGACCCCGAAACCGAGGCGCGTGAGGATGGCGGCCTGTTCATCGGCTGGCACATCGACGCCGACGAGGCCAAGCACGCGGGCCGGACTGTAGCGCACCAGCTTCGCTGGCAACGGCACTTCGCCGGCAACTGTGACGTCGGACGCGGTGCCACCGCACAGATCGAGGACCAGTTGCGTCGCCCATTCGAGGCCCGGCGCAGCAAAGCCGGGATCGACGCCGCGTTCGAACCGGGCGCGGGCATCGGAGTTGATGCCGAGCGCACGGCCGGTGGCACCGATGCGTTCAGGGTCGAAATAGGCCGCTTCGATCAGCACATCGGTGGTTTCGGGCGAGCAGCCCGACTCCATGCCGCCCATGATGCCGCCGATATCATGAACGCATCGCGCGTCGGCGATGACGGTCATGCTTTCGTCGAGCGCATAGGTCTTGCCGTTCAACGCTTCCACGGATTCGCCGGGGGCGGCGCGGCGGGCGACGAGCGCGCCGCTGAGCTTTGCGATGTCATAAACGTGCAGCGGCCGGCCAGCGTCGAAGGTGACATAGTTGGTGATATCGACCAGCGCCGAGATCGGGCGCAGGCCGATGGCGCGCAACCGGCGCTGCATCCACTCAGGCGACGCGCCATTGGCAACGCCGCGCACGACCCGGCCGAGAAAGGCCGGGCAACCTTCGCGATCGTCCGTGCGGATTTCCACCGGGCAGGGGAAGGCGCCGGTGACAGGCGCGATGGCGCGGGGTTTGAGCGTGCCGATGCCGAGCGCGGCGAGATCGCGCGCGATGCCGTATACCCCCATGCAATCCTGGCGGTTCGGTGTGATGGCCACATCGAACACCGGATCGCCGAGGCCGGCATAATCGATGTAGCGCGCGCCGACGGGGGCATCAGCGGGCAAGCTGATGATGCCGTCATGTTCATCTGACAGTTCAAGCTCGCGCATCGAGCACATCATGCCGTTCGATTCGACGCCGCGAATGGCGGCGACCTTCAGTGTGATGCCGCTGCCCGGAACGAAGGTGCCTGGGCCGCCGAACACACCCTTCATCCCGGCGCGTGCGTTGGGGGCGCCGCAGACAACCTGCAAGGGAGCGCCGCTGCCGGTGGAAACGGTGAGCACCTGCAGCTTGTCGGCCTGGGGGTGGCGGTCCGCCGTCAGCACTTCGGCGATGGTGAAGGGCGCCAGCGCCGCAGAAGGATCGTCGATGCCTTCGACTTCGAGGCCAAGCGATGTCAACGCCGCGGCGAGTTCATCGACCGTCGCATCGGTGTCGAGATGGTCCTTCAACCAGGAAAGCGTGAACTTCATGCGCCGACTCCGGCGCTAAGCGTGGGCATTTCAAAGGCCGAGAAGCCATGGTGCTTGAGCCAGCGGATATCCGCATCGAAGAAGGGGCGCAGATCGTTCATGCCGTATTTGAGCATCGCCAGCCGATCGATACCGCAGCCGAAGGCGAAACCCTGCCACACGGTGGGATCGAGCCCGCAGGCGGCGATGACACGCGGGTGGACCATGCCGGATCCGAGGATCTCCAGCCATTTGTCGGCATCGGCGCCCATGGCCGGCCGATTGGTCTTCGATGAATAGCCGACATCGACTTCAACCGAAGGCTCGGTGAAGGGGAAGTAGCTGGGGCGGAAGCGCAGGGTCACATCGTCAATTTCAAAGAACGCTTTTACAAAGGTTTCCAGCGTCCAGCGCAGTTGTGCCAGCGTGACGCCCTTGTCGATGACGAGCCCCTCGACCTGGTGGAACATAGGCGTGTGGGTGGCATCGCTGTCGGAACGGTAGACACGCCCCGGCGCGATCAGGCGGATCGGCGGTTCCTGCGACATCATCGTGCGGATCTGCACCGGCGATGTGTGGGTACGCAGCAGCATCTTGTTGCCGTTGGCGGCGGTCTGCGGGAAGTAGAAAGTGTCGTGCATCGCCCGCGCCGGGTGGCTTTCGGGGATGTTTAGCGCGCTGAAATTATGCCAGTCATCCTCGATCTCAGGCCCGGTGGCGACAGCGAAGCCGAGATCGGCGAAGATTTCAGCGAGTTCGTCCATCACCTGACTGACCGGGTGCACGCTGCCCATTGGCGGCAGTGATGCGGGAAGGGTCATGTCCTGCCGTTCGGCGACCAGCCGGGCGTTGAGTGCCGCGGTTTCCAGCGCTGTCTTGCGGGCGGCTAGCGCGGCGGCAACCGTTTCACGCAGGCCGTTGATGCGCGGGCCGTCGGACTGACGCTGCTCTGGCGTCATGCCGCCGAGTGTTTTCAGCAGCGTGGTGACGCTGCCGGATTTGCCCATGGCGGCGACGCGCACCGCCTCCAGTGCGTCCGGGGTCGCGGCGGCGTCGATCTGGCCGAGGATGTCGGCGGAGAGTTGCTCTGTTGTCATGGCGCGGGGGTCTAACCGGGGCGAGAGTGAAACGGAAGGGCCGGGGTGCAGAAGCAGGCAGTCGCGCAAACGAAAAGGGGCGCGGCAGGGTGTCCCGCCGCGCCCCTTGATGTTCGAGCCTTGCGGTTACCGCTTAGGCGGCGAGCGCAGGCTTGGCATCAAGCACGGTCTGGACCTGTGCGATGATGGCCTTAAACGCTTCGGGTTCGTGCATGGCGAGATCGGCCATGATCTTGCGATCGATTTCGATCCCGGCCAGCTTTACACCGTGCATGAACACGCCATAGGTCAGGCCCTGTTCGCGAACGGCGGCGTTGATGCGCTGAATCCAGATGGCGCGGAACGAACGCTTCTTAACCTTGCGATCGCGATAGGCGTATTGACCGGCCTTCTCCACCGCCTGCTTGGCGATGCGGATGGTGTTCTTGCGGCGGCCATAATAGCCCTTGGCCTGATCCAGGATCCGCTTGTGACGTGCGTGGGTCGTCGTACCACGTTTGACGCGTGCCATTTACCAGCCCTCCTTAATTCAGGCCGTACGGGGCCCAGAGCTTCACCCGCGGCGTATCCGCCGCTGAAAGCACCTTGGTCCCGCGAGTCT
>JBBQPR010000042.1:0-27436 GCA_038217075.1 Sphingomonadales bacterium
TTTGCGGCTTCAATCGGCAGCAAGCCCCTCAAAACGCGCCATTCCGCTTCGCTCAGATCGCCCCGGCTCAACATCGCCTCCAAAAGGAAGCCTTGAATCAACCACCGAGTCCCGCGTCAACCAATTTGTCCACGCCGCCTAGCTGCCGAATTCAGGACGCGGACGCGAGGCAAATGCGGTGCGTCGGTCAGCCGTGCTCCCGTGACGAACCTGTCCCATACGGCTTCCTTCCATTCCAACGAAAGGATCGCACCATCAAACCGGCAGCAGCTCACGTAGCCAGCTTTATCCCTAAGATTAGATGCGTTATTTCATTGCCCGCACGTCCGCCAGGGCATCAAGTTCAACGCGATTTGGCCAAACAGCAGTAGAGGGCGGTTCGGCAAGTATCACAAGCCGTTCGCTCTGGTCGAAGCGCGGCCAGATCAGCCCTACTGACTGGCCAGGATCGCCGCTGGCCGCAAAAGCGATGAGGCTTGTCATTATCCGGTCGGCTAATCGGTGATCGGCCGCGGTCCACTGGCGGGTCGCACGAAAAAGGTTAAAGGCATCAAAGGTACCAAGAAAATAAGGGACTTCTGCGGTGTGGTAAATGCCGGCCGATGCCGCATCCATGTCTGTAAAGCTTACACCCGGCACATAAGGATGCGGCTGCGCGAACATGTAAGCCCATGTCGGTGCACGACCGTGTTCACGCTGCATTGTCGCCCAAGTGCGCATCATTGTAGAAAAACTGATGTCGCGGCCAAGATGCCTGGCAGCCTGGCGGGCTCCAGCGTCGTCTGTCGCTGGATAAAGTGCTTCGACTTTGGTGGATTTAGTGCCAAACTGTCTCACTGTTTCTGCCCGATAGTCAGCAAGGGTCCGGACTGCGGCGAAAGGAGTCAAGTTTTCGTCACGAGTAAACCCCAGCATGAGGGGTAAATCCATCTGCCGGCCGGTTGCGTACAACGTCGCCGGGCGATCTGGTAGTACCCATCCATCGACAATCGGGCGGGCGCCTGCAAAAGCTGCTCGACTAATTGCGTCAGCGGGCATTCGGCGTAGCGCAGCTAGCGAAGTGGTACCCAGACTGACCGCGAAAGCTTGGCCAATCTTTTCTGCATCAGCGAGTGGCGGCGTGTCGAATGCAGGCGCATGTGCTGAACCGCTAAGCGCCACAATCCGATCGAACAGGCCACGCGCTAGGGGACTTACCTGCAGGTCGCTGATTGCGATTGCCCCCGCCGACTGGCCCATTACGGTTACGCGTGTTGGATCGCCGCCGAACGCACCAATATTGTGCCGGACCCACTGCAGCGCAGCAATCAGGTCGAGAAGGCCGTAGTTGCCTGAGGCTTGTTGCGGCGATTCCGCGGAGAGTTCGGGATGCGCTAGGAAGCCGAGTGCTCCCAACCGATAGTTCACAGTCACTACGACGGCGCCTTTCGCCGCCAACGCCTGTCCATCGTAAAGTGCCTTGCCGCCTGAGCCGACAGCGAATGACCCACCGTAAATCCAAACAATTACCGGCTTCCCCACGACAGGATGGGCGGAAGCTATTTGCTTCGCGGGGGCCCAGACATTCAAATAAAGGCAATCCTCACTCATCGGCTCGTCGCCGAAATAATGGTTGTACGCATGTTCGCGCATTGGCTGGAAACACTCTGGCCCAATGCGATCAGCACGAAAGGTCCGGGTCCAACGCTTCAGCGGCTGTGGCGGGCGCCAGCGAGCATCTCGTACCGGGGGGGCCGCAAACGGAATGCCTAGCCAAGCATCTACTGCCGGGGAAAGCGCGATGCCGGTTACCGCGCCCGTTTCGATAATCGCGGCGGGTTCGTTATCGTGAGCCTTGGCACTCGCGCCCGGCAGGCCAGCCAACGCGAGTGCCAAGGCTACGATCTGCCAGATACGAGGAGCAGGCGACGTTGCGGGATAGCTGGGTTTCATCGCTTCAATTCCAGACCACTTGTTGCCTTGGCTCGACTGATCATATGGGCTTCACAACTGTCCAGTCCAGCAAGCCGCTTTTTATCGTTGATGCCGTGCAATGCTTGGCTCGCGCGGCCTGGACGTCTCGGGATAGCCTCGGTCACAAGCCCGGCTGCAGCGTTTGGCACCGTCCGGCAGGTGCCACGAATTACGCACTTGAACCGCGTTGCGCGCTTACTGACAATCTGTCAAACGAGGGTGGTAAGCTGTGAAGTCGATGCGCACGACGGCTGCCCAGATTCCCGCGATTTGCTTGTCAGCCCATATTTCAACGTCGTGCCTGCCGAAGGGGAGTTTTGGGAATATGAATGCTGGCCCTCTGGGGACCGATCGTGGGGAAGGAAGGCAAATGGGACTCATCGCACCCAAGCTCAGGTGGACGCTGTTTCTGCTGTTGTGCCTTGCCGGCATTTTCAATGCGATGGATCGCCCGATCATCGCGATATTGAAACCGCAGATGGCCGCGGACTTCGGCTGGAACGATCAGGACTTCGGCAACCTCGCCTTCGTGACCCAGGTGGCAGCGGCGGCTTCGTTCCTGTTCACCGGCTGGATCGTCGACAGGCTGGGCCTGTTCCGCGGCACGATCACCGGGATCACCACGTGGAGCCTGGCGGCCATCTCCCACGGCTGGGCCGTCACCACCGCACAAGTCGTTGCCGCGCGCGTGGGCCTCGGCGTCACGGAGGCTGTCCAGACACCGCTAGTCATCAAGACCGTCGCGGTGCTGTTCCCACCTGACAAACGATCGCTCGCCTTCGGTGTCGGGCAGGCGAGCGGCGGTTTCAGCGCCATCGGCCTGCCCTTCCTGATTCCGGTGCTGGCCGAATGGTTCGGTTGGCGCGGCGCTCTGGTGTTCGGCGGCGGCGCGGGTTTCGTGATCCTGGCGATCTGGCTTTATTTCGCGCGAAAACTGTCGTTCGTCGAAACAGACGACAGTCCAGTCGTTTCTGCCGATCCGCCCACCGAATATGGCGCCATCCTATCTGATCGCCGGACATGGGCCATCGTCATCGCCAAGATGCTTTCGGACTCGACATTCTGGCTGATGGCTTTCTGGTTGCCGGATTTTTACCGGAAGACCTACGGCCTGACCACCAGTGAACTGGCGCTGCCGCTGGCGCTGGCCTATCTGGGCGGCGCCACGGGCTCCCTGGTCTCGGGCTGGACGTCGACAAGACTGCTCGAGCGCGGATGGTCGGTCAACCGCACGCGCAAGACGGTCATGTTCACCTCGGCCCTGCTCGTCATGCCATTGCCGTTTCTGCTGCAGGTACAGTCCTTCTGGATCGTGGCGGTCATGATCGGTGTAGCGATGGCCGGCCATGCGGGATTTTCGCTATCGATATTCTCCACGATCACCGACATCGTGCCCCGCTCAAAGGTCGGCCGCGTCACCGCATTTGGGGCCTTCATGGGCAACATGGGCGGTGCGCTGATCCAGCTGGTGACCGGCGCCGTAATGGCCGCCAATCTGGGGTTCCTGCCGCTGTTCGTGTTTGGATCCTGCTCCTATCTGATGGCACTGGCCTGGCTTCACATCATGCAGCCGACCCTACGGCGCTACTGAAACCCCTCACTGCCCCTCCGTAAACAATTTGCTTGCCACTGCTGGCAGTTTGTCCAATAGTGGCGATATGTAGCGATCATCGCTGTGCGGACGTGGTGGTTCTTCATAAGGGTTCAGTGGGCCTCGCTCACTGGGGTGCGGTCAATCGAGCAAAAAATCGAGCCACGCCCATCAAATCAAGAATGCCGTCAACGGCGTCAAACGGGGGAGGATTTTTTGATGGTCTCTGATAGCGCTTTTCTGTTGAACAACAAGACTGACCGGAAACGTCTGGCAATAGCCGGTCTTCTTGCTGGATCTCTGCTGTCACCAATCAGCCCGCTGCATGCGCAACAAGCCATAGCGAATGCCGAGAAGGCCATGTCGGACGAAATCATCGTTACGGCACGCAGGCGCTCCGAAACGCTTCAGGAAGTACCGATCGCAGTCAGCGTAATCAGCGGCAAAACACTTAAGACGGAGAACCTCAACAATGTCCCCGACCTGATTCAGATCATTCCGGCGATCACCCTGCGTCCGTCGGGAACTAAGGACACCGGCCTCCTGATCCGCGGATTGGGCACAATCACGACATCACCCGGGGCCGAACCAACGGTCTCGGTCGTGATCGATGGAGTGGTTCTGGCGCGGCCTGGGCAGGCAGTCGCCGATCTGTTCGATCTTGATCGCATCGAAGTGTTGCGCGGTCCGCAAGGGACATTGTTTGGCAAGAACGCATCGGCGGGCGTGATCAACATTGTCACCAAGTCGCCGACACCCGACGCGGGCGGCTTTGTCGAAGCCGGCTACTATTCCGGCGGAGAATATCGTGTGACCGGCGTCGCGAATGGCGAGCTTGTGCCCGGATTACTGAGCGCCCGCATCACCGGACTTGCGGCAGACTATCGGGGAAACGTCACCAACATCACTACCGGGTTGCGGGTCAACGGCTATAATCGCAAGGGTGGAACCCTGAAGTTCCTGCTCACGCCCAGCCCGGACCTGGAAATCCGGCTCAACGCCGATTACCTTAAAAGCGAAAGTTCGACGACCGGCACGATCTATATCGGGACCGCGACCGCTGCCTATCCGTCCGGCACGGTAACGCAAAGCACAACGCTGCCGCTTATTCTGCAGGCCCAAGGCATTGTTCTTTCGTTTCGCAATCGGCAGGCCGCGTCTGATCTGGACAACAAGTTCAATGACGAATTCTACGGCGTATCGGCCCAGATCGATTATTCGATCGGTCAGTATCGATTGACCTCCATCACGGGGTACCGCGGCTGGCAGGGTCGCCAATCCGTCGATTCCGACGGGTACAGCGCGCTCACGACGCGCACGCCGGCACAATTGGTCGACCTTGGTACTGTAGATTCAACGCAGTTCTCGCAGGAAATCCGGCTGGCGTCACCTAAGGGCTTCATCGATTACGTGGTCGGCCTTTATTATTTCCGCGCCGACAACAAGGAAACCTACCGGCGCGATGTCACACTGTTGGGCGCATCGGGGACGACGTCGAACTTTGGGGTCAACAACTATCAGGTTGTTTCGGACAATTATTCGGTTTTCGGCGAAGCGAATATCAACTTCAGCAGCAATTTCAGCGCCATCGCCGGCGCTCGGTTGGTTAGGGATGAACTTAGCTTCGTCACCGCCCGCACCTCCACGTCTGCTTCGCCTGTGCCGGGGGTTCAGCCGGCCTACGCGGACCAAGGGTCAGTGGGCGTCACCGATTACTCTGCCCGCCTTGGCTTAAAATTCAAACCGAGCGAAGCGCTCAACACATATTTTACCTACTCGCGCGGCTACAAAGGGCCAGCCTTCAACGTCTTCTTCAACATGATTGCCCGCGATGCGGTGCCGCTGGCACCGGAAACTTCCGACGCCTTTGAAATCGGCGCCAAGGCGAGCCTGCTCGATGGAAAGCTGGCACTAAATCTGGCGCTGTTTTACGACAAGGTGAAAAATTATCAGGCAAATCAACCAGATCTCGTTGCCGGCGTCGTCGTCACCCGACTGATCAATGCCGGCGAGGTGTCGACGCGCGGTATCGAGGTTGACGCCCTGGCGCGGCTGACGCCAGATTTTAACGTGAACGCCAGCTATGCGTATGTCGACGCCAAGATCGACAACTTCCGGTGCCCGGTGGGGGCGGCAGATTCGTGCGACGTCAACGGGCGTCCGCTGCCATTCGCGCCAAAACACAAGCTGTCGGTACGGGCGAGCTATGGCCTGGATCTTTCATCGCGGACGCGGATGAATTTCGCCAGCACCTATACTTATCAATCGTCACAGCAGAATTCGATCACCCAGACGCCGTTCACCATCGCGCCCGGCGTTGGACTGCTTAGTGGGTCGATTGCGATTTCCGATGCGCCATCGGGTTGGGAAGCCACGTTGCTCGTCAAGAATGCCCTGAACAAATTTTACCGGGCGACGTATAATCAGGGCAACGGCGGCATTTTCGCCGGGCTTCCCCGCGATTTCGAGCGGTATTTCGGTATTCTAGTCCGCAAGAATTTCTGACATCGCGGCCCATTCCGGCGATCGCTTGATTGTTTCTACCAAGGCCTGGCGGTAGCCGATGAACGGCCTAGCTGCTTGTTGCTTTGATCCATGAAGCGCCCCCCGGCCCGATCCCGACATCCGCGTCAGGGAGGGCCGAGGGGGTCGCTATTTTCTGCATTTTGGCTATTTGTGACCTTCGTACAAAGGGTTTGCAATGTCCAAAACGTCGCCCCAGCCAACGCCATTGCCGAGGCGGATGAACCCGGCGGATCGCGAATCCGCAATCCTCATGTGTGCCGCGAACATCGTCGCAACCGAGGGAGTCTCGGCGGTAACGATGGACAGGATCGCCAGGGATTCCGACGTAAGTCGCTCGCTTATCTACACCTATTTCGCAAATGCAACCGTCCTGCTTCAGGAATTGTATTTGAAAGAGACCGAAGCGCTTCGCAAGCAGCAGCGGGAGGAATCAGCGCAGTTCGAAGAAATTGAAAACTATGTCCGCTGCCTTGTGAGGCTGTATCTCCAACATGTGAAAGACAAGGGCGACTTCATGACCAAGCTCATGCACGAGCCCTCCATCACCGAAGTCCTGCAATCGAACTTCAGCCAGGCCCGAAGAACCTCCGGCATTGTCATCGCTGGGCGGATTACAAAAGCGCACGGCATTCCCCTATCGGTATCCGCACGGATCGCTGATGTTTGCATGGGCATAAGCGCTAGAGCTGGTGACCAGATCCAGCGGTTCGGTCTGCCTGTCGCTGAAGCCACTGAACTCACGGTTGCGATGATCCTTGGTGCGATCGAAGGCGCGGCGCAGGCCTATCGCCGGGGCGAGTTGCGCCTGCCAGACGAAGATGTTGTCGCAATTGTCTGAATAACTGGCGTCATCTGCGTTTGTCGGCCTTGCCCTTACTGGCACTTTGTGTAATAAGCGGATCAATGGTGCCGTATTGGCGACCGTGACGCGCAAACCCGATTTTTGCGTGTCCCGCTGCTTGCCCCGACAACAGTTTGAGGCTGTAACAGAGGATGATGGGTGGCGTGATGTCATGATCTGCGGAATTGATCATGTCGTCATTGTGGTCAGGGACATCGATGCGGGCATCACCGCCTGGCGCGACGGCCTGGGGCTCAGACTGACCCACAGGGCAAGCCATCCTGACGCCGGACTGGAAATTGCATTCTTCGCGCTGGCCGACGGCAGCTTTGTGGAGCTTGTCTCCCCGACATCCGACGCGTCTCCCTTGTTCGCCTATATTCAGGAAAACAAGGAAGGGGTCCGCCTGCTCTGCCTCCAGGTCGACGACCTTGATCAGTCGGTGATGGAACTGACCCGCAAGGGTGTGGCGCTGGACGGCGTGGGCACCCCGCGCGTGTTTGTGCGGCCCGAAGCCGCCAGCGGTGTTGTCGTGCAATTATGGCCAAAGGATCGCCCGCATCGCTGGCGTGACGGCGGCGCGGTGTCCTCAAGCATAGCCGGAGAACAATGATGCCCTTTCAGATTTCGGAGCAGGAACGAAAGGCGCAAACCATTGATGCAGACAAGCTTGCTGCCATCGTGAATGAAGTCCGCACCATCGGATATGCGGTGGTTGAGGACATTATTTCCCAGGAAACATGCGATGTTCTGGCGGTTTGCATTCTGGAGGATGCGGAGCGCGTTCGCGGCAGCGGCAAGCTAACCCAGCACGAAATGCTGACAGGCCAAGGGCACCTGCAGCTTGGCCTGAGGCGCCATGCACCGTTCGTGCGGACCGATCTGGTAGCCAATCCGTTCATGGAATGTGTCGTTGCCGCTGTGCTCGGGGAGGGCGCTTGGCTCGGCTTTTACAATGGCAACGTGAATTGCCCGGGCAGTGGCTATCAGCCCCTGCATTTTGATCGCCCATACTCGTGGAAAACCCCCGAAGCGGCCGCCCTGGACGGGCAGCCCTGGCCTCCGCGGACAACCACACTCAGCTGTTCGATCGCGCTTGAGGATATCTCGACTGCCAACGGCGCGACCGAAATCCATCCGGGCAGCCACCTGGAAACAGACGTGGCGAAATGGACAGCAGCAGACCGACTGCAAAACCATCCGGACCTGTTGGCAAGGCGGGCCTCGGCGCGGATGGAAATTCCGGCGCGCAGCGTCTGCTTCCGCGACCCGCGCATGTGGCACCGCGGGGTGCCCAACACCTCTGGCAAAGCGCGCGCGATGATTGCGACGACATATCATGCAGCCGCCTGCAAACATTGGCGCGGTGTCTATGTAAGCAACATCGATCCGGCGCTTTTGGATAAAATGCAGGGCAATCCAGCGCTGCGAATTATGGACTCCGGCGAACTGGGCGATGGCCGCCTGGTGTTCGACGCGAATGCGCGTGTAGTATTCGAGCAGACGGCATCGCGCCATCAGATCAACCGGAACGTCCGCTTCGTTGATCTGCCGGAGCGGGTAAACCATTTTGTCGATGCGCATGTTGCCGGCGGTGCCCGCATCATCCGCAATGCGGAACCTGCACCAGACGAGGGTTGAAGCGTGCGCATACTCTTCATCGGCGGGACCGGAGAGATTTCCAGGGCATGCGTCGAACAGAGCATCCTTGCAGGCCATCAGGTCATTGTCTTCAACCGGGGCCGTTCGGCTGAGGCGCCGTTACCCGGAGTCGAGCAAATCATCGGCGATCTTCATGAAACGCAAGCCTACGCGGCGCTGGCGCAGTTGAACTGTGATGTCATTTGCCAATTTCTGGCCTATGAACCTGCCGACATCGCTCGTGACCTCGCGCTATTTTCCGGGCACTGCGGGCAGTATATCTTCATTTCGACTGCTTCGGTCTACGCCAAGCCGCTGCCTGTTTCGATCATCGATGAACGATGCCCGGTCGGGAACCCATTCTGGGACTATAGCCAAAAAAAGCAGGCGTCCGAGACAGCGCTGCTTGCGGCCCATGCCGATGGCCGCATCGCTGCGACGATCGTGCGGCCGAGTCACACATATCGTTTGCGCCTGCCAAGCATCGTGATCAGTGGCGATCACCTGGCCTGGCGCATTTTGAACAGCAAGCCGGTGCCGGTTCCGGCCGATGGCCAATCGGTCTGGACCGTGACCCATGCAAGCGATTTTGCTCGGGCGTTCGTTGCCCTGTTCGGTAAACCCGCAACCTATGGTGAAATTTTCCAAATAACCGAACGCCATGGCCACACCTGGAACCGGTTGCTGGAGACTGCAGCGCAGGCCATCGGTCACCCTGCCCACCTTATACCCGTTCGCAGCAAAGACCTTGTTGCCTGCAACCCCGCGTGGCGGGGACCATTGCTGGGCGACAAGGCAAACACGATGATTTTCGACAACACAAAAATTGGCCAGATTGCCGATGGCTGGCATTGCACCGTCACGCTCAAGGATGGCATCCGCGGCGCATGGCAAGCAACCGCGCAGCGGCTGAACGCCGGTTTTCAGCCAGACCCGGAGATCGATCGGCTGATCGACCGGATAGTCTGCAGATATAGCCGTCATGAGTCGGCAATTATTTGCACAGAGCCGAATTGAGTTTCTCGCCTGGGCATTATTTGCCAACAGCGTCCGACTCCATATTTTAGGGTCGCCGTTGTGTCGTGCTCCTCTGATTGGTACCGTTCGGATGTCGAGTTTTTTGCCGTGATGGTTGATGCTTGATGTGACGATAACGGCGGTCTTGGCGAGGGGGCGCCTCGCCGACTTCATGACAGCCTACAACTTCGACTGCCGGCTCAAAACGCTCAGCAGCCTCATGCCTTACGAATACATCGCCAAAATTTGAGCTTCAGAGCCTCAGCGACCCATCTTCAACCCGGTTCATCAGATGTCGGGACTAAACACCCCCGAGCCCGTCACGCAGAGCACCGCCGCAGGGGGTTTATGCCGAGGCTTGGGCGTGCACCTACGAGCGGGAGTGTAAGCGCTTGGTCCGTGTCGCCCAGGCATAGTCAATGTGCCACGGAACCTTGGCATTGCAGTCGCCGCAGGTGCGGCCATTCAACGTCTGGATTTCGACTGCCGGGCGGGGGATGAGCAGCGATGCAGACCTCAATCATCATCATCGGTGCCGGCATCGCGGGCCTCGCCTGTGCCCGGCGTCTCGCACGTGCCGGACACTCACCACTGGTGCTCGACAAGGGGCGAGGCATCGGCGGGCGCATGGCCACGCGGCGGGTCACGCTGGCTGAAGGCGAGATCAGCTTCGACCACGGTGCCCAATACCTGACAGCGCGAGACCCGGGCTTTGCCGCCGACCTGCACGACCTTGGCCCCGCCTGCGCCCCATGGGACGACGGCTCGATCGCGCCTCGCCTTGTCGGCGTGCCTGGCATGTCTGGCCTCCCGCGCGCGATGGCGGCCGGCCTCGATGTCCGGTTGGAGAGGCAAGTGACTGCCGTGCGGCCGGTGTCGGGGGGTTGGAAGCTCGATATCGGCGCGACATGCATCGAAACGCGTCACCTCGTTATGACGGTGCCGGCGCCGCAAGCGGCGGCACTTCTCGGGGACGGCCACCCCTTGCACCCCCGAATCGCCGGCGCCGTGATGGCGCCGTGCCTGACGTTGATGGCGGCGTTCCCGGCCGAAGCGCCGCGCCCCTTTCGCTCTCGCGCCTCCGACGATCAGCCGCTGGCCTGGATCTCACAGGACAGCAGCAAGCCAGGCCGCAGTGGCACGCTGACCACCTGGGTGGCGCAGGCCAGCACCGAATGGAGCGAACTGCATCTGGAAGATAGCCCCGCGGTCATTGCCGACCGCATGCTGCCGATGCTGGCGGACGCCATCGGTGTTGCGCCTGTCTCGGCGCTGTACGCTGCTGCCCACCGCTGGCGCTATGCCCGAACGGTTGCACCGATCGGCGCGCCGTTTCTGCGAAGCGATGATGGAACATTGCACGTCGGCGGTGACTGGTGCCTTGGCGCCCGCGTCGAGGCGGCATGGGCAAGCGGGACCGCCATTGCCGATGCCATCATCGAACAAACCGGCAGTTTCGACGGCGCAGCGCGCTGACGTGCCCCATGTTCGTCAAAACGCTTCCCGTGCATGAACCGATCATGCTCTTGCCAATCGCGCCTCCCGAAGATCGTCCATGCTGACCGCTGCCCTGCTTGTTACAGCGCTGCTTTTCGGCGGCGCGGTGTTGTACTCGTTCGGCTTCGCGGCGTTTCTGTTCAACGCGCTGCCGGCTGAAATCGCCGGCCCGACCATTCGCCGCGCGTTTCCGCTATTCTACCTGTTCGTCATCGGTACCGCCGCCCTTGCAGCGGTGCTCTTGTATGCGGCGGACCCGTTAGCCGGCGGGCTGATGTTGGCCATCGCTGCGACCACGTTGCCGACCCGCCAGTTGCTGATGCCCGCCATCAATCGCGCGACCGATGCCGGCGTCAAGGCACAGTTCAAGCTTTTGCATGGTCTCTCGGTGGTCATTACCCTCCTGCACATCGGCATCACCGGCTTCGTGCTGTCGCGCTTCGTGTGATCGCATGGCGAAACGAACGCACCCCTCCGATGCGAACCGTATTATCGAGGCTGACGATCTGCAAACGATCGTGAAGGACAAACGCGAAGGCTGGCGCGCAAACGGTGCAACAGCACGCAGGCGCCAGCGACGCTATAGCGAGTTGCTCATTCGCCAGCTGCTAAGGAACGGCAGCAATGCCGCAGACGATCTGGATTGGCCCTGGCTGTGAAGAGGCGAGATGGCGGCAATACGCCGCTCCGCCGGGTGTTTTGGCTGCCCGCGGTTGACGCGCCTTCCACGAAATGAGACCCAAGACAGCCCCTCGGGGCACGCTTCAGGCAGCACGACTTCTAACGACCATCAGGCAACAGGACTGCGATCATGGCTGGAGGGGCTACACAGGCGCGCTACAATTCCACGGACCCTGACGATGAAATTATTGCGACTTTTCAGGCCTGGGTCGAAGCCGTTCGTGCCTATGCGAGCTTTCCGGCCGACGAGCCTGACATCGCATTCGAGGCGTTGGTCGATGTCGCCGATCGGATCAGCGCGCAAATTTCGGCGATACCGGCGGTTGGCATCGATGGCCTGGCGATCAAGACCTACTTGGCATTACGCCTTCAGTTCGGCGCAGATACGACGGACTTTGGCATCGACTGGGGCGGTCTGAAGGAAGCAAACCCGCTGGAAAAAAGCTTGCTTGCGGATCTGGTCCGAGCCTGTCCGCTGCTCCGCGAGGTCGTGCCGGGGCACTACATCTCGACAGCTGATCAAATCCACGCGGTAGAATGATGCAAATGCGGGCCGTTCTGACGATGGCGGGGGTGTGCCGTTCTGTCCTGCGGCGAGGTGCGCGATAGCTTCCTTTCGAACCGACGCTACCGAAGGCCGATGGATAAAAATCTTATAACGTCAGTTCTGTACAATTCCCAATGTCCGGTCTGTAACGTCGAAATCGGGCACTATGCGCGGTATGCCGACGAAGCAGGCCTGCCGATCCGATTTGATGACTTGAACATCGATGCGTGGGAGCAGAGGGGCCTGGATTTCGACACGGCTGCACGCCGTTTATACGTGCATCAGGATGGTGTGCTTACCTCCGGCGTGCCGGCTTTTTTGGTGCTTTGGGCCCAAATGCCCCGCTATCGGTTGCTGGGGCAGCTTCTGGGGTTGCCCGGGATCAGGCAGCTTGCCAGCGCGGCATATGATCATGTGTTTGCGCCCGCGCTTTACCGCTCGCACGTGCGCCGTTTGCGCAAGTCATCCGCTGGCACTTCCAACTGAGAACTGGTTCAACGCGCCACGGGAAGCATCACTTCATTTCGGCGCATGAACCAGAGCGTCCATGGCGGATCATATTGCGCCAGTGACGGGGGCCCGATCACCCGCAGTTGTTGCACCTTCACGAACTGCGACAAGGCGGCGGTTTTCGCGTCGACATCATCCTGCCGCGCAAGGCCGCTGAACTTGATCACAGCCACGCGCGATGGCGCAAGGTCGCGAAGCTTGACCGCAGGATTGTTCGGTTTCGGAAGTGTCGCGAGTGTCGAACCCTGTGGCATGATGAACCGGATCACCCAGATACCATTGCCACGGATCTGCATCACCGGCGCCGTCATGGCGATCTTTTCACTAGCGACCGCCTGGGTTACCGGCGCCGTCATGGCGATGCTTTTCCGGGTGGTGTTGCCGCCAAAGATATAGCCGGCAAGAAGCCGGAATCCCCTGCTCGCCGCGGCTTTGCGGTCACCCGGCACCGAAACTTCCGCCACAACCAGAGCGGGATAGTCGCGCACCTCGAATTCACCTTTGGCGAGATGGACCGTGAATGGGGGCTCTTGGGTGGCCATGGCAGGGGTTCCCAGCAGGTTGAGCCCGAGCATCAGGGCAAAGAACAATGGCTTCACGAAAATCTTGTCCGTTCTTCCAGGCTGCACAGCGCCCGATTCTGGACGCCAGATAGCACAACAATGTAGCGCAATACGCTTGCAGTGTGTCGCATCGGCCCTGAATGAGGGAAGCTGAAGCTGGTTGGGTGTGCGTTCGGCATCGTCGGACTTGGAGGGCAAAAGTGGTCGACGAAAGATTTCCGGAACTGCCAGCCGGGGCTTTTGCCAAGCAAGACGTCGGGAATGATCTCGACTTCTATGCGCCGCCGCGCCTCGTCACCCATATCGACGAGGTCGCAACCGCCGCGTTGACGGAATTCTACCGGGGCATCCTGCCTGAGGGCGGACACCTGCTCGATCTCATGTCCAGCTGGGTCAGCCACCTGCCTGAGGATCGCGCCTTTGGCGAAGTCGTTGGGCACGGCATGAATGCCCAGGAGCTTTCTGCCAATCCGCGCCTGTCGCGCTGGTTTTTGCAGAATCTCAATGACAACCCTGAGCTGCCAATCAAGGAGGGGTCAGTCGATGCCGCTTTGTGCTGTGTCGGGGTACAGTATCTCCAGCAGCCGCTTGCAGTGTTCGAGAGCGTGGGCCGGGCGCTGGTCACTGGCGCGCCCTTTGTCGTCAGCTTTTCGAACCGGTGTTTCCCGACCAAGGCGGTGGCAATCTGGCGCGCGCTCGATACCAAGGGTCATGCAGCGCTAGTTAAGCTCTACCTGGAACGAGCCGGTTTCTCCCAGGTCCGGGTCGATCTGCTTTCCGATGGGCATAGAGGCGATCCATTGGTCGCTGTGACAGGGCGTTGCCGAGCGACCGGCTGAGGTGGTTTCGCCTGTTCGGACAGTTTGGCGGCGAAGTTCAGCGAATCCCGGGTTACTTTATTGCCGCAATTTGGGGGATATTCACCTGGCGACATGATGGACGGGGCGATCAGTTCGGCAAGGAGATGGCGCATGCTTCCTGAACGCATTGGCGAAGCCAGTGGTGCGCGGCGTCGCCATCCTGTCGTGGATGCCAAAGCAGCGATAAGGTGACCTCGGGCACATAAACCGGGAACGGGAAGCTGAACATACCGTCGCGCAGCGCCCAAGTATGCCGCTCGGGCACGCTGGCAATCAGATCGGAGTTTCGCGCCAGAGCCAAGGCCGCAATATAACCGTCTACGCTCGCGGTAACCTCCCGGCGCATTCCAACTGCCTTCATCGCTTCGTCGATAGGGCCTCCATCGACGCCACTTTGCGACACGCGAACATGCCTTCCGGCTGCAAAGTCTGAGGCTGATATTTCACCACGTTCCAGCGGGTGGCCTTTCCGAACGACCCCGATAAAGCGGTCGCGGAACAGCGCCTTGGCGCGCACTTCAGGTCCAAGGGTCCTTCCAAGGACGCCAGTTTCGAGATCAATGCTGCCATCACGCAGGCCTTCGCTGCTACGGTCGAGTTTGCGCAAGAAACGCAATTGAACTCCTGGTGCGTCCTCGCTGGCCCGGCGAACGATGCTCGGGCCAAAGCTTTCCGTAAATCCATCGCTGGTCCGCAGGGTGAACTTCCGAACCAGCCCTTTCAGATCAAGCAGTTTCGAAGGTCGCAGCACCGCTTCGGCATCCCTTACGAGATCGCTGACCTGCTGGCGCAACTCAAGCGCCCGCGGCGTCGGCACAAGCCCGCGGCCGGCCCTGACCAGCAAGGGGTCGCCCATGACCTCGCGCAACCTGGCCAGCGCCCGGCTCATCGCTGATGGGCTCAGCTGAAGTCGCCTGGCTGCGCGCGCCACGCTGCCCTCCGCCAGAAGCACATCAAGCGTTACGAGCAGGTTGAGATCGGGAAGCGCCATGTCCGCCGATAGCATGGCGAGGGCCTCGTGGCATGGCGTTTTGTGCACTTGTTTAGTGCAAACGCAGCGCGTTCCGCCGCGCCGGAACCGCGTTTATCCACCGGCCACGCAAAGGAAACGGCGCACAATGCGTCGCTGCGGAAAGCCGGTTGCCGTGCCTGTCACTGGCTGTCGGAATCGAGACAAGGACTTGAGCAAATGAAATTCATCCTATTCAGCGTCGCGGTCACGCTGGCCGCTGCCGCGCCGGTGGCGGCTGCGAGCTTTGACGGCCCCTATGCCGGGGTTTCGGTCGGTTACAACCATGACAAGGTCGGCCCCACGCTCGACGGGGTCCCGCTGACACGCAGTCTCGAACGAGATTCGGCGATGGTCGGTATCTTCGCTGGATACGACTGGACCGTCGGCTCGCATGTGGTGCTGGGCGCTGAAGTGGCTCTCAATGGTCCTGCAGGCAACAAGCTGCGCGGCGACCATGGCATCATCCCGATCACCGTTGACCCGCGTCTCGCCGTCTATCTTTCGGCCCGGGCCGGCTATCTCATCAATGACAAGACGCTGCTTTATGTGCGCGGCGGCTGCGCCAGCGTCCGCATCCATTCAAGCGTCGGCCAGGCTGCCGTGATCAGCTCGAGCCTCGACGGTTGGCACGCGGGCGCCGGCCTCGAATACGCCGTCAGCAAACATGTGAATGCGCGCGTCGAGTATCGCTACACCGACGTTGGCGGCAGCAGCAGCAACTATCAGCGCCAGCAGGCCCTTGTCGGCGTGTCCTACCGGTTCTGACCGAACATGCGGCCAGCGGCTCCACACACCTGTTCGGCCTTCGCCGCAGCGGACGACAGATAAGGAAACCCGATGACTATCAGCTCGCTTGAAACATTCGCTGATCGGGTCAGTTCTGTTTGGGGGCCGTTGACAACCGAACTGGTTGTCGGTTGTCGCAAGCAGCTGCAAACCTTGACCGGCACGCCTGTCACGGAAGCGTGGCTGGCGGCGCTCCACTGCGAATTGGCGGCCCGCACCGAGCTGTATATCAACCCGGTGCATGGGTTTGTCCTGCTGGCTCATGCCGAACCTACCGGCCTTTACCGGGCACCGCATGACCACGGCAGGGGCTGGGTCATGTATGCGGTATTGGCTGGCGAAATCGAGATGGGCACTTATGCCCAAATCCTGAGTGAGGACGGCGCGCCCCGCCTTGTAAAGCGAAATGCCACGCTGGTTCGCCCTGGCCAGGTACAGGTGTATTTGCCGGGTGACATTCACGACACCCTGTGTGTGTCCGGCCCGGCATTGTTGCTGCGTTTCAGCGACCGGGATCTGCAAGTTGAAGACCGGGTCGAGCAACGCGTGACGCGATATGCCCAACGCGACGGCGTCTGGATGCCAATTGCGAGATGACAGGGACGTTGGCCTTTCGGACAGGCTCGCCGCCCATAAGCAAAGCACAGTTGCAGGCCGATTGTGGCGCGGTCGGTTTGCCGTGCGAAGGGCTGCCACCTGAACACAATTCGGGATTGCCAGGGTGGCACCGCTCGATCGCGATCGCATGCGTACTGGCGGCTATGGCTCTGGTCGTAATCGATGCAGCCATCGTCAATGTGGCGCTGCCAACCCTGGCAAAATCGCTCCGAGTGACACCGGCTGATGCCGTACTTACCGTTACCGCCTATCAAATGGCCCTCGTCATGGCGCTGCTGCCGGCGGCAGCGCTTGGGGAAAGCCTGGGCCTGCGACGCATATTCACCGCCGGAATCACGGTTTTCGTATTGGCATCCTTGCTCTGTGCTGCGGCATCATCGCTGTCGTGGCTGGTCGCAGCCCGTTTCCTTCAGGGCCTCGGCGGCGCTGCCATCATGGCGCTCGGCGTGCCACTGTTGCGCTTCACTGTCCCGGCCGGCCAATTCGGGGCGGCGATTGGCTGGAATGCTCTGACGGTAGCGCTGTGCGCCGCCGCCGGTCCCACGCTTGGTGCTCTGATCCTGTCGGCTACGAGCTGGCCATGGTTGTTCGCTCTAAACATCCCGCTGGGAATAATGGCGTTGGTCGCCACGCGGGCCCTGCCCCTCGTTGCCGGCACGGCGCGCCGGATCGATTGGGTCAGCGCGGGTCTCGCCATGTTGGCGGTTGCCGCGCTGGTGATCGGCGCCGAACTGATCCCGGCATGGCCCGCGATCTCGGCCGCGCTGTTCCTCGTGGCGGTCGTCGCACTGCCGATACTGGTTCGGCGGGAAACGCCCAAGGTGGCACCGCTTGTCCCGCTCGATCTGCTGCGGGACGGTTCCTTCCGAATCTCTGTGGCAGCCTCCATCTGCTGCTTCGCCGGCCAGGCGTCGGCAATGGTGGCGCTGCCGTTTTATCTGCAGCATAGTCTGGGCCAGACGCCTATGTCGGCAGGGCTGTATATGACGCCTTGGCCGCTGGCGGTTGCGGTGGCGGCACCTATCACGAGCCGACTCGCCAAAAGGGTATCCACAGCCTGGTTATGTGCTGCCGGCGGCGTGCTTCTTGCGCTTGGCTTGGCGGCGGCAGCGCTATGGCCGCTCGCCGCCGATCCTTTGCCGCTCGCAGCGTTCACGATGCTGTGTGGGCTGGGCTTTGGTCTTTTCCAGGTGCCGAACAATCAAAACATGTTCCTCGCAGCGCCACGCCAACGAAGCGCCGCCGCTGGTGGCATGCAAGGCACCGCGCGACTGACAGGCCAAACCGCAGGTGCCGTCACCATGACCCTGCTGCTTTCCCTGACGCCAGCCGAGACAGCGCCACGGCTCGGCCTGGGAATCGCGGCCCTGCTTGCCCTGATGGCAGGCATTGTCAGCCTTCTCCGCGTGCAATCGTCCGGCACCACGCCGTCGTTCGACCTGCAAGAATCACAAGGCAAATCACAATGACCGCAGTGGCTGCACAAACGCTGGTGAAAGTGCCGCAAAACGGCATCAACTGGGGCATCCAGCCCGACCTCGGCGAGCGGCGCATCTTGCGGCCAGGACGATGGCGACCAGCGCGTTCCATCGCTTGGGCTATCACGATGGTCTTTGCGATTGTGCTTGCATTCGGCCCGGGCATTGAGGCGCTTGCGCACGCGTTGCCAAAAAGACCCGAGTTGCAGTTCATTGCGCACGCCGTCGGCGCCTTGGTCATCCTCGCAACCTATGCTGCGCTCGTCAGGCTGGGTGAAAATCGCATCCCAACCGAAGTCAGCCTCGCCGCCGCGCCCAAAGGGATTTTGGTCGGCTTGGCGATCGGCACTTTGATGTTTTCGGTCGTCATGGCGATCTTGATCGGTTCTGGCCTTTATCGCTTCGACTTTCACGGCCTGGCTTCTGCGTGGCATGGCGCCGGCCTTGCGATCGAATCCGGGGTTTTTGAAGAGGTGCTCATCAGAGGCGTCGTCTTGCGCCTGATCTGGCGTGGCTTCGGCCCGGTGGCTGCCTTTGCGATTTCCGCGGCACTGTTTGGTGCAGGCCACGTCGGAAACCCCGGCGCTACCTGGTTCACAACCGCCTGTATCGCCGTCGAAGCAGGCATCATGCTTGGCTCTTTCTACGCCTTGACCGGGCGCCTTTGGGTCTCGATCGGCGTCCATGCGGGTTGGAACTTCACTCAGGGTTATCTTTTCGGTGCGGCTGTGTCCGGCGGGGACTTCGGGGGCTCGATCGCGAGCAGCACGGCGAGCGGAGCCTATCCAACATGGCTTACCGGTGGGGCATTCGGGCCAGAGGCGTCGCTGGCAGCGTTCCTGCTCTGCACGTCGGTCGGGATCATGGTGCTATCGTTGTCCCTGCATGCGGGCCGGTTTCGTCATGGACAGTCAGCATTTGGCGGCGGTGAAGCATGGCAATGAGTTACATGCGCAAAGTTCCACCGGCGGTTATATCGATTGCTCTGCTGATGACTTGTGTTGGTGCCGTGCCGGCGTTTGCTCAAAATGCCTATCAAGCCGACGAGATTGTTGTCTCCGCGCGCCGTAGCGGGATTCCAGTGTGGCGGATAAAGAGCGATACCGCCACTGTCGTACTGGTTGGCACCATCGCTGGCGTCACCACCACGACAAAGTGGGATTCGACAGGGCTTGTCAACGAACTTCGCAAAGCCGACCGGGTCATGTTTCCGGTGAGCGCGGATGTCAGCGTTTCGCCGTTCGCGATGATCGGGTATCTGTTCAAATGGCGGCGGCAAGCTATCCTGCCTGTGGTTCAGCGCCGAAGTGGCCCCCGGACGTCGTGGCACAAGTAGATGAGTTCATGTAGAAATATCTAATTGTAGGGGGTCCCGATCGGCGCCGATCGGGACCCCCACTCCCCAAGGAGTTCGTCCTGATTACAACAGGTTGGTTGATTTTTGATGGGGTCTGGCTTCGACGCCAATCCACAGGCTGCCGCTTCCGTGCGCAGATAGCCTGAAAGCGGGCGATCGCCCGCATGCTCCAGAAACAAGGCGTAGGTCTTTCGCGCCTGCAGGCTCGTTTGCGCTTCCCAGATATTGCGCCTTACCTGAGCCTCTCGAAAGGCTTCGGCACGGAGCGAGAAGATTTCTGCAGACGCGCCGGTGGGTGCCTTGGCAGGCGGCGGAGACGGGCTGCGCGATGCGGGCGTCACGTCCGCAAACAGCTTGTCGACCTCGATCTGCAACAGCGCATCGCGAGGCTTGTAATTGAAGTCGCCTTCGTATCGCGCCTTGATCGCCTCGGCGAGGTCGCAACCGGCCCGCAGCATGGCCTGCTGCAGACTTCTGACATCAACGTCACTGAGTTGGCGGGTCAGTCCGTGCTTGTCGATGAGCATTGACGTGATCATGTCCGCCGAAGCCAGGTTGTCGGTCGCAAGGTGCTCCCGCGCCATTTTTGCGACGTCGGCATAATGCGCAACACGCGCCAGCCGTGTCTCTTCATCGAGCGGCGACCTGCGTCGCAACCGCACGGCGTTCTCCTGGCCAAGCACCATTGCATAAAAATCCTGGACGAGCCTGGCGCGCGTCTGATCGGTCAGCATTTCGGGTATTCTGGCGCGGACGAACAGGTCTTCGGCTGCAAGATAGAGGCTCCGTGAAAGCCGGCGCGCGTTGCCGGGATCAGACGTTCCGAGACTACAGCACAGCTCCGTACGTTTGATTAGAGGCTGCAAATCGGCGGGAATCACCCGGCGGAAATAGAAAACACCGTGTCGCCGAACGGTATTTGGTACTGACGGCATCGTCTTTTCGCCCCCTTTCTGTAGCAGGGTTCTGTAACAGAAACCCCAACCTCAGCTTCGGCAGCGAAAAAATAACTCTTTTATTTCTGGATCTTGTCAAAATAGTTGGCTGGGGCGGCAGGATTCGAACCTGCGAATGCCGGTACCAAAAACCGGTGCCTTACCACTTGGCGACGCCCCATCACGGACCGCCGCAACTAGTTGAGTGCCGCGGCGACCGCAACCGAAAACCACGCCGCTGCGGCAACCCGGTCGGATCATCGCGCACGCGCTATTCGGCCGGGCGGTGATCGGCGGCAGTGCCGGGAAATCGGGTTGCAGCGATGACGCCGACATAAAGCACCAGCGCCAACCCAAGCCACAACCAGCCGGTCCCTCGCCAAAACAGCGCGCCGATGTTCGGCACCGCGACGATACCCAGATATACCCACAGGCCAATCGGCCAGCCGATGCGCGCGTGCAGATGGTGGTGCAGGTGGTCCCGGTCGCCCTCGAATGGCGATCGCCGCTGCATCACCCGCGCCGCCATCAGCCGCATGGTATCGAAAACCGGTATCGCGAACATCACCGCCACGTCGCCGGCGCGCATCGTTTCGAAATCGTGATTATAGGCATAGATCGCCAGCAGCCCGAACAGCGCCGATATCGCGTAGCTGCCGCCATCGCCCAAAAACAGCCGCCCCGCCATGTTGAAGCCCCACATCACCGCCAGCGCCACACCTGCGGCCACCAGCACCGGCTGCATCGCCACCGGCACGTGCGCCGCCAGCACGACTGTCCAGATCAACCCCATGCCCAGCACGATGCCATTCTTGCCATCGGCCATGTTGACGGCATTCAACAGCCCCAACAGGCACAGCAACGAAAAGGCGTTGCCCCATTCGCCAAGCATGATCACCTTGTCCTGCCCGGCAAAACGCAGGAACGCCAGGCTGAAATCCGGCGCATTGCCGGTCACCAGGATCAACACAGACAATGCCACCGACAGCCTGATGCCGGGCGTCAGGTGAAAGCGATCATCGAACGCACCGATGGTGAACATCGCAGCAATCGCGCCCGCCAGCCAGAAAAGGTGCAACTCAATCACCGGTGTTGCCGCCACCTGTCCGGACAAAACAGCCGCAGCGAGCGTGGCGGCGGCCACCGCCAGGCCGCCGACCAACGGCGTTACCTCGTCATGGCGCTTGCGGCCGCCGTTGACATCGGGAAAATCAAGCAACCCCAGTGCATCGCCGATGCGCCGGGCAAACAAGCCAACGGCCAAGGCGATCGATAATGCAATACCGGCCGAAACGGCCAAAAGTGCCAGCATTGGCAAGTCTGTGTCCCCTTTCTGCGGTTCGAACCGGGGCTTCGCATGTTTGACAGCCACGTCACTAACCGCGAACCCGTTCCAAAGGCAATAGTTCCAGCAACCGCAAAGAAGGGTGATCCATGGCAATATTGGTAACGGGCGCCGCCGGATTTATCGGCGCCCATGTCGCAAAGGCGTTGCTGGATACCGGCGAATCGGTTGTCGGAATCGACAGCCTGAATGCTTATTATCCGGTCGAGCTCAAGCAAGCCCGGCTGTCGCAACTTATCGGGCCGCACCCGGCATTCCGCTTCGTGCATGCCGATTTTGCCGATTCCACGGCGCTCGATGCGGCCATCGCCGGCACGCCGATCGACAGCATCGTCCACCTGGGCGCCCAGGCCGGTGTCCGCTATTCCATCGAGGCCCCGCGCGACTATGCACACAGCAACCTGACGGGCCAGCTCGAAATTCTCGAACGCGCCCGCCACCTTGGCGTACGCCACCTCGTCTATGCCTCCTCCTCGTCGGTCTATGGCGATGCCGCGCAACTGCCGCTTTCGGCGGAAAACCGAGCGGACCGGCCGGTATCATTCTACGCCGCCACCAAGAAATCCAACGAGTTGATGAGCGAAAGCTACGCCCATCTCTATCGCATCCCGATGACCGGCCTGCGCTTTTTCACCGTCTATGGCCCCTGGGGCCGGCCGGACATGGCGCTGTGGCGCTTTACCGAGCGAGTCCTCGCCGGCACGCCGCTGCCGCTGTACAACGGCGGCGCGATGCAGCGCGATTTCACCTATATCGACGATATCGTCTCGGGTGTGCTGGCGGCCCTCGCCAGCCCCCCAGCCGATGACGGCGCGCAAAAACCCGGCGGTTCGGTCAGCCCGCACGCCGTATATAATCTGGGCAATGACAAGCCCGAGACGCTCGGCCGCTTCGTTGCCCTGATCGGCCAGGCCTGTGGCAGCGAACCTATCATCGACATGCAGCCCATGCAACCCGGCGACGTCACCGCCACATGGGCCGATATCGGCCCGGCCCGGCGCGATCTCGGTTATGACCCGGCGACACCGCTCGATGTCGGCATCCCGGCCTTTGTCGACTGGTATCGCGGCTACACCGGCCAACACTGATCCGGCGCGGCGCTACCGGACGCTCACCGGTCCGCCCATTGCCGCAACAGATTGTGATACAACGACGTCAGTTCCAGGATATGCGCATCGGCCACGCCCTCGGCCCGCATCCGGCCAATTTGCGCATCCAGATCGAATAACAGCCCCCGCTGCCCGACATCACGCACAAGGCTCTGCACCCAGAAAAAGCACGCCTCCCGCACACCGCTGGCAACCGGCATCACCCGGTGTACAGATCCCGCCGGATACAACAGCATGTCCCCCGCCGGCAGCTTGAAACCCTGTTCACCGGCGCCGCCGCGGACGACAAGTTCGCCGCCGGCATAATCCCCTGGATCGCTCAGGAACAAGGTCGCCGACAGGTCCAGCCGCATGCGCCCGCGCGGCAACAGGCGGATCGCGTTGTCGATATGATCGCCATAACCATCGCCAGCGCCATAGCGGTTGAACAACGGCGGCGCGATTTCGGCCGGCAGCGCTGCGGAGGCAAACACCCCGCTGCGCCCCAGCGCCGCCAGCACGATTGCGGCGGCGGCCTGCCCGCCCGCATCATCCTCCGCCAGTTGCCGGTTGCGCTTCACCCCGGCAGACAGGTTGCCCGCGGTGGCGCGGCCATCGATCCATGCACAGGCCGCAATCCGCGCCCGCACATCAGCGAGTTCAACAGCGGTCAGCACGGCCCTCAGATGCAGCATGGCACCAGCCTATAGCACGACCGCCAGCGTCACCAGCGCGCTGCGCCCGGCGCCGGGGATGACATGGGCGGGGTGGAGCTGATCATAATACAGCCGGTCGGCGATGTTGTTGACCAGCAACCGCAGCGTCAGCCTGTCGGTCATCCGCCACGCCAGGCTGGCATTGGCCACCGCATAGCCACCCGCCAACAGATAGGATGCAGCGCCATTCTGCCCCAACCGGCTGGAGGCAAACACCATGTTCAGCCCGACATTGAAACGCGGCGCGACATCGACCGCCGTGCTGATCGACCCCGAATGGCGCGGCGTCAGCAACAGGGGGGCGCCAACCAAAGGCCCGCCGGGAGTCGATTGCACCGTCCGGCCATCCAGCCAGGCATAGCTCGCCTTGACGCTCCAGCCCGGCAGCGGTTCACCGGCCAGTTCGATTTCGGCGCCATCCACCCGCTGCTTGCCACCCGAAATGTTAAGCCCCGGCGTCCCCGGATCGGGCACCCGCACATTGGCCTTGTCGATGCGGAACAGCGCGCTGCTCATCTGCAACCGGCCATCGGCCAGATTCCATTTGGCGCCGAATTCGATGCTGTGGCTGTTTTCTGGCACCAGGTTGATATTGCTCTCCCCAACTGCCCGGCCGGACGAAATCAGCGATTCAACCCCCTCCCCGGACGGGTTGAACGAATTGGCATAGGCGGCATAGACGCTGGCATTATGCACTGGTTTCCAGACCAGCGCGCCCCGATAGCTCAGCTTGCGATCGGCGCGATCCACCGCGGTGCCGCGGTCGCTGCTGCCGTCCGCGGCAAAGCGGGTGCTGTCATATCGCGTAGCAAACCGATCCCAGCGCAAACCGATCAGCACCTGCCAATGCGGCGACAGATCGATTGAATCGATGCCGAACACGCCGACAAATTGCGACCGCGCCCGCCCGCGCAGGCGGACAAAGCTGTTCGGCGCACTGTCGTAAAAGCCGCCAACCGGATCAACGAGCGACGTCCGCGGCACGCCAGGGTTGGTGACATAGGTCGGGTCGGTCGCCTCAGTCCCCGCTTCGGCGCCGGCGATAATGCGATGTTCCCCCGGCCATAATTGCAGCCGCGTCTCGATCTCCCCCTGCACCTGGAAAAACCGGTCGCGGGATCGGCCCTCGAACAGGTTGCGACCGATGGTGATCCCCGAAAGCGGCGCATCGCGCGGCGTTCCCGGCGGGATTACCGCCTCGCTGTACCGGAAATCCCGGCTGTTGTTCGAATATCGGATCTGCCCGCGCAACTGCGTCGTCGGCGACACATCATGCGCCAACCGCGCCGTCAGAATGTTGACATCGGTATGCAGCCGGTCGTTCGAAAACCCATAATAGGTCGCGCGATCGACCGGCGCCGGATAGCCCGGTGCGGCCGGCGTCCCCGCGATCCAGGGGATGCCATAATCAGGGCGGTTTGCCTCCTGCTGGTGCAGGAACGACAGGATCACCCGCGTCGGCGTGCCCATCCCCAACGACAGGGTCGGCGCGACGCCCCAGCGTTCGAAATAGCCGCCAGCGCGCCCCGCCACCGCCGAACGATGCACAACGGCGTTGATCCGGAACGCCGATCCCGGCCCGGCCACATCGGCGATATTGGCGTCCACGGCCAGCCGCCGCGTGTCGTCGCTGCCCAATTGCGCCTCGGCGGCAAAGCGATCCGCCGCCAACGGCACCTTGCTGACCCGGTGGATGACGCCGCCCGTCGATCCGCGCCCGAACAGCGTCGATGACGGGCCCTTGACCACCTCCACCCGATCATCATCGAAGGTGTCACGGTAGTAATAGCCATAGTCCCGGGCGTTATCGACATACAGGTCGTTGCGGGTGGTAAAGCCGCGCAAAATGGCATTATTGCCCTGAAAACTGGTCTCGCCGGCGCCAAGGCTCAACCCCGCGACCCCGCGCAGCGCATCGTTCAGGTTGGTGATACCGCGCGCCTGCAAATCCACTGCGCTGATCACCTCGATCACCTGCGGCGTATCGAGCAAGGGCGTCGGCAGCCGGTCGAGCCCGGTAACGCCGTCGCGCTGCCCGGTGACGATGATTGTGGTGGCAGCAGGCGGCGCTGCCATTTCCGCAGCGGCGCCGGCGGCTGGCAGGCACAGCCCCAACGCCAGACTTGCCGCCATTTCGGTTGCCAACCATGGTCCGAATGTCATCATGATTGCGGGGCCCTGCCCCATAGTGGACGCACGGGCAGCCTCGGCGCGCCAACAGATCGAACCGGCCCCCGCACCACGCTATTCCCCCGCTGCCCTGCCAAGGGTGATGCCGCCGTCGACGGCCAAGGTCAACAATGTAAATGGTTTGGCAAAAGAACAATGCGCGGTCAGCAGCAGTATTGACGCAACGCGTCGGCGCGCGCAGCAAGCACAGATGAGCAAATCCCTTCGCCTTTCTGAAAAATGGTTCAACCGCGGCCTGTGGGTGATCGCGCTGGTCTTCGCCGGCTTCCTGATCGGCCTTGGCAATGTCATCGTCGGCGACCTGCCGCAGGTCGATGGCCAGATTTCGCAGGAACAGTTCGTCGATCAGGACGCGGTTCGGGCCTTTCGTGCCGCAATCGAGGCGGCACAGAAACGCGCCAGTGAGGCCCGCCCGCCACTGGACCAGGCCGAACTGCAATATCAGGCGGCGCAAAACGCCTATGCCAGCGGCCAGGAAACCTTCCAGAACTGGGTCGCCACCCGGACCGCCACCGCGCGGCCGGACCAGGATCGCGAACTGATCGAACGCAGCGCGGGGCTCGATGCGCTGAAGTCCGCAGAGGACAAGGCCCGCCAGGCCGCCGAAGCCCAGCGCCAGATCATGCTGGATGCCGACCAGGCCGAAGCCCGCGCCAACACCGCCATGTCGCCCTATCTGGCGGCGGCAGCCGAAAAATATGATGCGGCGCAACGGAGCGCCGAACTCCGCGTATTCCTCTACAGGCTGACGCTCACCCTGCCGCTGTTGCTCATCGCCGGCTATCTGTTCGCGCGGCAACGCAAATCGAAATACTGGCCGTTTGTCTGGGGCTTCATCCTGTTCGCCTTGTTCGCGTTTTTCGTCGAACTCGTGCCCTATCTGCCCAGCTATGGCGGCTATGTCCGCTTCATCGTCGGCATCATCATCACCGTGCTCGTCGGCCGCTATGCCATCAATGCGCTCAATCGCTATCTGGAGGCGCAGCGCCAGGCCGAAGCGCAACCCGATCAGGTCCGCCGGCAAGTGCTCAGCTATGATTCAGCGCTGGCCCGGCTCGACAAGGGCGCCTGCCCCGGCTGCGAACGCCCGGTCGATCTGAAGAATCCCGCGATCGATTTCTGCCCGCACTGCGGCATCGGTCTGTTCGACCATTGTCACAGCTGCGACGCGCGAAAGAGCAGCTTTGCCCCGTTCTGCCACGCCTGCGGCGCCATCGCTGCAAAGCCGGCCGACACCCCGGCGACGCCAGAAGGCTAGACCCAAAGCAGGCGTCTCATCCCCCCTCTCCCGCCTGCGGGAGAGGCGAGAGACGGCGCAGCCGGCCCGGGTGAGGGTGTTACCGGCTGACGGTCAGAGAGTGCTGTCAGGTCCCCCCTCAGCCCCCCGCCAGCGCCAGCAACCGCCGCGCCTCGGCAACGTGCAGCACCTCGACCAGCCTGCCCTTGTACGTCGTCACCCCCGTCCCCGCCGCCAGCCCGGCTTCATAGGCGGCAACAAGCGCCTTCGCTTCGGCAATCCCGCCGGCATCGGGCGAAAACACCAGGTTGCACGGCTCGACCTGTGACGGGTGGATCAACGTCTTGCCATCAAAGCCCAGCATCAACGCCTGCCGCGCCTCCGCTTCAAAACCATCGGGATCACGGATATCGGTGAACACGCCGTCAAACACCATGATGCCCGCCG
>JBBQPR010000043.1:0-25829 GCA_038217075.1 Sphingomonadales bacterium
CTCGGCGATCCTGCTGCTGTTCTTCCTGCCCTGGCTCGATACGTCGCCGGTGCGCTCGAACAGCTATCGCCCGCTCAACCGCATCCTGTTCTGGGTGTTCCTCGTCGTGGTGTTTCTCCTCGGCGTCGCGGGTGGCAAGCCGGCGGGCGAACCCTGGGTGCGGATCAGCCAGGTGCTGACGGCCTATTATTTCGCGCATTTCCTCATCATCACGCCGCTCGTCAGCCGTCTCGAAAAGACGCGGCCGTTGCCAAGCTCGATTTCCGAGGCCGTGCTTGCCAAATATGGCCGGTCGTCATCGGCGCCGGCGACCGGCGCTGCCATGCCGCAGCCGGCTGAATAAGGTTTATTGCAATGATCCGACTTGGTGCATTGGGCGTCGGCCTGATCTTTATCGCCGCGGTGCTGTGGGGCGCTGTGCAACCCCGCGATGCGGTTTTGCCCGACCCCGTTGAAAAGCTGCACAAACATCCGCGCGAGATCGCCTGGACCGTCAATGGCCCCGGCAATCTCGGGATTCTTGGTACTTTCGATCGCAAGCAGCTGCAGCGCGGTTTCCAGGTTTACAAGGAAATCTGCTCGGCTTGTCACTCTATCAACCGCGTCGCATTCCGCGATCTTGCGGCGCTGGGCTTCTCGGCACCGGAAATCAAGGCCATCGCCGCCGGTTATGAAGTCCCGTCGATCGACGACAAGACCGGTGAGCCGAGCACTCGCAAGGCGACGCCAGCCGACAAATTCCCGCTGGTTTACCCGAACGAGATCGCTGCACGTGCCGCCCAAAATGGTGCGCTGCCGCCCGATCTGTCGCTGATCACCAAGGCGCGCGAGGACGGCACCAACTACGTCCATTCGCTGATCACCGGCTATGCCGATGCGCCGGCCGGCTGGACCGTGCCGGACGGGCTTTATTACAACCCGTACTTCCGGTCGCTCAATGTCGCCATGCCGCCGCCGATTGTTGCCGATGACCAGGTGACTTACGTCGATGGCACCAAGGCAACGCAGGACCAGATGGCAAAAGACGTCGCCACTTTCCTTACCTGGACTGCCGAGCCCACGCTTGAAGCCCGCAAGGAAACCGGGGCAATCGCCATCCTGTTCCTGCTCATCATGACTGGCCTTGGCTATCTCAGCTACAAGCGTGTCTGGGCCGATGTGAAGCGTCAGCCTGCCTAGGCTTTGCGTAACTTAACGAACCAGGCGTCTTGAAAGGGGCGGCTGTGCCGGGTCGCTGGTGCAGTCGCCCCTTTCGTTTTGTCTGGAAGCAGTGGCCCGACTTGCCTGCGATTGGAGACGAGACACGTGAACGACGATCTTCGCGATCTTATCCGCACCATTCCCGATTATCCAAAGCCCGGGATTCAGTTTCGCGATATCACGACACTGCTTCTCGATGGCGCGGGCTTCCGCCGGTCGATCGAGCGGCTTGCTGACCTGGCCGGACCGGTGCCCGATTTGATCGCCGGGATTGAGGCGCGCGGCTTCATCTTTGGTGCGGCGCTGGCACAGCACATGGGATGCGGGCTGGTACTGCTGCGCAAGAAGAACAAGCTGCCCGGCCGGGTAACCGGCATCAACTATGCGCTCGAATATGGCCAGGACCGGATCGAAATGCACGATGATGCCATAAAGGCCGGCGCGCGGGTGCTGCTCGTCGATGATCTTATCGCCACCGGCGGTACCGCGCTTGCAGGGATCGAATTGCTGCGCGGCGCCGGGGCTATCGTCGAACGTGCGGCCTTTGCCATAGACCTGCCTGATCTCGGCGGCGCCGCGCGCTTGCGCGGGGTGGATGTCGACGTGACGGCGCTTGTTGAATTTGAAGGGGATTGAACGTGGAAACCCGCGATTCCAACGGCACGATTCTCGCCGATGGCGACAATGTCACGCTCATCAAGGACCTGAAGGTCAAGGGCACGTCGGTGACGTTGAAGCGCGGCACCATGGTCAAGGGCATCCGCCTCACCGGCGACCCTGATGAGATCGACTGCAAGGTCGACAAGATCAAGGGGCTGGTGCTGCGGACGGAGTTTGTGCGCAAGGCTTGAGCGCTTTTTCTGCTGCCATTGCAGGGCCGCCGCGTTAGCGGCCGTCAGAAAGACCCGCCCTCGCTTCCCCACCCGCGTGTGCGAGGCGGGAAGCGCGGGCCAAGCCTCTCCCAAGCGCGTGGGGAGTCTTATTCGAACAATTTGCCCCAGGCGCGGGCGGTGCGGTTTTTCCAATGGCCGCGGTGGTAGGCGTCGCTCGCCAGCAGCGGCATCACCGAGCCGGCTTCGGCAAACACCATCTGTTCGATACCGGTGTTGACCTTGCCCCAGCTCGCCGCTTCCTGCAGCGTCGACGATGAGCAGGCGCCGTCGCGGACGTCGGCGACGGTGATCTGAACCGCATATTTGTGGACCTGCACATCGTCATGGCCGAGGATTTCGGCGCAGACGACAGTGTCCTGGATGAAGTTTTTGGGCACGCCGCCGCCGATCATCAGAAGACCAGTTGTTCCAGCTTTGATCTTGATGTCGGTCAGCTCGCGGAAATCGGCGATGGCGTCGAGCACCATGTACGGCTTGCCTTCCTTGGCGCGGTCGACCTGGTGTTTGACAAGGCCAAAGCCCGCCGATGAATCGACGAATGCCGGGCAAAAGATCGGCACGTCATGTTCATAGGCCAGCTTAACGAGGCTGTTGTCCTTCTTGCCGTGCTCGACGAGGTACTTGCCCATCTCGCGGATGAAGGCGCGGCTCGAATAGGGCTTGGGTTCCAGGCTGTTGGCGATTTCGTAGATGGTGTGGTCGCAATCCTGCAACTGCTCTTCGTCGATATAGGTGTCATAGATGCGATCGATGAGCAGCGAGCGCAGCGTGTCGTCATCGGGCACTTCCAGCGCCTGATAATGCTTGTGGCCAAGGCCTTCGAAGAAATCCATGTCGACGATGCTGGCGCCGGTCGCGACGATGCCGTCGATCATGTTGTTGCGCAGCAGTTCGGCATAAAGATCCATGCAGCCGCCGGCGCTGGTCGACCCGGCGATGACGAGGAAAATGGTGCAATCGGGATCGGCGATCATGTCGTTATAGATGCCGGTGGCGCGGGCGAGATCGCGCGAGGTAAAGCTCATCCCGGCCATGCCGTCGATGATCGGGCGGGCGTCGAAGCTCTTGATGTCGATGTGCTTGACGGTTTTTGAAAGCAGTTCAGCCTTGCGCTGCTGATTGATCACTTCAGACATGGAAAATCCTTCCAGTGTGGTTCACTGGCCAGGCGCCTCACGATGGAGGCACCCCCCGCGGCCGGACTATTCCGGCGCCGAGCGGGAAAGCGCCGCCCCGGCGAAGGGGCGGCAATTCTGACAGGTGCCGAACGGCGCCTCAGCGGATGCTGATAACCTTTGACGGCGACTCTTCCGTGACACCATAGGCAGTGTCCATCGGTTCGTCGCGGGCGATAATGGTGTCGCCGGCGGTGAAGCCGTTGAACCCGGTGCGCATCGCCGAACCATAGGCACCAAGCATGCCGACTTCGATATAGTCGCCGGCCTGGATGTCGGCGGGCAGCACGAACGGCCCGCGCATGAAATCCATATCGTCGCATGTCGGGCCGTAAAAGCTGAACTCCATCATCTTGGTGTGCGAAGGGGTTTCGCGCACCAGTTCGACAGGGAAGCGCCAGGCAACATGCGCCGCATCGAACAAGGCGCCATAGGCACCATCGTTGATGTACAGCACATCGTCCTTGCGCGCTTCGACACGCACCAGAACGCTGGCATATTCGGCCGACAGGGCGCGGCCGGGTTCGCACCACAATTCCGCCGAATAGCTGATCGGCAGCGCTTCATAGGCGCGGCTGATGACTTCGAAATAGCCATCGAGCGCCGTTGGTTCCATGCCCGGATAGACCGACGGGAAACCGCCACCGACATCGACGACATCGACGGTGACACCGGCCCCGACGATCGCGGTGCGAACCTGTGCCAATGCTTCGGCATAGGCCTGCGGGCTCATCGCCTGCGAACCGACGTGAAAACATATGCCCAGCGCATCGGCAACCTGCCGCGTGGCCATCAAAAGCGGCGCCGATTCATCGGCAGCAATGCCGAACTTGGACGCAAGGCTCAGCTTGGAATGCGCCGACGACACGCGCAGGCGCACGCACAGCGTCAAGTCGGTGGCGGCAACGCCATTGCGCGCCGTGGCGGCAACGATCTTTTCGAGCTCGACCAGCGAATCAAGGCTGAAGGTGCGCACGCCATGCTGGTGATACGCCTCGGCAATGGCTTCCTGCCCCTTGATCGGGTGCATGAAACACAGCACAGCCGACGGCAGCAGGCCGCGGACCAACCGCACCTCGGCAATGGAGGCGACATCGAAATGCGTGATGCCGGCGTCCCACAGCGACCGGATCAGATCCGGCGAGGGATTGGCCTTTACGGCATACAGCGACGTGCCCGGAAACTTTTCAATAAAGTAACGGGCTGCGCGATGCGCGGCATGGGGGCGAACAAGCGTGACGGGTTGGGTCGGCTGCGTGCCGACGACTACCCCCAGCGCGTTATGGTTTTCGTGCAAATCAAGGGACCTCCGGGTGGGCAAAGTGTGGCAACTTGCGCGAAAACGAAAATTGACACCAAAGCTGCCTTGCGGTGGAAGTCCCATGGGGCAGCGGAGGGCGTATCTAGGGTCGCGATGCCCCCCTGTAAAGTAGTTTTTTTATCTACGCATTTTTCGTGGTTTTCCCTAGGGCTTTCAGGAGTTTGACGCATGGCCGATGCAGACGCTTTTTCAACGGGTTCGGTGGTCGTCCATGCCGAAGTGCTGGCGGCTGCAGCGCGGTTGGCCGGTATCGTGGTTCGTACCCCTTTGGTGACAAGCGCCAGCCTCGATTCGATAACCGGCGGGCGGGTGTATCTGAAGCCCGAATGCCTGCAACGCACCGGATCGTTCAAGTTCCGCGGTGCCTATAACCGGCTGTCGGTGATTCCCGAGGCCGATCGCGCCGGCGGTGTCGTCGCCTATTCATCCGGCAACCATGCGCAGGGTGTGGCGCTGGCGGCTCGGCTATTGGGGCTGCGTGCCACCATCATCATGCCGAGCGACGCGCCGAAGCTGAAGGTGGAGCGCACCCGCGCCGATGGTGCCGAGGTGATTTTCTACGAACGGCTGACCGAAAAGCGCGAGGCCATCGGCGCGGCGCTGGCAGCCGAACGCGGCGCCACGATCGTGCCGCCGTTCGATGATCGCCATGTCATCGCGGGGCAGGGGACGGCGGGGCTGGAGGCTGTCGAGGATCTAGCAGCGCTGGGCATCACTGCCGATCTGGCTATCACCTGTTGCGGCGGCGGCGGGCTGTCGAGCGGCTTTGCCGTCGGGTCGGGCCTGCCGGTGACCATCGTCGAGCCCGAAAATTGGGACGATGTGAACCAGAGCCTGGCCAGTGGTGCCATCGTGCCGGTCAGCAACCCCCAGCCGACGCGGTGTGACGCCTTGCAGACGCTGCGCATGTCGGACCTCACGTTCGATACGCTGCGTGCCAATGGTGCGCGCGGGGTGGTGGTGAGCGAAGCGGAGGTGGCGCGCGCCGTCGCCTTTGCCTTTCGCGAGCTGAAACTGGTGGTGGAGCCAGGCGGCGCTGTTGCGCTGGCGGCGGCGCTTTCGGGCAAGGTCGATCTGGCGGGCCGGACCGCGGTAGTGGTGCTTTCGGGCGGCAATGTCGATGCGGCGGTGTTTGCCGCCTGTCTGGCCGGCTGACCGCGAATCGCGCCTAGTCGACCGCCGCATCGGCCGGCTGTGGCAGCCGCCTGCCGGCCATGCCAGCGCGCAGCATGACCAGTGCGGAATAGACGACAACGACGCTGACCAGCCAGCGCAGCGTTTCGATCGGCATATTCTTGACGATGAAAGCGGCGACGAGCACCGCCGGAATGCCGCCAAGGGCAAGCCCGGCTGCGACAGCGGTATTGATCTGGCCGATCCTGATATGGCGGATGCTGACGATGCCACCGGCGAATCCGGCGCCGCCGGCCATGATCGGAAAGATCAGATGCGGGTCCATGCCCATCAGGCTGAGCAAGACCAGCGTCGGCGCAAAATGGCCAACGCCGAAATTGAGCAGAATGCCGAAGCCGAAGTTTGCCGCAATGGCGACAAGCATCAACGGGAGCGGCAGCGATGTGGCGGTGCCACCCACCGGCATCAGGCCCAGATTGGCCATTGCATAGAAGATTGCGGCAACCGCCAGCGCCGCCGCGACGATGAGTTGAACGACCCAGGTGCGTGCCCTTGTCGCCAGCGGTACGCCGGCCATTGAACCGGCGACCAGCGCCAGCATGCAGCCGCCCAGCAACCACGGATCGACCAGCACGCCGAGCAGCGCGAGAAAGATCACCGCTTCGACGATCGACGGCGGTGTGAGCCCGACAAACATCGTTGTGGGGATCACCCGATCGGGGACAAGCTTGCGGAATTTGAGCCAGGCCATCGTTGGTGCAAAGGAGCCTATACCCAACGCATCGAAGAAGTTGACGACGGCGCCCAGCAACAGCAGTTCTGGCCGGGGCATGGCGCGTTGCGCGAGCATGGCACGCGCCAGCGACCCCAGGGACAGAAGCAGCAACAACGACAGCGGCACCAGCAGCACAAAAATCATCGGCTGTTTCCCACCCGGGCGATCCGATGGTGCAAGACGATACCGGACCCACCGTAATCCCGATTAACGATTATTAATCGTTGGCGGTGACATTGCAACGCGCAGCATTTGCGCGACGGTCGCCGCGAAGCGGGCGGAAGGTCATGCACCGATGCGGCGTCACGGGTCGGTGTCGACGCCGGTTCAAAGCGATTGGCGTTATGCGCCCGGCTTCGCGAACCGATGCGTCACCGGCGCACTTTCTTCGAGCGGCCCGACGCGCTCGCCGAACCATTCCGCGACCTTGGCGCGGCCTGCGCTGCCGATGTGCAGGCCCAGCTTGGTCCGCCGCCACAGTACATCGTCGGCGGTTGCCGCCCATTCATTGGCGACATAATGCGCCAGCTCGCCTTCGAAGACGCCGCCCAGATTTTTGCCAAGCCCGGCGTTCAGCAGCGGTTCGGCTGCGGTGCCCAGCGTATAGGCAAGCCGCTTGACCAGCTTTGGATCGTAATTTTCCTGCGCGGCGACAAGGTTGGTCACCCAGCGCTTGAACGCATCCTGCCCGGTCTCGCCGGCCAGTCTTTCGACATCGCCACCCGGCAACGGCGCTTCGGCTGTCCAAGGCTTGCTCTTGGGCGCCAGCTTCTTCAAGACATCTTCGGCCAGCACGCGATAGGTGGTGATCTTGCCGCCAACGACCGTCATCGCCGGCACGCCTTCATGCGCCACCAGCCGGTAATCGCGCGTGGTTTCGCGGTCACCCTTGCCGGGTTCCAGGATCAGCGGGCGGACGCCGGCATAGCTGTGCACCACATCGTCGCGGGTCAGCGGTCGCAACAGGTAACGATTGGCGGCGGCGAGCAGATATTCGGTCTCGCCTTCTGTGATGTGCGCCGCCTCGGGCACATCGATATCGCGTTCGGTGGTGCCGATCAGCGAAAAATCATGCTCATAGGGGATAACGAAGATGATGCGGCCATCCGGCTGCTGGAACATGAAGGCATCGCGGCCCATGTGCACCCGCCGGGTGACGATGTGCGAACCCTGCACCAGGCGCAGCGCCGGCGCATCGTTGCGGCCCAAAACCGTGCGTGCCACCTCGCCCGCCCAGGGGCCGGCGGTGTTGATGATCTGCCGCGCTTTAATGCTGCTGCCATCGCCCAGCGTCACCGTCCACAGACCGGCATCGAGTTCGGCGCGAACGACGCGGGTGCGCGGCATGATTACCGCGCCCTTGGCCCGTGCATCCTGCAGATTGGCGATGACCAGGCGTGCATCGTCCACCCAGCCATCCCAATAGCGGAATGCCTTGGTATAATTGGGCGAAAGCGCCCGGCCGGCGCGATCCTGCCGCAGGTCGACGGCAGATGAACCCGGCACGATGCGGCGGCGCGCCAGATTGTCGTACAGCCACAGGCCGATGCGCAGCATCCAGGCCGGGCGATCCCCCGGCGAATTGGGCAGGATGAAGCTTTGCGGCCAGCTGATGTGCGGCGCGATATCCAGCAATACCTCACGTTCGGCCAGCGCCTTGCGCACCAGCCCAAAGGCGTAGAATTCCAGATAACGCAGGCCGCCATGGATGAGCTTTGTCGATGAACTCGATGTCGCGCCGCCCAGATCGCCGGCTTCGGCCAGCGCCACCGTCATGCCCCGGCCGGCCGCATCGCGGGCGATCCCGGCGCCGTTGATGCCCCCGCCGATGATCAGCAGGTCGTATACGGGGGGCTGGCTGGCGCTGCTGTTCATGATTGGCGGGCTTAACTACGTTGGCGCGGCGGTTTAGGGAAGGTGTCATGATGACCAAATCGCACGCCGACCTTGTTCTTGCGCTTGATGCCGGCACCACCTCGGCGAGGGCAATCGCCTTTGATCTTGAGGGCGCAATCGTCGCCAGCTGTGGCCGGCCCATAACGCAGCACTATCCTCGGTCGGGATGGGTGGAACATGATGCCGCCGAAATCTGGCGTGCGGCGCGGGATTGCCTGATCGAAGTCGCCGATCGCATCGGCGCCGCTCGCATTGCCGCCATCGGTGTCACCAACCAGCGCGAGACAGTGGTGTTCTGGGATCGGCAAAGCGGGGAGCCATTGTCGCCGGCCATCGTCTGGCAGGATCGCCGCACCGCCGATGCCTGCGCCGCGCTGAAATCCGCGGGCCATGAGCCGGCGGTGCAGGCCAGAACCGGGCTGCTGCTCGATCCCTATTTTTCCGGCACCAAGATCGCCTGGGGCCTTGCCAACTGGCCGGCGGTCGCTGCGGCCCACGCTGCCGGGCGGCTGCTCACCGGCACCGTCGAAAGCTGGCTGATCTGGAAATTGAGCGCCGGCGCGCGCCATGTCACCGATGCCACCAACGCCTCGCGCACCCTGCTGATGGACCTTGAAACCTGCCGCTGGGATGCCGCGATGCTCGATCTGTTCGGTGTCCCGGCCGACATCCTGCCCGAAATCGTCGATTGCGCCGGGCCGCTGGCTACCACCGCTCTTTTGGGGGCCGAAACGCCGATTACCGGCAGCGCCGGAGACCAGCAGGCCGCTGCCATCGGCCAGGCCTGCCTGTCGCCGGGGCAGTTGAAGGCGACCTATGGCACCGGCTGCTTCCTCCTCGCCCATGCAGGCAGCGTGCCGCCACGCTCCGCACACCGGCTGTTGTCGACGGTGGCATGGCGGCTGGACGGCATTGCCGCCTATGCGCTCGAAGGGTCGATCTTCACCGCCGGCGCCGCCGTGCAATGGCTGCGCGACGGGTTGGGCCTGATCGACAGCAGCGCCGAAACCGAAGAACTGGCGCGCTCCGTCCCCGACAGCGGCGGCGTGGTGTTCGTACCGGCGCTGGCCGGCATGGGCGCCCCGCACTGGCAGCCGCAGGCAAAGGGCACGCTGACCGGCCTGTCGGGTGGCACCACACGCGCCCATATCGCCCGCGCAACACTGGAAGCGATGGGCCAGCAAACCGCCGATCTTGTCGATGCACTGGCCGCCGATAGCGTGCCGGCCGGCAAGTTGCGCGTTGATGGCGGCATGGTTGCCAATGATTGGCTGTGCCAGGACCTGGCCGACAGCCTGGGTGTCCCGGTCGAACGGCCGCGCGTCATCGAAACAACAGCGTTGGGCGCGGCGATGCTGGCGGGCGTGGGTGCCGGGCTGTTCGCCGGGCTTGCCGAAGCGGCGGCCGCCATGTCGTCGCCGGATCGCAGTTTTTTGCCCGGCAGCAGCGACGCCGGCCGCGCCGCCCGCCGCGCCGCCTGGGGCCGCGCCGTGCGGCAGGCGCTGGCCGAATGAGCATTTTCTTGCGTGATATCAAGGCCCGCATCGCATGAATGAAGCCCCGTCCATCATTTTCGGCCTGGCGGCTGCCGCGGCGTTCGCGCTGATCGCCACCGGTATCTGGCTGCTGCGTCAGGCCGGCGGCAATCGCACCAAGGCGGTGCTGATGATGCTCGCCGGGGTGGTGATCCTGTTCAACGCCTGGCTGAACACGCTGCCGCTGCCGGTGGCGCCCGCGACTTCGGCTAGCGCCCCGGCATCAACGCGTTAAGCGCGCCATAGGCCAGCGCGCCCTCGAAAAGCCCGGCGCTATCCCCGGCCATGAAGGCGGCGGCAACCCGCGCCGCATGGCCCAGCGCCGCCTCGGTGATGGACGATCCGGCGCTCAGCCGCCGCACACCCAGCCGCCGCAAGTCCGCCACCGGTGGCAGTCCGGGCCGAGCCAGCACGTTAATCGGCAAGCCGACGGCCGATACCAGTTCGGCGATTGCGCCGGCATCGGTAACACCTGGCACGAACAACCCGTTGGCACCGGCGGCACGATACAGCGCCGCCCGCGCCAGCACTTCTGCCACTTCCCGCCCCTGCGCCTGCTTCGCCAGCCAGACATCGGTGCGGGCGTTGATGAACAGGGCCACACCAGCGGCATCGGCGGCGGCACGGACGGCGGCAAGCTTGCGGGCAAAGGCTTCGGGCGGTGTGGCGCCATCCTCGATGTTGATGCCAACGGCGCCTGTATCGATCACCCGGCGCGCATTGTCGGCAACGATTTTCGGATTTTCCGAATAACCGCCTTCGATATCGGCGGTCACCGGTGCCGCCACCGTCGCGGTGATGCGCGCCAATGCGCCCAGATAAAGCGCGATCGGCAGGGCATTGCCGTCGGGATAGCCAAGGCTCCACGCCACGCCGGCGCTTGTCGTGGCAATGGCGGGCGCGCCCAGCGATTCGAACAATCGCGCGCTGCCGGCATCCCAGGCGTTGGCCAGCATCAGCAAACCTGGCCCGGCGTGGAGCCCGTGAAAGGTGGCGGCGGTATCTGTCATGGGCGATCTCCGGGGTTGCCAATGCTGGCATAGGCCCGGCCTGGCGCTTCGGAAAGCAGTTCCAGCGCGGTGCCAAATTGGCGGTCACTCGGATTCCGCACGCGGCCACGCCCGCCGGGCAGGGTGCTGCCAGGGCAGCAGGAGGCGTTCTGCCTGGATTGACAATTTTCCCAAATAGGTTATTAACGGCGGCATGCCAGCCACGCAAAATGTCAAATCCAGTTCGTGGTCCGCATCGTGGTCCGCGTCGTGTGGCGCGTAAATCGTGGCGCCTCTGGTAAACACTCAAAAAGGGCGTGGGAGCGTAAACTTAGTAAACTTCCAAATCGAAATCAGGTCCGCAATCGGCGACATTATCGGCAAGGGTCGCCTTGTTGAAGGCGTCGATCATTGGCAGCGGCGGATCGATATTGCTAAGGTCTTGCAGATGCCGCCCCCAACCATAACCCCTTTGGCCGACCGGATCGACGCTGCGTTGGCGATCGGCGATGTTGTCACGGCAATCAACCTGTCGAGACAGGCGCTGGCGATGGGCGATCCTGATCCGTTTGCCTGCAACCTGGTCGCTTGGGCAGAGGTGGAGGCGGGTAACCACGCCGCCGCTGAAGCCCTGCTTCGCGAAGGACTTGGCCAGACGCCGGGGGAGCCTGGCCTGCTCAGCACGCTCGGCCTTGCGCTGCGTCGGCAGGGGCGGATGCGCGAGGCGTTGATGGCGCTCGACGCTGCCATCGCCCATGCGCCTGACTATGCTGCCGCCTGGCTGGAACGCGGTTTTACGCTGCATCAGGGCAATTCGTTGAAACTGGCCAAGGCGAGCTATCTGGAAGCCGCCCGCCTGGAACCGGGCCGCGCGGCCGCTTTTTCCGGGGCTGCCGCCATCGCCGCCTTGGTGGGTGATCGTGCCGAAGCGCGCGATCTCGCCGGTCGCGCGCTGGCCAGCGACCCGGCAGACCCGGTCGCCCATTGTGCCGTCGCGCGTTGCGATATTGCCGATGACGCAGCTGGGGCTGCCGTCGCGCGACTGCAAACCCTTTTGGTGACACCGGAACTGTCGGCCGAAAACCGCAGCGCCGGCCAATCGCTGCTCGGCGATGCCCTGGCGCGGCTGGCTGATCCGGCGGGCGCGGTTGCCGCCTGGGCGGCGGCAAAGGCCGATCTTGCTGCAAGGCACCCGCGGCTGGCGGCGCTGGAATCGCAATTGTCGATCACCGAACGTGTTGCCGGGCATGTATCGGCCAGCAGGACGCCTTGGCAGGTTCCGGCAATCGACAAGACCGGGCGCCCGCATGCGTTTCTTCTCGGCTATCCGCGGTCGGGCACGACTCTCGTCGAAAACATCCTTGCCTCCATCGATGGAGTCAGGGTGCTGGAGGAATTGCCGACGCTGGCGGCGGCCGATGCGGCATTCCTGCTGCCCGCCGATGGCCCGCAGCGGCTGGACGCGGTTACCGCAACGCAAGCGAGCCAGTTGCACGCTGCCTATTGGAAGCGTGTGGCGGAATTCGGGGCCGGAGACGGCGCTGGCGCCGGGTTGTTCGTCGACATGGACCCGATGAAGGGTCTTCACCTGCCGATCATCGCCAGATTGTTTCCGGCGGCGCACATCATCGTGATGCGCCGCGATCCCCGCGACGTGGTGCTTAGCTGCGCACGGCAGAATTTCGCAGCGAGCCCGATTGCGTTGGAGTTTGTGACGCTGGCACGTGCGGCGCGCCATTATGATGCGATGATGCGCCTGCAACAGGCCAGCCTGGCGCGGATGTCGAACCCGGTTCTGGAATTGCGATACGAAGCGCTGGTGGCGGATTTTGACGGCGTGACGCGCGGGTTGTGCGGCTTTCTGGGGCTGCCCTGGTCACCAGCCTTGCGCGATTTTGGCGATACGGCGCGACGTCGCGATGTCAACACCGCCAGCGTTGCCCAGGTGCGCGCCGGGCTGTTCAACGGCGGTGGACAATGGCGGCGTTTTCGGGACGAAATGGCCGCAATCATGCCCATTTTGCAGCCGTGGATCAGCACTTTCGGTTATGCGGATGCGCCCGACTAGTGAGACCGGGTCAGTTCGCGCATCGCCCGGTCCAGCCCTTCGATTGACAGCGGATACATGCGATCCTCCATCACCGTCTTGATCATCTGGATCGACTGGCTGTGGCCCCAGCTTTTTTCAGGGATGGGATTGAGCCAGGCGGCCGAGTGATAGACATCGAGCATGCGCTGCATCCAGACGTCGCCGGCTTCCTCATTCCAATGTTCGACCGAGCCGCCGGGGTAGTTGATCTCATACGGGCTCATCGACGCGTCGCCGACGAATACCAGTTTGTAATCATGCGGGAATTTGTGGAGGAGTTCGAGCACCGGGGTGCGTTCGGACCAGCGGCGCTTGTTGTCCTTCCACAGCGCCTCATAGGGGCAATTGTGGAAATAGAAGAATTCGAGATGCTTGAATTCGCTGCGTGCGGCGGAAAACAGCTCCTCGCAAACCTTGACGTGCGGGTCCATCGATCCGCCGACGTCGAGCATCAAGAGCAGCTTGACGGCATTATGCCGTTCCGGCCGCATGATGATGTCGAGATAGGCCTTTTTGGCGGTGCCATTGATGGTCGCATCGAGGTCGAGCTCGTCCATCGCGCCGTCGCGGGCAAATTTGCGCAGGCGGCGCAGCGCCACCTTGATATTGCGGGTGCCCAGTTCGACCGAATTGTCGAGGTTCTTGAACTCGCGCTTGTCCCAGACCTTTACGGCCTTCTGGTTGCGGCTCTTGTCCTGCCCGATGCGGACGCCCTCAGGATGCGAGCCTTGCGCGCCGAACGGCGATTTTCCGGCGGTGCCGATCCATTTGTTGCCGCCTTCATGACGCTTTTTCTGTTCCTCGAGCCGCTCTTTCAGCGTCTCCATCAGCTTGTCCCAGCCGAGTTTTTCAAGCTCGGCAAGCTCTTCGGCCGACAGGTTCATTTCAGCGAGGGCGCGCAGCCAGTCTTCCGGAATTTCGGCAGTGCCGGTTTCCAGCGTGGGTTCCAGCCCCTTGAAGACCTTGGCGAAAACCATGTCGAAGCGATCGAGCAGGCCTTCGTCCTTCACATAGACGGCGCGGGCAAGATAGTAGAAATCGACGATCGACCAATCGATGACATCGGCCTGCAAGGCTTCCAGCAGGAGCAGATGCTCCTTCAGCGAGGCCGGGATCTTTGCGGCGCGCAGTTCGTCGAGAAAGTTCAGGAACATGGCGCAATATTAGCCGTAGTTGGCCCACGCCGCCAGCCTTGTCATCCCTATCCAAATGGGGCGTGAAACGCTTTCGAAATATTGCGTGAAGCCGCGCGATATGGTCAGTGCGAGGAATGTAGGAGGTCAGCGGTTGAAGGGTCGCCGGTGAAATCGTTCGATGATCGAATGCAGGAAGTCGGCGGTTTTGGTCCGGGTTTCAATCTCGTCCGTATCGTGCTTGCCACCAGTGTCCTGGTTTGGCATTCGTTTTCGATCGTGGACGGCAATCCGTCAGCTGGCGCCGAATCCGTGGGCTGGCCGCTGTTCCACTTCATGGTACCGATGTTCTTCATTTTATCGGGCTATCTGGTCACCGGATCGGCGCTTCGGCTGCCGCTGCGCCAATATCTGCTGAATCGTGCATTGCGCATCGTTCCGGCATTGGCTGTGGTGTGCGTATTGGCGGCCATGGTTATCGGCCCATTTTTCACAGCGTTGCCCTTGAGCCAATATTTTAGCGACCGGGAATTCGGGCGCTATTTTCTGAATATCATCGGCATTGTTCAATATCGGTTGCCCGGGGTCTTCAACACCAATCCGCTGGCAGGCGTTGTCAACGGCTCGCTTTGGACGGTGCCTTTTGAAATTGGCTGCTATCTGATCATGGCGATGCTGGTGCTCGCTGGCGTGCTTCGCCGGGCAAGCCTCAGCGCGTTGATCGCGCTTGGTTGGCTGGCTTTGGCGGCGCTGGTGTATCAAGGGAATTGGCTCGTTGACGTGCCATTTTTCGATCAGGCTGCCAGGTATTTTGTGGTCACCGGGGCCGCGGTCGTTCCCTTCTTCTTTGCCGGATCGGCGCTTTTCCTGGCGCGTGGCCGTGTGCCGTTCGATGCACGTGTCGCGGTATCAATCATGCTCTTGCTGGTCGCAGAAGCCGTGTTTCTGGATGGGAGCCGCTTTTCGGTCGAACCATTGTTCGACCTCCTGATGCTGGCGCCGCTGGCCTATCTGGTGATCTATGCCGGGTTGCAGCCATTGCCTGAGTTGCCGTTTTTTCGGCATGGTGACTATTCCTATGGCGTCTATCTATTTCATTTTCCAATCCTGCAGATGCTCCAGAACTATTTCGGATTTTCCCAATCATGGCAATTGCTGGCCATCGGCTTTCCAATCGTGGTGTGTTTCGCAGCGCTTTCGTGGCATTTTGTCGAAAAGCCCGTTGTGTCGCTCAGAAAGCGCTTTTCGGTCGTCGGCGCCCGCTTGGCCGGCGATGGGCATCGATAGCCCCCGCCGCAGTCAAAGCGCATCCGGGTCGGAGCGCACAGCCGCGAGCATTTTCAAGGTGCGGTTGGGTGGCGATACGGTATCGATGCGGCCACCGGGGTAGAACGCCCGGATGCTGGCCTGCGCTGCGGTATCGCCAAGCGCCTCGGCCAGGGTTTCCGGGGTCCAGCCATCGGGGTTGCTGACCAGTTCTTCGGCGCTCCACGGGCGATAAATGGCGACATCCGGGCCTTCGACACCGAATATCCGGCCGGTAAAAGCGCACAGCGACGACGCGAGATAGACGATCAACGGAGAGACATGTTCAGGTGCGTGGCGATCAAAGCCCTGGTTGCGCGGCATCAACTGGTCGACGCTTGGCGAGGCCATTACCATGCGGGTGCGGGCGCAAGGGGCAATGGCGTTGACCCTTACGCCGAGCGCCGCCAGCTCCTGTGCATGCACCTGGGTCATGGCGGCAATGCCGGCCTTTGCCGCCCCATAGGCGCCGCCGTTCGGCATCGGGTGAACGCCGACCGGGGACGTGGTGTTGACAATCGCGCGTCCAGTCGCCGGGCCGCGATCCGCCCAAAATACCGCGGCGTGGTGGCTGACCGCGGCGGTGCCTTTCAGATGCACTCCGATTTCAAGGTCGAAATCCGCCTCGGTCATCTCGATGATCGTCGCCGGTCGATTGATGCCGGCGTTGTTGACGACAATATCGAGGCCACCAAAGCTGCGCACCGCCTGCTCGACAATGGTGGCGGCGCCAGCCCAATCGGCCACGCTGGCATGATTCGCGACGGCCATGCCGCCCATGTCGCGGATTTCGTCGACAACGGCGTTTGCCGCGTCGCTGGCGCCTTCGCCGGTGACGCTGCCGCCCAGATCGTTGACCACAACTCGTGCACCGGCCGCCGCCAATGCCAGCGCATGTTCGCGGCCAAGCCCGCGGCCACCGCCTGTCACAATCGCGACCTTGCCTTCAAGAAGTGCCATCGCCCAGAAGCTCCCAGCGGCGTTTTCGAACTGGACCAAGCGTGGGCGTATTTGATTTTGCCGGCAAGACGGCGCTTGTGACAGGGGGCACGACCGGTATCGGCAACGCCATTGCCCGGGGCTTTCTGGCGGCAGGGGCGCGGGTGATCGTGACCGGCACGCGCCCATCCGCCGCTGATTATGCCGGGACCGACGGCGACTTGGCCGGCCTTGAATATCACCGGCTCGACCAGGGCGATTCGGCTGCGGTCGCGGCATTCGATACAGGCGTAGAGGCGCTGGATGCGCTGGTGATTGCCGGCGCCAAGGTTGCCTATCGGCGCCAGGAGTTCGAGATCGAAACCTTTGCCGATGTGCTGGCAACCAATCTGACCGGGCCGATGCAATTGGCGGTGAAGTTCAAAGGCGCGTTGGCGGCGGCGGGCGGCAGCATCATCTTCATCGGCTCGGTCGCAAGCTTTCGCGGCACCATCGGACAACCAGCCTATTCGGCGTCAAAAGGCGGGCTGCTCACGCTTACCAAAACGCTGGCGCAGGCCTTTGCCCGGGATGGCATCAGGGTCAATCTGGTGGCGCCGGGGCTCGTGCGCAGCAAGATGACTGCCATCACCTGGGAGGACGCGGGGCGGCTTTCGGGGGCCGAACGCGCCGTGCCGCTGGGCCGCATTGGCGAACCCGGGGATATCGCCGGCGGGGTGCTCTACCTGGCTTCGCCGCTGGCGGCGTATGTGACCGGCACATCGCTGACGATCGATGGCGGCCTTTCGGCATAACGGGTTGCGGCTTCGGGCGCCGGCGCCGGCACATTTGTGGCCGTCGTCGCAGCGGGCCGGGCCCGGTACAGCTTTGGGCAGCCTTCGCAGAAACTGCCTGTGCCGCCACTGGCGGGTCGCTTCGTCAACTGCCGCATGGCCCGATAGGCCGGGCCGTTCCAGATCGTCGCCAGCGGTGTCTCAAAAACATTGCCCAGCGTTCGATCATCCCCGTCCACCGCATATTGACTGCCCGCCCGCCAGACACAGCAGGGAATCACCGCGCCATCATAACGGATTACCGTGCTGGTGAACGGCCAGGCGCAGCGCGGCAGGCCGCTCGTCGGCCGCGCCTGCGGTGGTTCGGCCGGCGCGTCGAGTTCGTCGACGACATTCCACAGATCGCCGTCGGGTGTATGTCGCAAGCCTTCATAGGTGACGAAGTTGTCGGCGCCGATGTCGCGGGCAATTTTCGCCACGCGATCGATTTCGCCGGGCGGGTGATGGGCGAACTGCAGGTGCTGGACCTCGACAAAGGGTTGCCTCAGGCCATGGGCGTTGCGATGCGCGACAACGCGCGACAGATTGTGCAGCACAAGGTCCAACTTCCCGCGCAGCCGTGTTACACCATAGCTTTCCTGGGTGGCGCCATCGACGTCGACGGTAAGATGGCTGAGCCCGCCTTCGACAAGCGAGGCGATGCGTGCGTCGCTCATGCGATAGCTGAAATGCGTGGTGACGTGCACAGCAAGCCCGGCCATCCGGGCATAGGCAATCATCGCATCCAGATCGGGATGGCTCAGCGGATCGCCGTAATAAAACAGGCTGACTGCCACGGCATGGCCGCGCAACTGGTCGATGATCCCGCGATATTGCGGCAGGGTCATGCGATGCCGCTTTTCAAAACGTTGGGCGGTCAGCAGGGGCCGATCGCGGCCGGCGGGATCGGCGTGCAGGCAATGGCTGCAGGCGAGGCTGCACAGCGGCGATATGTCGATTTTTACCAGCGACGGCAGCGCCGCAGCGCGATTGATGCCGAACAAATAGCCAATGAAATTGCGCACCGCTGGCGCCCAGCTGGTAACCGGCGGCAGTTCTTGCAGCCAGCGCGCCCGGCGACGCAGGCCCTGCCAGCGTGACCATAGCTTTGACAATCCAGTCTCCTGTTTCGGCGATCCGACATTAAGGAAAATTCAGGATAGCGAGGTTTTGCGCCGCAAGTTGAGCGGGCAAAGGGAGTAACCCGATACCCCCTCGACGCGATTATTTGGGCCCGGCGCGGCCCTGACCCTCGCGTTTGTGCGGTGCGCGCCAAAGCGGTTGCTGTGCTAGCCTTGTCAAAATGGCATGAACGAGAGGGCATTCGATGGGCTGGGCACAAGGCAAGGCGGCATTGGTGACGGGCGGCAGCCAGGGCATCGGCCATGCCACGGCGGCGTTGTTGCGGGATCTGGGGGCGGCGGTGACGGTGACCGGCACCAGGGCGGCGTTTGCCGATTATGACGAGCCGTTGCACGGCGTCGATTATGTGCAGTGCGATGTCATCGATCCGGCGGCGCGGGCAGCGTTGGCGGCGCGGTTCGATCGGCTGGACGTGCTGGTCAACAACGCCGGTGGCGGGCGGGCCAATGAATTCGAACAGGAACAGTTCGAAACCGTCATCAATCTCAACCTCAACAGCGTCATGGATCTGTCGCAGCGGCTGTTTCCAGCGCTGAAGGCGGCGGGCGGCGCGGTGGTGAATGTGGGGTCGCTGGCGTCGTTCCTCGCCATCAAGGAGGCGCCTGCCTATACCGCGTCAAAGGCTGGGTTGCTGGGGCTGACCCGGGCGCTGGGGGATCGCTGGGCGCTGGACGGCGTGCGCGTCAATCTGGTGGCGCCGGGGTTCATTGAAACGCGGATGACGGCGCGCGCGCGAGTCGATCCGGATTTCGAAAAGCGGTTGTTGCGGGCCATCCCGATGCGGCGCTGGGGCGCGCCTGCCGATATTGCCGAAGCCATCGCGTTCCTCGCCTCGCCAGCGGCGGGGTATATCACCGGGCAGAGCCTGGCCATCGATGGTGGTTTACTGCTGCGTTGATCGGCAAGATGCTGCGCGCAGCGACGCAAAATCCAGCCCCTTGAGTCAATATGACGTTTGGCGGCGGCGCCTGCCGCCCGCTCTCGGCAGGGTGCGCATCTGACACTCGATTGAGGCTTGGCTGAATGACCGCGCTGCCTTGCGGCGAGCGGGCCCGGGTTCACAACACGTGACTATGGACATTTATTACCAAATAGGTTATATGAGTCCTGATCGGCATGGAACAGACAAGGAGGCCAGATGCTCATCGTGTTCAGCGGCCTGCCCGGTACCGGCAAGACGACCATCGCGAGGGCGCTGGCGGCCAAGCTGGGCGCAACCTGGTTGCGCATCGATGCGATCGAACAAGCCCTGCGGCAACATGGCGGCGAAAGCGCCGACATTGGCGCTGCCGGCTATCTCGTTGCATTCTCCGTCGCAGCGTCGAATCTCGAGATCGGCCGTTTGGTTGTCGCGGACTGCGTCAACCCGGTTGGTGAAAGCCGCGAGGGTTGGCGGACGACGGCCCGCCGAGCCGGCAGCGCCATCCTCGAGATCGAGATCATCTGCAGCGATACGGTCGAGCATCGCCGCCGGGTGGAAAGGCGGGTTGCCGACATCCCTGGCTTTGTGCTGCCGACTTGGAAATCTGTGACCGACCATGATTACGCCGCATGGAGCTGCGACCATCTCGTCATCGATACCGCGTTTTCCGCCCCCGATGAATCGGTTGCGACGATCGAGGCGTGGCTTGCAGAACGTGCGGCCATTGCAGCCGTCAATGGTCCGAAAGGCGCCGATGGTGCGCAAAGCGAATGACGCCAAATCGCGCAAAACAGCCCGAAACAGTCAACTTGGTAAACTTATGCACGCCCGTCCAGACGATCGCAGCAGCAAACCATCATCGATGGCCGGGCTTTGCGCGCTGATCTGGCGACGCTGGCGGCGCCATATACCCGGTGCGACAAGCGTCGAATTTTAACAGCAATTCCAGCCGGTAACCGGCCGCGACCGATCAGGCGTTATTCCGGCGTGACATGAAGGCCAGGCGTTCGAACAGCATGACATCGGCTTCGTTCTTCAGCAGGGCGCCATGAAGCGGCGGGATCAGCGTCTTGGTGTCGCGATTGCGCAGCACTTCGATCGGCAGGTCTTCGTGCATCAGCAGCTTCAGCCAGTCGAGCAGTTCGGAGGTGCTGGGCTTTTTCTTCATGCCGGGCACTTCGCGGATATCGAAGAAGATGTTCAGCGCCTCGGCGACCAGCGTTTTCTGGATCTTGGGATAGTGGACGTTGATGATGGCCTGCATCGTGTCACGGTCCGGGAACTTGATATAATGGAAGAAACAGCGGCGCAGGAAGGCGTCCGGCAGCTCCTTTTCATTGTTCGAGGTGATGATGACGATGGGGCGCACCTTGGCCTTCACCCGCTCGCCGGTTTCATAAACGTCGAACTCCATGCGATCGAGTTCGGTGAGCAGATCGTTGGGGAACTCGATATCCGCCTTGTCGATTTCGTCGATGAGCAGGACGGGCAGCTTTTCAGACGTGAAGGCTTCCCACATCTTGCCGCGCTTGATGTAGTTTGCGATGTCCGACACGCGCGGATCACCAAGCTGGCTGTCGCGCAACCGGCTGACCGCATCATATTCATACAGGCCCTGCTGCGCCTTGGTCGTCGATTTGATGTTCCATTCGATCAGCGGCGCGTCGAACGCATCGGCGATCTGCTGCGCCAGCACGGTCTTGCCGGTGCCGGGCTCACCTTTGACCAGCAAGGGCCGGCGCAAGGTGACAGCGGCGTTGACGGCCACCTTCAGATCGTCGGTCGCAACATAGCCGCTGGTGCCCTGGAAACGCATCGATGTCATGGGAAGCCTTTTTCGCGTGATTTCGGTCACGCTAAAGGGCGATATCGCAAACGGCAACTAGCGATGCGGACAGCGGCAGGACAGCTCATCGGTAGGCGTAGGTGACTTCGCTCCGTTGGCCGCCCGAAATGCCGAGCAACGTACCCTGGCTGTCGGCATTCTGGCTGGCAAGACGGGGCTTGCCGCTTTCATCGAGCCGGTAGACGCTGACCTGATCGAAGGTGAGGACCTTGATCCAGCCCATCTTGAAGCTGTCACGCGCGGTCAACCGCAGCTGCTGGACCCAGGGTTGGCCATTGCTGGTTGCGATATAGGCTTCGGCCTTGAGGTGGCTGGAAATATCCTTGCCGTCATTCACCACGGTGCCGGGCGGCAATTGCGGCACGGCGATGATAATGCGGCCTTCGGCATCGGTGCGGCGTTCCGTCGTGCCGGCGAGCAACGCCGCGAGCCGGTGATACCCAGGTACAGGCTGGTCATTGGATTGCTTGGTCTGGGTGCGGATGTCGGCATCGGTTGGCGGTCTGCCATTGACGCTGACCAACGACCAACCGCGGCCATCCCAGCGATCGATACGGCGGGTTTCGCTGCGCGTGCCGCCCCCTGCCTGGACGACATGGGTCGTGCGTTCGAACGCCAGCGATGCCGGGGATTGGGTTTGTGCGGCGGCGATGATGCGGTCGCGCAGCGGATCGGGAACCGGGGCCGAGCCCGCTGCGACGATCAATAGCGCAAGAGGCATCAGTAATAGTCGCATGTGCCCCTCTACGGTTGCTGGGCTGCGACGACAAGCATCGGCAGCATCAGTTCATCGAAATGTCAAAAACATCCCGGCGTCCGTGACCGTTCGGCAACAGTCTTGTGCAGGCGCGGGCAGCAGCGATGCGCGGCCCGCGCCCGGATGATCAAACGTCGAGAAAGCTGCGCATCTTGCGGCTGCGCGAAGGGTGCTTGAGCTTGCGCAGCGCCTTCGCTTCGATCTGGCGAATGCGCTCGCGGGTGACGCTGAACTGCTGGCCGACTTCCTCCAATGTGTGATCGGTGTTCATGCCAATGCCGAAGCGCATACGGAGCACGCGTTCCTCACGCGGCGTGAGGCTGGCGAGAACCCGAGTGACGGTTTCCTTGAGGTTGGCATGGATCGCCGCATCGACGGGGATGACCGCGTTCTTGTCCTCGATGAAATCACCGAGGTGCGAATCCTCCTCGTCGCCGATCGGCGTTTCGAGGCTGATCGGTTCCTTGGCGATTTTCATCACCTTGCGGACTTTTTCGAGCGGCATCGAGAGCCGTTCGGCGAGTTCTTCCGGCGTCGGTTCGCGGCCGATTTCGTGCAAGATTTGCCGGCTGGTACGGACCAGCTTGTTGATCGTTTCGATCATGTGCACCGGTATCCGGATGGTGCGCGCCTGATCAGCGATCGAGCGGGTGATGGCCTGCCGGATCCACCATGTCGCATAGGTGCTGAACTTATAGCCGCGGCGGTATTCGAATTTGTCGACCGCCTTCATGAGGCCGATGTTGCCTTCCTGGATGAGATCCAGGAACTGCAAGCCGCGGTTGGTGTATTTCTTGGCGATGGAGATGACGAGGCGCAAATTTGCCTCGACCATTTCCTTCTTGGCGATGCGGGCCTCGCGTTCGCCTTTCTGCACCATGTTGGTAATGCGGCGGAATTCGCCGATTTCCACGCCAGTCGATTCGGCGATGCTGGCGATCTCGCCGCGAATCGATTCGACCGTTGCGGCCTCGGCGCTGGCAAAGGCGCTCCATTTCTTGTCGATGCCGTCGACGCGCGACAGCCAGCTCTCGTCGAGCTCGTTGCTCATATATTCGTCGAGGAAGACCTTGCGGTTAATCTTGTGCTTGTCGGCCAGTTTCATCATCTGGCTGCCCAGCACCAGCAGGCGACGGTTCTGGGTGTAAAGCTGATCGACGAGCAGTTCGATCTTGCCATTGTTGAAATGGATCGACTGCACCGCGCGGGTCAATTCCTCGCGCAGTTTTTGATATTTGCGCTCGTCGGCGGCCGGGAAATTCAGATTGACGTGCAGTGCCGAAAGGCGTGTTTCCTGCAATTTCAAGAATTTGTTGTAGGTAGCTGTGATTTCGGCGAATTTTTCGAGGGCTGCGGGTTTCAGCACCTCCTCCATCGCAGCGAGCGACAGGGTCGTGTCTTCCTCGTCATCGTCGGGAATCGCGGGCTTGCCGTCCGGGCGCATGCGGCGCTCGGTCATGCTGTCTTCTTCGTCGGGCGCGGCGGGTTCTTCGTCGCTCTCTTCTTCTTCCTTGAACTGCACGGTCGGCAGGTCGCTGCCGTCCTTGGCTTCGTCCTCGTTGCCGGCTTCGGCGGGGTCCTTGGCCAGCATGGCTTCGAGATCGAGGATCTCGCGCAGCTGCATGCGGCCCTCATTCAGCGCGTCCGACCATTCGATCATGGCGGTGAAGGTCATCGGGCTTTCACACAGGCCGGCGATCATGGTGTTTCGGCCGGCTTCGATGCGCTTTGCGATAGCGATTTCACCTTCGCGGCTGAGCAACTCAACGGCGCCCATCTCGCGCAGATACATGCGCACCGGATCGTCGGTTCGATCAAGCGGCGCCTTTACGACAGGCGCGGCCGGCGCGGTACCCAGGTCGCCGTCTGCGGCTTCCGGTTCTTCTTCGTCATCGTCAGCGGCCTTGGCTTCGACGCCTTCGTCGGCCGGTTCGTCATTTTCGATGATGTTCAGGCCCATTTCCGACAGCGCCGCCATCACGTCCTCGATCTGTTCGGAGGAGAATTGATCCTGCGGCAGCGCGGCGTTCAGCTCATCGTAGGTGATGTACCCGCGCTTCTTGCCACGGGCGACGAGCTTTTTTACAGCGGCGTCGTTAAGATCGAGCAGTGGAGCGTCACTGCCATCGGCCTTGGCTTCGGGTTCCGCCGTCGCCGCATTCGCTTTTGCCATTCTTGTCGTTCCCTTGTCCGTCCAGCCTTGCTTGCGACCGTCGGGCGAATCATACAGCCCTTAGTCGTCGCGCAAGGATTCCGCCAGTCGCATCATTGCCGAATCGATTTCCACGCGTTCGGCAAGCAAAGCCTGCTGGCGGTAGAAATCGCGTTCCTCCAAGCTGCCACGCAGGCGTTGCGTCGCATCTTCGAGTTCGGCAACGATCCGTGCGCGCGTGGCAATTGTCTCGATCAACATGCCGAAATCCCTGACGGCAATGTCCATGGGGGTGTCGGCGCGCGTGAACGAAAACCGCAGGCGATTCGTCCTGCGTATAGTCTCGGCCAGTGCGCCAACTCCTCGTGACTCCAGATCATGCGCCAGGCCTTCACTTTCAAGGGCAGGATCGGCGGCGAGCGCCGACAATATGGCATCGCGCAGCGCCGCCTGGCGCGGATCGACAATAGGCAGGCCTGCCAGCGTCTCGCCATGCCGGTCGGCAAGGTGCGGATGGGCGATCAGCCCGGCCAGCAACGCAGTGACTTCGGGGTTGTCACCTGGCACCGGGCGGCGGACGGCGCGCAGGGCGTTGGAGGCGCCAGCCACAGGCGGCGTGAACTTGCCGCCGGGCGTGAAGGCGCGGCGCGGCCGTTCGGGCCGGATGAGGAACGCCGCATCGAAGCGAGCGCCGAAATCGGCGGAATACAGCGCCTTCACGCTGCCATCCGCGATGGAATCGGAATGGACCTTCAGGCGCTGGCGCACGGCGGCGCGGCGTTCGGGGGTGGCCGTGTCCATGCCTTCGGCTTCGCTGCGCCACAGGAATTCGACGAGGGGCAGGGCGGCCTCCAGCACTGTTTCGAAGGCGGCGGCGCCACCGCGCTTTACGAGATCGTCCGGGTCTTCGCCGGCGGGCAGCGTGGCAATGCGCAGGGATTTGCCGGGGGCGAGCAGGGGCAGCGCGCGCAGGGCGGCGCGCAGGGCAGCGCGTTGCCCGGCGCTATCGCCATCGAAGCAGAGGATAGGTTCGTCGACGAGGCGCCAGGCGAGGCCGAGCTGTGTTTCGGTCATCGCGGTGCCCAATGGTGCGACGAGCTCACCGATGCCGGCCCCAGCAACGCCGATGACGTCCATATAACCTTCGACGACAACAAGACGCCCGGATTTGCGCGCGGCAGGTCCGGCGCGATCATGGTTATACAGCAGGCGACCCTTGTCGAACAAAGGCCCGTCGGACGAGTTGAGATATTTGGGCTGGATGTCGCCGAGGGCGCGGCCGCCGAAGCCGACGACGCGCCCGCGGCGATCGCGGATGGGAAACATCAGGCGGCCGCGAAAGCGATCAAAGGTTTCGCCTGATTCGCTGCGGCCGATCAGCCCGGCTTCGAACAGGCGATCATCGCCGGCGTCCTTCAGCGCGGTGCGCAATGCGCTGCGCGAATCGGGGGAATAGCCGAGCGCGAAATCCTTGACCTGGGCGGCGGTGACGCCGCGGCGTTCGAGATAGGCGCGGGCTTCGGCGCCAGCGGGGGTGCGCAATTGTGCCTGGAACCATTCGGCGGCGCGGCCGGCGACGGCCTGGAGCGTGTCGCTGACTTCGGCGCGGGCGCGGGCTTCGGGTGTTTCGCTGGGCACCTCCATGCCGGCTTCGGCGGCGAGCTGCTTGACCGCGTCGATGAATCCAAGGCCCATCTGCTCGGTGAGAAAGCGGATGACATCGCCATGCGCGCCGCAGCCGAAGCAATGGTAGAAGCCCTTGTCGTCATTGACGTAAAAGCTGGGAGATTTTTCGTTGTGGAATGGGCAGCAG
>JBBQPR010000044.1:0-25638 GCA_038217075.1 Sphingomonadales bacterium
CTTCACTCAACCCGGATCGTCCGGTGGCCGCGTGTGTGGCCCGAAGACGCCGTGATACCGCCAACGTAAAGATGACAGGTGCCGCATGGCCGTTCCGAAACGCAAGACTTCGCCTTCCAAGCGCAACATGCGCCGCAGCCATCACGCGCTTGTGCCGACCGCGTTCCAGGAATGCCCGAACTGTGGCGAACTGAAGCTGCCGCACAACCTGTGCGGCGCTTGCGGGCATTACAACGGCCGCGAAGTCGTAGAAATCCAGGCCTGATCCGGATCAGGACCATGGGCGCGGCGATGGCGCGGGCAACACAGGCATGACCGGCACGCCCGCGGTCGCCGCCGTTGTGCCGCCCATCAGCTTGAAAACGCCCACGATTGCCCTCGACGTGATGGGCGGCGACGCCGGCCTCGCCGATGTCATGGCTGCGGCCGAAATCGCATCCGAACGCTACCCGAAACTGGTTTTCCGCCTGCACGGGCCGGAAACCCGCATCTGCGCCGAACTGGCCAATTGCCCCCGCCTCGCCGCCACAGCGACCGTTGTCCACACCGATGAGGTTGTGCTTGGCACCGACAAGCCCAGCCAGGCGCTGCGCCGCTCGCGCACTTCGTCGATGGGCATGGCCATCCAGTCCGTAAAGGATGGCGTCGCCCATGCCGCCGTCTCTGCCGGCAACACCGGCGCGCTGATGGCCATGGCCCTGTTCGCGCTACGCACCATGCCGGGCATCGACCGGCCGGCGCTGGCGGCGCTGCTGCCGACGCTCAAGAATGATTCGGTGGTGCTCGATCTTGGCGCCAATACCGAATGCGACAGCGAAAACCTTGTCCAGTTCGCCGTGATGGGCGCCGCCTTCGCCCGCACCGTGCTGGGGCTGGAACGCCCGCGCGTCGCCCTGCTCAACATCGGTGAGGAAGAACTGAAGGGCACCGACGAAATCCGCGATGCCGCCGCATTGCTGCGCGGCGCCAATCTGCCGATGTCGTTCGAAGGCTATGTCGAAGGCGACAAGATCGGCCAGGGCAATGTCGATGTCATCGTCACTGATGGATTTTCCGGCAATATCGCGCTGAAAACCGCTGAAGGCACCGGCAAGCTGGTCACCGGCCTTCTGGCACAGGCCTTCCGCTCGTCCTGGCTCACCCAGATCGGCTATCTCCTGTCGCGCGGCGCTCTCAGGGCGCTGCGGGCGCATCTCGATCCAAACGCCCATAACGGCGCGGTATTCCTCGGCCTCAACGGCCTTGTCGTCAAAAGCCATGGTTCCGCCAATGTCCGCGGCATCGCCAATGCCATCGGCGTCGCGCATGATCTCATCGCCGATAGCGTCGGTGAGCGTATCGCCCATGATCTGGCCGATTTCCGCGCCAACCGCCCAACGGCGCCACAGGTCGCCAAAGCGGTGCCAGCGCCGGCGCCTCCAGCCGCATGATCCGCGCCCGCATCATCGGCACCGGCAGCTACCTGCCAGAACGCATCCTTTCCAACGCCGAACTCGCGGCCCGGGTCGATACCAGCGACGAATGGATCGTCGAGCGCACCGGCATCCGCGAACGCCACATCGTGGCAGAAGGCGAATTCACCTCCGATCTTGCAACCAGGGCGGCCCAGGCAGCGCTCGATAGCGCCGGTCTCAAGCCCGCCGATGTCGATCTGATCATCGTCGCCACGGCGACACCGGACCAGACTTTCCCGGCCTGCGCCACGATCGTGCAGCACAAGCTCGGCATGATCCACGGCGTTGCCTTCGATGTCGCCGCCGTTTGCTCGGGCTTTCTTTATGCGCTCAGCGTCACCAACGCGATGCTGGTCTCGGGCGCCCACAAGACGGCACTGGTCATCGGTGCCGAAACCTTCACCAACCTGCTCGATTGGGAGGATCGCGGCACGTGCGTGCTGTTCGGTGATGGCGCCGGCGCGGTCGTACTGCAGGCGGCGGAAGACAGCGGCGCCGCTACCGATACCGGCATCCTCGCCACGCGCCTGCACAGCGACGGCCGTTACAATGATCTGCTTTACGTCGATGGCGGCCCCGGCTCTACCGGCACCACCGGCAAGCTGCGCATGAAGGGGCGTGAGGTTTTCCGCCACGCTGTCACCAATCTTGCCGATGTGATGACCGAAACCCTCGCCGCCGCCGGGCTCGATCCCGCCGATGTCGCCTGGGTGGTGCCGCACCAGGCCAATCTGCGAATCCTTGAAGCCACGGCGCGCAAGCTTGGCCTGCCGATCGAACGGGTCGTCGTTACCGTCGATCGCCACGCCAACACATCGGCGGCATCCGTGCCGTTGGCGCTTGACACCGCCGTCCGGGATGGCCGTATTAAACCCGGTGATCTTTTGTTGCTTGAAGCGATGGGCGGTGGCTTCACCTGGGGCGCCGCTGCCGTAAGAATGTAAAGAAAGTCTTGCCGCCAAGCCGAATCGGTCTGATTATGCTATGCGCACAGACACCAAATTATTATCTCTGGGGAGAGGGTTGCCGATGACCACCGAAGTTTCCACCAGCATTGCCGCAGGCAGCCTGACACGCGCCGATCTCGCCGATGCCGTTCATAGTGAAATCGGCCTGTCACGCGCCGAATCGGCGGCGCTTGTCGAAAATGTGCTGGACCGAATCGGCGATGCCCTCGTCGGCGGCGACAATGTGAAGATTTCGTCGTTCGGCAGTTTCGTTTTGCGCAACAAGGGTCTGCGGATCGGCCGCAATCCCAAGACCGGCGTCGAAGTGCCGATCGAACCCCGCACCGTGCTGACCTTCCGCCCCAGCCAGTTGCTCCGCGAAGCCATCAATGACGCGCCCGGCGGCAAAGGCTGATCATGGCACGCGCACCGGCCTCCAGTGAAAAGTCCGAACGTGCCTTTCGCACGATCAGCGAGGCGGCCGAAGTCATTGGCGTGCCGCAGCATGTGCTGCGTTTCTGGGAAACCCGATTTCCGCAGTTGCAGCCGTTGAAGCGCGGCGGCAACCGCCGCTACTACCGACCGGCCGACATGGCACTGCTCGAAACCATCCGAGCCATGCTGCACGATCGCGGCCTGACCATTCGCGGTGCCAAGCTGGCGTTGGTGGAGGAAATGGAAACCTCGCGGAGCGCGGCGCGGACCGGACCGCCCGCCGAGGCCCGATTGGCTGACAATTCGCCGCTCGAAAACCAGCCCGCCGAAACGGCCGGGTCCGACGATCAGGTGCGAAGCCTGCAGGAAACCGCGCCTGTCGACCTGGCGGCGCTTCGTTCCATCCGGGATCGCCTGCGCTTCGCCCTGGCGGCGTAGCGATGCGCAGCCTTGCCGTTTTCAGCGTCAAGGGCGGCGTCGGAAAATCGGCCCTGGCCGTCAATCTCGCCCATGCAGCAGCAACACTGTCGGCGCGGCGCACCCTGTTGTGGGATCTCGATACCCAGGGTGCCGCCACCTACACGCTGCGCCTGTCCGCCCGGCCCGATGTTTCGGCGCGCAAGGGTATTGCCGGCGGCGAACTGGCACCGCTGATCCAGGCGTCGGATTTCGCCCGGCTCGATGTGCTGGCGGCCGACAAATCGCTGCGCCATCTTGAAAAGCAACTAGTCGAGGACGACAAGGCCAAGCGGCTGAAAAAACTGATCAAGTCGCTTGAAAAAGACTATGATCGGGTCGTCCTCGATTGCCCACCGGGGCTGACCGAGCTGGCCGACCAGGTATTTCGCGCCGTCGATCTGCTCGTCGTGCCGATGCTGCCATCACCGCTCAGCGAACGCGCCTATGACCAGTTGCTGGAACATCTGGCACGGCACCATCGCGGCAATGCGCCGGCGGTCCTGCCGGTTTTCACCATGGTCGATCGCCGCAAATCCTTGCACCGCGACACCGTCGCTGCCGCACCCGAACGCGCCACCATCCCCTACGCCGCCGCCATCGAGGCCATGGCGACAAGCCGCATGCCGGTGCTGGCGCGGACCCCGACAAGCCCGGCGGCGCGCGCCCTCGCCGCGCTGTGGACCGATGTCGAACGCAAACTGACCCAGATGACCTGACCGGTTGGCGCCGGCCTTCGGTCGGATCCCGGTTCGACGGCGACCTGCCGTCGCTTATTCTGCGGCCACTCGCCCGGGGACCGTTTTTTCATCGCCCGGCAATTCACGCACCTCGGCAGCACCGCGCCGCTGGCGGATGCGGGCGTTGATGCCTTCGATGCCCAGATAGACGACCGGCGTGATGAACAACGTCAAAACCTGGCTGACCATCAGGCCACCCAGCACGGCGATGCCCAGCGGTTGCCGCAATTCGGCGCCGGTGCCGATGCCAAGCGCCAGCGGCGCGGCTGCGGCCATCGCGGCAAAGGTCGTCATCATGATCGGACGGAAGCGCTTCGAGGCGGCTTCCCGAATGGCGTGCGCCGGGGTCCAGCCATGGCTGCGCTGCCCGGCGAGCGCAAAATCAATCATCATGATGGCGTTTTTCTTGACGATGCCGATCAGGAGAACGATCCCAATGATCCCAATTACATCCAGCGGCATGTTGAAAAGCCAAAGAAAGAAAACCGCACCAATGCCGGCCGCCGGCAGGCCCGAAAGGATGGTGATCGGATGTGCAAAGCTTTCGTACAATACGCCCAGCACGATGTAGATGACGATGATCGCTGCGAGCAGCAGTATCGGCATCGAATCGGTGGACGATTGAAATTGCTGGGCATTGCCGCCAAAAGCACCGCTGATGGTTGCCGGCTGCCCCAGATCGGCCGCGATCGCCGCGATCAACGGCTGCGCTTGTGACAGCGCGATGCCCTTGGTCAAATTGAACGAAATCGTCACCGCCGGCAATTGGCTCTGGTGCGAAATGACAGACGGCGCACCCTGGATGACAACCTTGGTCACCGCCGAAAGTGGCACCAGCGCACCCGGGTTGCCCGGGCCAGGGGTGGCGCGGACCATCAGCTTGCCGATATTGTCCGGTGTCAGCTGCTGGTCAGCGGCAATCTCCATGATCACCTCATAGCTGTCGACATCTGTATAGACGGTCGAAATCTGCTGGTTGCCATAGGCGGAATACAGCGTCGAACGGATGGCGGCGACCGGCACCCCAAGCCGACTGGCGGCATCGCGATCGACCTCGATCAAAGCCTCGCGGGCGCCGCGCTGATAATCCGAGGAAACGTCCTCGAAACCCGGCGTGCCGCGCAACGCCGCTTCAAACCGCGGCGCATAGGCATACAGCTGCTCCTTGTCGATGCCCGACAAAGTGTACTGATAATTGGTGGAGGACGGCCGGCCGCCAAGCTGCAAATTCTGCGGAATGTTCGGGTACGCCGAAATGCCCGGGACGACCGACAATTTCTTGCGCAACCGCGCCTGCACATCCTCGGCCGAATCGCGTTCTGAACGCGGCTTCAGGGGGGCGAACATCCGGCCGCTGTTGCTTGCACCGGCATTGCCGCCCAGAAAGCTGTTGACCCGCAGCACGGCGGGATCCGCCAGCACGATCCTTGCGACCTGGTCCTGCTTTGCCAGCATCTTGTCATAACTGATGTCGGGCGGCCCCTCGACACCGATGAAGACGTTGCCGGTATCCTCGGTGGGGAAAAAGCCCTTGGGCACCGCCATAAAACCCCAGACAGCGACACCGATCGAAACGATCGTGAGCACGCCGACCAGCTTGCGGTGCCGCAGCGTCGAATCAAAGGCGCGCATATAGCCCCGGTGCAGGCGCCCAAAGCTTCGCGTCGATATGCGTGCCATGCGGCTTGGCTGGCTGTCATGCCCGCTTTTCAGCACTCGCGCCGCGATCATCGGGATCAGAGTCAGCGAAAGCACCGCCGAAACCGCAATGGCGATGGTCATCGTCACGGCAAATTCGTTGAAAAGCCGACCGATCACGCCGCCCATGAACAGCAGCGGAATGAACACCGCAACCAGCGATACCGAGATCGACAGCACGGTGAACGAAATCTCGTTGGCACCTTTCACGGCAGCCTCGCGCGGCGTCTCGCCATCTTCGATATGCCGGACAATGTTTTCAAGCACGACAATCGCATCATCGACAACAAACCCGGTCGCCAGGGTGAGCGCCAGCAGCGACAGGTTATCGAGATTGAAGTGAAAGAAATACATGCCGGCAAACGTGCCGATCGCCGCCAGCGGCAGCACAACCGCCGGGATGAAGGTCGCCCTGCCGTCGCCCAGCACGAGATAGATCACCAGAATGACCAGTAGCGCCGTGCCGACCAGCGTGTATTGCGCATCATTGACCGAATGGCGCACCGAATCCGACCGGTCGATGATGGTCTGAATATCCATCGAGGGCGGCAGGGCCTCGCGTATCGAAGGGATAGCAGCCTGCACCGTGTCGACCAGCTTGACGACATTGGCGCCTGGCTGCCGCGTCACCGCCACCATCAGCCCGGGTTCGCCATTCAGCTTGGCCCCGCCGCGCAGGTCTTCATAGCTGGCGAAAACCTTGGCAACCTCACCAAGCCGCACCGGCAGGCCGTTGCTGGTGGCTACGATAATCTTGGCAAAATCCTCCGGCCGTTCGAGAATGCCGCTGGCATCAAGAATATAGTTGCGATCGCCGCCGGTGATCGCACCAACCGCCAGGTTGCTGTTCGAAGCGGCAACGGCGGTGGCAATATCGTCCGGCGTCAACCTGCGCGCGGTCAGCGCTGCCGGGTCGAACTGGATACGGATGGCATAGCGGCGGCTGCCATAGGTCTGCACCTGCCCAACGCCTTCCATCGTCGAAATCCGCGGAATCATGAGCGTATCGACCAACGTCTGCAGCTCGTTCATCGGTCGCGTCTTGTCACGCACCGAAAAGATCAGCACCGCCTGATCGGCGGGGTTGATCTTGCGGAATGTCGGCGGTGACGGCAATTCCCTGGGCAGTCTTCGGGTGACAACCGACAAGGCCGATTGCACATCAAGCGCGGCGGCATCGATGTTCCTGTTCAACGCGAACTGAATCGTGATGCTGGTCGAACCGGTCGAGGACGTCGAAGTAATCTGCTCGATACCGGCCACTGTCGACATCTGGCGTTCAATGGGCGTCGCGACCGATGACGCCATGGTCGAAGGGTTGGCGCCTGGCAGGCTGGCCTGGATCTGGATGGTCGGCAGGTCGATTTCCGGCAGCGCCGAAACCGGCAATTCGCGATAGCCGAAAAAACCCGCAAAAACGATCGCCAGGCTCAGCAGGACCGTCGCGACGGGTCTGTCGACCGCAAGGCGCACAAACCCCATCAGCCGCCGACCGACTGCGGTACAGAAGCGGTCGCTGGCCGACGGCCAGGGCCTGATTTTACGGGCTTGGTCCGTACCTTGTCGCCGGCGCGCAGCTTGGCGAGCGCATCGACGATGATTTTTTCGCCAGGCGAGACACCGCTGGCAAGGAAGGCGCGGCCATTGGCGCGGCCGGCAACGGTCACGTCGCGCATGGCAATCGTGCCATCGCCGCCAATGGTCCAGACGAACGGTGCGTCGCGGCCGGTCTGGACTGCGGCCTCGGGCAAAGCGATGCGAACGCTTGGCGCGCCCAGCGCCAGTTCGACATTGACGATGGCGCCGGGCCACAGCACATCGCCCGCATTGGTGAATTGGGCCTTCGCCGCGACGGACCCATTCCCCGGATCGACATTATTGTCGAGGAACGCCAGCCTGCCCGTCGCAATCGGCGGTCCTTCGGGGCGGCTGACGGTATCGGCGGCCGCATCGACGCCCTTGTCGATCGCATCGGTGGCGCGCGCCACGACAACCAGCCCCTTGCCGGCCATCGCCATCCGCACCGTCTGTATCTGTTCGGGCGGCACCAGAAATCGTACCTGGATCGGCGAAAGCTGGTTAACCGTCACTAACGGCACGGTGTCGGCGGCCCGAACATTGGCGCCAAGCCGGAACCCCAACTCGCCCGTGCGCCCGCTGACCGGCGCGCGGATCGTCAGATAGCTGAGCGCCGCCTGCGCGCTCTGCACCGAAGCCGCTGCCCCGCTGATCGATGCATCCGCTGCCTGTGCCGTCGCACGCCGCTGATCGACAACTGCCGTCGAAATGAACCCCTTGCCCACCAACGCCTCGGCACGGCCAAGATCGGCGTGCGCCTGCACAGCAGCGGCGCGGGCGCTGGCCAATGCCGCCCGGGCCTGCGCCAGGCTCGCCTGTGCGGCGCGATCGTCCAACCGGAACAACGGCTGCCCGGCCCGAACATTGTCGCCTTCCTGAAACAGGATCGCGGTAATCTGGCCATCGACACGGGTTTTCACCGCCACCGATTGCAGCGGCGTTACCGTGCCCAGCGCCACCAGGCGCGGCGTGAAATCGGCGGTAGCCGCCGAAATCGCACCCACCAGCGCCGGCGGCCTCGGCTTTTTGCCCTCGCCATCGCCACCGCACGCCGCAAGCGCAGCGCCAAGGCCGATGATCGAGAGGAACGGGAATAATTTCATGCTGACAGTAAAAACCCTATACGCACGCCGGCGTCCCGATCCCCTGTATGAATCCCGGCGGCTCGGCAAGTATTTGCGCATAATCCAACGGGATTGTCAGGCGTAGCCAAAACACCCCATTGCCGCAAACGGCGCGGATTTGCCGCGCTTCAGGCCTTCAGCCGCCAACCGGAGCGCAGCACCCGGTAACATATCGTCCACAACAGGATGTTCAGCACCAGCAGGATGATGGCACCCTGCCCCAACAGCCCGTCCGACACGCCGATGAAACCGCTGCGGAATCCGTCGATGATATAGAAGAACGGGTTGGCGTGGCTGATCGTCGCCATTACCGGGTTCACCCGATCGATCGCATAAAAGGTGCCCGAAAGCAGCGTCATCGGCTGCACGACGAAATTGGTGATCGCAGCGGCATGGTCGAACTTGTCGGCCCAGACCCCCGTCAACACGCCGAGCAGCGACAGCATGATCGCCCCCATGCTGCCGAAATACAGCACCAGCAACGGATTGCGGATGGGCACATCGACGCCGGGCGCGATCAGCATCACGGCCCACACCGCCAGCCCGACCAGCCAGGCACGGGTCAGCGCGCCGGCAACATAGGCGGTGACCAGTTCCCCGGCCGACAATGGCGGCATCAACACGTCGATGATCGAGCCCTGCACCTTGGCGACGAGCAGCGAAGACGACGAATTGGCAAAGGCATTCTGGATCATGCCCATCACGATCAGGCCCGGCCCCAGGAAATCGGCGAACGGCACCCCCAGCACCAGCCCCCGCGACCGCCCCAAAGCCAGCGAGAAAATCACGAGGAACATCAACGTGGTAATGGCCGGCGCCCATATCGTCTGCAACTGCACCTTGAAAAATCGGCGCACCTCCTTCAGATACAGGGTTTGCAGGCCCTGCCAATTGACAGACGGGATCACCACCACACCCGGTTCGGGGTGGCGGCCAGTCGGGATTTTTGGGGCGTGCATCGTCTGGCTTTAACGCCGGACATAGGCGACAGGCAAGGGCGGCAAGCATGCCGCGACGGCCAAAGGCAAGGGCGGCGAACAATCCGCCGCGGCAACAGGGACGAATTGAATGGCGTGGACCGACGAACGCATCGCGAAACTGAAGGCCGGTTGGGAAGGCGGCATGACCGCCAGCCAGATCGCCGAACAGCTTGGCGAAGGCGTCACCCGCAATGCCGTCATCGGCAAGGCGCACCGGCTCGGGCTGGAAGCACGGCCATCGCCGGTCAAGGCCGGTGAGGAAGCCGAAGCCGCGCCGGTCGCAGCCGCGCCAACACCCAGCGTCGCGGCATCGCCGGTAACGCACGCGCCCACCGCCGTGATCGCGCCGCGCCCCATCGCCAAAAAGCCCGGCCGCACCGGCAAGGCCGCCAAGACCAGCCTGCTCGACTTGAATGAAAAGGTCTGCAAATGGCCAATCGGTCACCCCGGTGACAGCGATTTCCACTTCTGTGGCAAGGCTTCGCAGGCCGGCTTCCCCTATTGCACCGAACATTGCCTTGTCGCCTATCAGGCGCAATTGCCGCGCCGTGATCGGGACCGCCGCCCACCGCCGCAAATGCCGGGCATGCCCCGCCGCTAGCGCGGCGCCAAAATAGCCAAGCTATTTTGCGACTCGCGCAAGGCCGGCCGGCGGGGCGGTCGGTAATGCCGACCGAGCCCGTCCGACGCCAGCCGCGGCTTTGCCGCGGCCCTTTCTTTTGACCAACCCCCAAACCTTGCTATCCCGCCCCCAACCGCTTAACGTAAACGTCAACCACGCGGCGGGAACCTGTAAATGCGCAACCCAGATTTCGATGTCATCATCGTCGGCGCCGGCCTGTCCGGCATCGGCGCCGCCGTGCATCTGCAAAATGACTGCCCGGATCGCAGCTTTGCCATCCTCGAAGGCCGCGATGCCATCGGCGGCACCTGGGATCTGTTCCGCTACCCCGGCGTCCGCTCCGATTCCGACATGTATACGCTCGGCTACAAGTTCAAACCCTGGACCGAAGCCAAGGCCATCGCCGACGGCCCCAGCATCCGCAAATACATCAACGAAACTGCCGTCGAGCACGACGTCAACCGCCACATCCGCTTCGGCCACAAGGTCACCGCCGCCGAATGGGATTCCGCCGCCGCGCAATGGACCTTGCGCATCGGCAGGAACGACGGCTCGACCACCACGCTGACCTGCAATTTCCTTTACATGTGCAGCGGCTATTACAGCTATGCCAAGGGCCACACCCCCGATTTTCCGGGCGCTGCGGATTTCGCCGGGCAGATCATCCACCCGCAATTCTGGCCCGAAACGCTCGATTACGCCGGCAAGAATGTCGTCGTCATCGGCAGCGGCGCCACCGCCGTCACGCTGGTGCCGGTGCTGGCCGAAACGGCGGCGCATGTCACCATGCTGCAACGCTCGCCCACCTATGTCGTCAGCCGCCCGGCAAAGGACGCGATTGCCGACTTGCTGCGCAACAATCTGCCGGCAAAGCTCGCCTACAGCCTCGTCCGCCTGAAGAATGTCAGCCTTGGCATGTTCTTCTACCGGATGACGCGCAAACAGCCCGAACGCGTCAAGGCGCGCCTGCTCGATGAGGTAAGGAAGCAACTGCCCGCCGATTATGACGTCGCGACGCATTTCACCCCCAGCTACAACCCCTGGGACCAGCGCCTGTGCCTGGTGCCGGATGCCGATCTGTTCGCCTCCATCAAATCCGGCGCGGCGTCGGTCGTTACCGACAAGATCGACCATTTCACTGCCACCGGGATCAAGCTGGCCTCGGGTGCCGAATTGCCTGCCGACATCATCGTGACGGCGACCGGCCTGAAACTGATCGCGCTGGGCGGCATGACGGTCAGCGTCGATGGCGTGGCGGTAATGCCCGGCGATTGCCTGGCCTACAAGGGCATGATGTTCTCCGGCATCCCCAACCTTGCCGTTTCGTTCGGCTATATCAACGCCTCATGGACGCTGCGTTCGGACCTGATCGCCTATTATGTCGGGCGCATCCTCAACCATATGAAGGCGACCGGCACCGCCATCGCGCGCCCTGTCCCCGGCCCCGATGTGCACGCCGAACGGCTGGCGATGGACCTGTCGTCGGGCTATGTGCAGCGCGGCGCCGATGCCCTGCCCCGGTCCGGCAACCGCGCCCCGTGGAAGGTAACGGCAAACTACGCGCTCGATACGATGGAACTGCGCTTCGGCAAGGTCGCAGACGGCGAACTGGTGTTCAGCAAGCCGGCGGCGGTAGCAGTGCCCACCGCTGCAATGGCAGAGGCCGCCGAATAACCGGATACCCCTGTCCTACACCGGCTATTTCAGGCTAGGTGGTGAATGTTCATTCTCAGCAACGGTGGTCCGGCGCATAAAATCCTGATCAGCACCCGAAGTAGCGCCTCCGTAAAACGCCCGAAACGGTCAACTTGGTAAACTTACGGAATTCCACCCCAATGAAATCAAGGGCTTGAACTAGGTCGCAATCGGCCGATCGACCAGTACAGCGAGCAGCAACGCCGGGCCACCATGTGCCACCCAGGCATGGTTGGTGCCACGCTGGATCACCACCTGCCCCGGCTTGATGCGGGTCTCGCTGCCTTCCAGAATCAACGACACATCGCCCTGCAACAAACAGATCACATCGATCGAATGCGTCTCATGCATCGCCGAATGGCGGCTCTGGTCGATGATATGCCGATCGCCATCGAAGCCGGCGAACACCGATCGAACTGTTGCATCCAGCTGCGGCTTGGGCACGCCTTCGGGCAAGGGCGCAACAACGAACCAGCGCACCTGCACATTGCCGGGCCGCGGCCCCAGCACCGGGCGCGTGGTGCCAAGGTCCGCATGGTCCCGGGGATCGAGCGGCGCGCTGGTCGAATCCTCCCAGATTTCGAACAGACCGCCGAGGTCCGGCTCGCCACTCGACGACGACGGCCCGCCATCGATGATGACCACCGATTGACCACCCGCATCATCGCCGGTGATGACCCGGCGCATCGCTTCCCGAAAGCCCGTCATCGCCTGCCCCCCTGCCTTTAAATGCCTGCTGTTAAATGCGTTCCTTCACATACCGGCCCGGCGCATCCTCGATGGCCTTGTATTTGCCCGAACCCGGCACGCGCGGTGCAACCTTCTTGCCCGAACGTGGCCCCAGCCATTCGATCCAGTCGGGCCACCAGCTACCCTTGGTTTCCTTCGCAACCTTGACGAAATCGTCAAAGCGCTCGGGCAGGGCTTCGCTGGTCCAATATTGATATTTGTGCATCGATGGCGGGTTGACCACCCCGGCAATATGGCCCGATCCGGCCAGCACGAAACGCTTGTCGCCGGTAAAAAAGCTGGTCAGCTTGTAGGCCGATTGGGCCGGCGCGATATGGTCCTCCTTGCCGCCCTGGATATAGGATGGCGTGGCGACGGTGCGCAGATCGATCGGCACGCCCAGCACGGTGATGCCGCCCGGCTGCGCCAACAGATTGTCGCGGTAGATGTCGTGCAAATAACTGCGATGCCACAACGCCGGCACATTGGTCGCATCGCTGTTCCAATACAGCAGGTCGAATGGGAAATAATCCTTCCCCATCATGTAGTTGTTAACGACGTAATTCCAGATGAGGTCATTCGATCGCAGCAGGTTGAACGACAATGCCATGTTGCGGCCATCCAGCGTCGGCTTGCCCTCGGTGATCTTGGCAATGGTTTCCAGCCCCGCATCGTCGACGAAAACCGCAAGTTCGCCGCACTCGCTCATGTCGACCTGCGCGGTGAAAAAGGTCGCACTGGCCACTTTTTCCGCTTCGCCGCGGGCCTGCAAGACGGCCAGTGTCGAGGCAAGGGTCGTCCCCGCCACGCAATAACCGATGGTATGGGCGCTCTTGGTGCCACAGATATCAAGAACCACGTCCAGCGCCGTCAACTGGCCTTCACCGACATAATTGTCGAGCGTCACATCGGCGAGCGTCGCATCGGCATTCTTCCACGAAGTGACGAAGACCGTCAGGCCCTGCTCCACCGCCCAGCGGATAAAGCTTTTTTCGGCGGTCAGATCGAGGATGTAGAATTTGTTGATCCACGGCGGAAAGATCAGCAGCGGCGTCGCATAAACCTTGTCGGTCGTCGGCGCGTATTGGATCAACTGGAACAGCCGGTTTTCAAACACCACCTTGCCGGGCGTGATGGCAACGTTGCGGCCGACTTCAAAGGCGTTCTCATCGGTCATCTTCATGCGACCGGCCTTCAGGTCCTCAAGCAGATGCTCCAGCCCCTTCAACAAGTTGCTACCGCCGCTCTCGACCGTCTTCTGCAACACCTCGGGATTGGTCAGCGCAAAATTCGATGGCGACATGGCATCGACGAACTGCTTCACCAGAAACCGCGCCTTGGCCTGCTCCTTGGCGTCGAGCCCATCCAGATCCTGACTGCCTTCCATCACGTAATTGGCCGCGAGCAGATAGGATTGGCGCAGGAAATCGAACGCTGGCGTCTCCTTCCAGGCGTCGCCGGCAAAACGCTTGTCCTTCACGGCGGCAACCGGGCTGGCCACCGAATCGGGCGCCAGAAACGACTGCCACAGTGTCATCGCATCGGTCATGTACCGGGATTGCAGATCGAACAGTCGCTGCGGATCGCTCATTGCCGCGCTCGCTGCCTTTTGCCAGGTGGCCATGATGCCCAGCGGATCGGCCATCGGTGCCGAATCATGCTCCTTCGCCCAGAATTCGAGCATCAGTTGCTGGCCTTTTCCGGCCAGGTCTGTCCATTTCTGAAAGGTTTCGAGCGGCTGTGGCTCTGCCGGAACATCGGCCATCTGATACATCCCCGCGGCTGTCAGGATCGTGCGCGATCCGAATTATCATGCCGTTGTGCGCCGGATGCCGGCCAACGCCAAGCCCCCCTGGCGATCTGGCGACGCCGAAACTGCCATCATTTTACGAATTGAACAGTTTCGGCTGCACAAATTCAGGCCTAGACATCAGCGTCGCCAGAACGCGGCGGCCTTGTGGAGATGATCAATGATGAAGCCATTTCTCGTTCTTGCCTTTGCCAGTTCCGCCCTATCGTTCGCCATCCCCGCAATGGCGCAGGATGCCATGGCCGCCGCACCCGACGTGCCGATGTGCAGCAGGACGGTAACCGATGGCTGCATGCAGACGCCGGCGCAGCAAAAGCGTGCCATGTCCGGCGAACAAGCCGACGCCCGCGATGCCCGCCATGGCGGCATGTGGACACCCAATGCAGCCGCTGCCAAGCCAGCCATGGCGGCAAGGAAGCACAAAAAGATGATGAAGAAGGCCCCGGCAATGATGGCCGATGAACCCAAACCCATGTAAAATATTTGGCTTTCGGCACAAGAACCGCGCCGGCCGGGTTGCAATGATCCTGCCCGGCGCGGCTTTTGTGCTATGCGATGGGCACGGCCTTCCGTTACCGTCAGCAAGACGCAAGAGCCAACCGCCCAGCCATTCGAAAGCTGCGACAATGAACGACGATTTCTACCGCATCCGCCGCCTGCCACCCTATGTCATCGCCGAAGTCAACGCGATGCGGGCCGCGGCGCGTGCCCGTGGTGATGACATCATCGATCTGGGCATGGGCAACCCCGATCTGCCGCCGCCCCCGCATGTGATTGCCAAGCTTTGCGAAGTCGCCGCAAAGCCCGATGCGCACGGCTATTCCGCATCAAAGGGCATCCCGGGCCTGCGCCGTGCCCAGGCCGGCTATTACGGCCGTCGTTTTGGCGTCGATCTCGATCCCGAAACCGAAGTCGTCGTCACGCTCGGCTCGAAGGAAGGGCTCGCCAACCTCGCCCAGGCAATCACCGCGCCGGGTGATGTCGTGCTGGCGCCCAACCCCAGCTATCCCATCCACACGTTCGGCTTCATCATCGCCGGCGCCACCATCCGCAGCGTGCCGACAACCCCGGACGAACGCTACTTCGAGGCGCTGGAACGCGCCATGAAGTTCACCGTGCCCAAACCATCGGTGCTGGTGATGGGCTATCCGTCCAACCCCACGGCCGAAACCGTCGACCTCGCCTTTTACGAACGCGTCGTTGCCTTCGCCAAAAAGCATGAATTGTGGATCCTTTCCGATCTTGCCTATTCGGAGATTTATTTCGATGGCAACCCAACGCCGTCGATCCTGCAAGTCCCCGGCGCCAAGGACGTGGCGGTGGAATTCACCTCGATGAGCAAGACCTATTCGATGGCCGGCTGGCGCATCGGTTTCGCGGTCGGCAACAAAACGCTGATCAGTGCCCTTACCCGGGTCAAATCCTATCTCGATTACGGCGCCTTCACGCCCATCCAGGCCGCCGCCGTCGCCGCCATCAACGGGCCGCAGGATGTGGTCGCCAATAATCGCGCGCTCTACCACCGCCGCCGCGATGTGCTGGTCGAATCGTTCGGCCGCGCCGGTTGGGAAATTCCGCCACCCCGTGCCAGCATGTTCGCCTGGGCACCGCTGCCGCCGGCGCTCGCCCATCTCGGCAGCCTGGAATTTTCAAAGCAGTTGCTCACCCACGCCGGCGTCGCCGTTGCACCGGGCGTCGGCTATGGCGAGGATGGTGAAGGCTTTGTCCGCATAGCCATGGTGGAAAATGAACACCGCATCCGTCAGGCGGCGCGCAACGTACGGAAATACCTGCAGGCGATGGGCGTAAATACGCCGGCCAAGGCCTCAAGCTAGGGCCGGTCCGCTTACGGCGCCATCAACCCTCGTTGTTGAAGGCCCGCCAGGTGTTCCGGCCGCCATTTTTGGCTGCATAAAGCGCCATGTCGGCGGCCTTGTAGAGCGTTTCCTGCGCCACCCCATGGCTCGGGTAAATCGCCACGCCAACGCTCGACGTTGTCGAAACCGAAGCGCCGTCGATATCAACCCGCAAGTCGAAACTTTCGATGATGCGCTTGCAAAAACCCTCGACCCGGTCGCTGTCGGCCGCATCGGCGATCAGCACCGCAAATTCGTCGCCGCCAAGCCTTGCAATGCGATCGCCCGACGAAATCAGGCCCTGCAGCCGCCTTGCGGCAGAAACCAGCAAAGCGTCCCCCACATCATGGCCAAGCCGATCATTGACATCCTTGAAGCGGTCCAGATCGATCAGCACCAGGGCAAAGCGGGTGCCGTGTCGGCGCGAATATTCCATTAACTGCCGCATGTCTTCAGAAAAGCGGCGGCGGTTGGCCAGCGCCGTCAAGGCGTCTGAATAGGCAATTGTTTCAAGCTCGTCGCGGCTTTGATCAAGCGCCTGGGCCGCCGCCCGGTTGGCGTTGGCGCTGTGCGCAACATAAAACAAGGTGGCGGCGACGCCGATTGCCGCCGTCGCCAGTTGCAGCCCCTCCAGCTTCGAATAAACCAGCATCATGGAGGCCAGAACGCCGGCCGGAATGCCTGCTTGTATGGCCAGAACAGCGCGTGATCGAAACGTATACGCCTGGGCATGGATCAGCATCGCGCTGGCGACCAGGATCGAGACGAACTGCAATCCGGGTCGCCCGGTCAGCCAGTAGAACAATGGCATCAATGACCAGTTGATCGTGCCGCTGCAGATGCAAAGCAGGTAGACCAATCGCTCAGTCACCGTGCCTGGCAAGTTGCGCAATTGCCGGCTGCTGGCGATGCGGCCCAGCCCTTCTGACGCGGCCATGATCAGAAACCAGATGGCGCCGGCCACATAGTTCAGGTTGGCACCCAGCAGAATGGCGGCTATCAACCCGACCACCAGTCGCTGCAATAACGTGCGATGGCCGTCGATTGCCGCTGCGTCGATCGACGGGCCAAGCCACCGGGCCAGCCAAGCCGTTTGGGTGCTGATCTTGGCGCTTGGCGTCATAACCAACCTATATGCCGCCAATTCCTAACCAACGATAACCATGCTGGCTCGAAACAGCAAAAAAGCTGCGAGGTGAGGTAATAATGCATCAGCACCACCCAAGACCGACCCCGAGCAAGGGACTGCCGCTTATGACGACAGAGCAGGACTCAAAAAATTGAATTGAACGATGCTCTGCCACACCAAAATGCCAATCAGAATTGAAAACATGGCATTACAATCTCAATAACAAGGTCATCGGTTTTTAGAATGATCCGTTTACACACACCACCACACGACCAGACATTCTGGTCGGGCTATTTCGGGATCAATTTACCAGAGCCGCCGAATTCAAGCGGAAACCCTGAAGATTTTGGCAGTCCATCCTTCATGCCCAGCACGGTTTCGGCATAATTTACATGACCGCCAGCCTCGAATTACAATGTCGACAGCGTGACGGCCAAGACATCGAAGACGCCCATCGCCGGATGTTCAACCATCAGATGCCTGCCGCATTTATTGCAATATTTTCGATGGCTTATGGTGTCTGGCGGCTTCAGTAACGTTGCCACATGCTCGGCGCCCGCCTTGATCGAAACCGCTATGGCCGGCCATATCGAAAACCGGTTCACCGGCGCGCCCACAGGCACGGCATGAATTGCAATGACAATAGCCCATCCCGCCGGGTTGGCCGATTGCGGTAAACCGCACGGCCCAGCAAAGGCATTGGCCCCGATGCATCGTTTTGTGCGCCGTCTCGTTCTCGACGGCTGTAGTGTCACGGCCCATTGATATTCCCTCCCAGGACCATTCGGCGTTGGCCCAAAAGCGCAGCAACATTGAGTCCAGCAGCCCTTGCGCTTTTCCATCTGCACCGCGAATAACGCCGCCAATAGTTTGCCTGCGGAGCTGATAATGACCACCCCCTCCCCCATCGCGCCTTTGCGCATCGGCCTCGCCGGGCTTGGCAATGTTGGTGGCGGCGTCGTCAGGCTGCTTGCCGCCAATGCCGAACTCATCGCCCGCCGTGCCGGCCGGCCGATCATCGTCACCGCCGTTTCGGCGCGGGATCGGGCGCGGTCGCGTGGCCTCGATCTTGGCGGCATCGCATGGGTCGATGATGCAACGGAACTGGCCCAGCGCGAGGATGTCGATGTTGTCGTCGAACTGATAGGCGGCTCGGATGGCCCCGCGCTCACCCTCGCCCGCCGCACATTGGCGCACGGCAAGCCGTTCGTTACCGCCAACAAGGCAATGATCGCCCACCATGGCCTCGATCTTGCCGCACAGGCCGAAACAAAAGGCGCGGCGCTAAAGTATGAAGCCGCGGTCGCTGGTGGCATCCCGGTGATCAAGGGCCTGCGCGAAGGCATGGCCGCCAACCGCATCGACCGCGTCTACGGTCTGCTCAACGGCACCTGCAACTATATTCTCACCCGCATGGAGGCGGAACGGCTCGATTTCGGCGTCGTCCTCGCCGAGGCACAAGCCGCCGGCTATGCCGAGGCCGACCCCAGTTTCGATATCGACGGCATCGATACCGCGCACAAGCTGAGCATCCTTGCCGCGCTGGCGTTCGGCACCCGCATCGATTTCGGCGCCGTCGCAACGCATGGTATCCGGGCGGTCGAACTGGCCGATATCGATCAGGCGGCTGCACTGGGCTTTCGCATCAAACTTGTCGGCCTTGCCGAACAGAATGACGGCCAGTTGTTCCAGCGGGTGCATCCGGCGCTGGTGCCGCTCGACCACCCGCTCGCCGCCGCCAGCGGCGCGCTTAATGCCGTGGTGGCGGAGGGTGATTTTGTCGGCCGTCTGCTATTCCAGGGTCGCGGCGCCGGCGAAGGCCCGACCGCCAGCGCGGTGGTTGCCGATCTTGTCGATATCGCGCGCGGCATCACCGGTGACGCGTTCGCCATGCCGGTTGAAAAACTCGCCGCCATGCCGCCCGCCGATTCCGCGTCGCGCCGAGGGCGCTATTACCTGCGCCTCATCGTTGCTGATCGGCCGGGCGTACTCGCCGAACTCACCGCGGCGCTGCGCGATCATGGCGTATCGATCGAAAGCCTGATCCAGCGCGGCCATGCCGCCAGCGGCGACGCGATGGTGGTGATGGTCACACATATCGCGGGGGAGGCGCAGGTTGTCGCGGCACTGGAGCAAATGGGCCGCAGCGACGCCGTCAAGGATACGCCGGTGATGATGCACATCCTTGATTTCTAAAAGGCCGGCTTGATTTCCAAAAGGCCGGCCGACCACCGCACTGCACAATGGATCGGCACTTCCCACTGTCGCCCAAACACCCTACACCGCCGCCCATATTGCCGCAGGAAGCCTTCATGTCCGCTACAGCCCAAAGCTCGAACCTCGATCGTGTCCTCGTGCTGGAAATGGTCCGGGTCACCGAAAATGCTGCGATAGCCTGTTCAAAGCTGATCGGGCGCGGCGATGAAAAGGCCGCCGATGCCGCCGCTGTCGAAGCCATGCGCGATGCGCTCAATCAGCTCGATTTCGATGGCACCGTGGTCATCGGCGAAGGCGAACGCGACGAAGCGCCGATGCTGTTCATCGGCGAAAAGGTCGGCCGCGCACAGGGCACCGGGCCAAAGATAGACATCGCGCTGGATCCGCTGGAAGGCACCACGATCACCGCAAAGGCCGGGCCGAACGCCTTGGCCGTGCTGGCAATTTCCGAAGAAGGCGGGCTGCTCAACGCCCCCGACGTCTATATGGACAAGATCGCCATCGGCCCCGGCTATCCGGACAATCTGATCGATCTGCGCAAATCCGCCACCCATAATATCCAGGCAGTCGCGGCGGCAAAGGGCTGCGCAGCATCGGAGCTGATGGTCTGCGTGCTCGATCGGCCGCGCCATTCGGCGTTGATTGCCGAACTGCGCGGGCTTGGCTGCGGCATCATGCTGATCCCGGATGGCGATGTGGCGGGCGTCATCGCCACCGCCGATCCCGAAACAGGCATCGATGTCTACATGGGTTCGGGCGGCGCCCCGGAAGGCGTACTGGCGGCGGCAGCACTGCGCTGCGTCGGCGGCCAACTGCAGGGCAAGCTGGTGTTCCGCAACGATGATGAACGCGCCCGGGCCAGGCGCTGGGGCATTACCGATCTGGACCGGGTTTATGGCCTGCACGATCTGGCGAGCGGCGATGTCATCTTTGCCGCCACCGGCGTCACCGATGGTTCACTACTCAAAGGCGTCAAGCGCCGCCGCGACGGTGTCATCACCACGCAATCGGTCGTCATGCGCGCCTCATCGGGCACCATCCGCTGGGTCGATGGCGAACATCGCGACCATCGCCATGCGTAGCGCCGGCCCTTCTCCCGGCGCGGGAGAAGGCACGTTAATGCCCGCAGCCGGAAAGGCGCCTGCCGCATCTGCCCGCCGCGCCGCATGAACAATGTCTTCGGCATCACCACCTCAGTGCTTGGTCAGCCCTGGTGCTGGCGCGGCGGGATCATGCCCGGCGGCGAGCTCGATGGCCGCGGCAATGATGAACTGCTGCACCATCTGTTCCGCGCCCGCGGTGCCAACCCCGATGATTTCGCCCGGCTAAAACAACCGACGCTGCGCGATTGGTTGCCGGACCCGGCGATTTTTCAGGATATGGAGACAGCGGCGACACGCATCGCCGATGCCATTCGCGCCAATCAAGCCATAACCATCTTCGGCGATTATGACGTCGATGGAGCAACTTCAGCGGCAATCCTCATACGCTATCTGAGGCAGGTCGGCGCCACCGTCGGCCATTACATCCCGGATCGCCTGCTCGAAGGCTATGGCCCCTCGGCCGATGCACTTGTGGCGCTGAAAGCCGCTGGTGCCGATCTGGTCGTCACCGTCGATTGCGGCACGCAGGGGTTTGAAGCGCTCGCCGCCGCGCGGGCTGTCGGCCTTGATGTAATCGTCGTCGATCATCACAAGGCCGCCACCGCGCTGCCGGTGGCGCTCGCGCTGGTAAACCCCAACCGGCTCGACGAAACCGAAGATGCCGCCGCCCATGGCCATCTCGCCGCCGTTGGTGTCGCATTCCTCCTCGCCGTCTCGCTCAACCGGCTCTTGCGGCAGCGCGGCGCGTTCGACAGTCGCCCGGAACCCAAACTCACCGAATTGCTCGATATCGTCGCGCTCGGCACGGTCGCCGATGTGGTGCCACTGACCGGCCTCAACCGCGCCTTTGTCACACAGGGCCTAAAGGTCATGCGCAGTCGCCGCAATCTGGGGCTGACTGCGCTGCTCGACGTCGCCGGCCTGTCGCGACCCCCGGTTGCGCGTGATCTGGGCTTTGCGCTCGGCCCGCGGGTCAACGCCGGCGGCCGGGTCGGCAAATCGGACCTCGGCGTCCGCCTGCTCACCACCGACGACCCGGCCGAAGCCCTGGCGCTTGCGCAGGAACTCGATCGCCTCAACATCGATCGCCGCGCCATCGAAGCAGAGGTGACCGAAGCCGCCCTCGCCCGCGCCGCGCATGACAGCAACATGGCAGTTGCAGTGATCGCCGGTGAAGGCTGGCACCCCGGCGTCATCGGCATTGTCGCGTCGCGACTGAAGGACAGGTTGCACCGCCCCACCATCGTCGTCGCGCTGCAGGACGATGGCACCGGCAAAGGCTCGGGCCGCTCGATGCCGGGGGTCGATCTTGGCGCTGCCGTGCTCGCCGCCAAGGATGCCGGGCTGCTGATCGCAGGCGGCGGCCACGCCATGGCGGCGGGGCTGACGGTCTCAGCAGACGGCCTCGACGCGCTCACTGCCTTCCTCAACGATCGCCTGTCGGGCGCGGTCGACACTGCCGCCAGCAGCCGCTCGCTCGATTGCGATGCCGCCGTTGCGCCGCGCGGGGTCAACCTCACGCTCGCCGAAACGCTGGAGGTCGCCGGCCCCTACGGCCAGGGCTGGTCTCAGCCCCGCGTCGCGTCAGGCCCATGGACGGCAGTAGATTGCCGGATCGTCGGGGAACATCATGTCAAACTGATGCTGTCGGGCGCCGATGGTGCGCGCTGCAAGGCCATCGCCTTTCGCCAGGCCGATACGGTTCTCGGCGCCGCGCTTCAAGGTTCGCGCGGCCGGGCATTCTACGTCGCCGGCCGGGTAAAGCGCGACGATTGGCGGGGCGAACCCAGCGCCGAGATCGAAGTCGACGATATCGCCTGGGCCTGACCCTCGCAGCACCCGGCCAGTTTGCCGATCCGTCGGCCAATCAACTCGGCTGCCAAGCGCGACGGCGCAGGCGCGACCGCCGCATTGCCGCCCCTACCGTGCCAAGGCCGCCGATCGCCAGCACCCATGTCGCAGGCTCCGGCATCGGGCTCCGTATCGTGACGGGACTTAGATAAGCGATGCTCTCACCGGGTGCGACGCCCGAGATTGGCGACGAAGCTATCGGCGACACTGGCAGAGGGTTGCCAGAAGGCAGGCCGCCGCCGCCTGATGCGCCGGATAGCTGGCTGGCACCACCTCCAAAGGCCCCACCCCGGCCGAGCGCGCCCGCCGCAAAGGCCGACCCCGCAGCCGCACCGAAGCCGCTGTCAGGCAGGCCGATGGGCGCGACCGCATCGTTATTGCCCGCGGCCGCTGTGCCACCGGAGATCACATCGGCGCAAGGTGCCACAACCGGCGATTCAGCTATGGGGGCGGCTGCCACATGCTGCGCGGCCGCCCGGTGCGGCTTCAGATAGGGGCGAAGATGGTGAACCGCAGGCGCAATCGCCGCACCGGTTGAACCGGCGCAAAGACACATCAGCAATTTTGAGGCGGCAGGTGTCATCGAACGCATACCCAACGGCAATGGAGGCCGTTTTCATATCCGCCGCCAATCATGAATAATAGGCTGCAATATGGTTAACGCTCACTTTCCGAACGAGCCGCGCACCGTGCAGCAATGCCGCAGTCGGGCGATTTTCGCCGCTTTGTCACCGCTGGCGCTTGACGCCGCCGCTCCGCACCTTTAGCAGCCCTTCTCCCGCCGGTCCCTTCGTCTAGCGGTCTAGGACGTCGCCCTTTCACGGCGAAAACACGGGTTCGATTCCCGTAGGGATCACCACCCCCCGCATCGCCGGGCGGTGCACGCGTCGGTCGCGATTTCCGGCCTTACGCCATCCGCATCAATTGCGACGGAAACGGCGCTGCCAGCGCTTGCACATCGTCAATCGCCGCCGTCAGCCAGCGGCCATGGTCCTCGGCGTGCAAGATCACCGGCATCGCCTTTGGATGCACCGCCGCGACCAACGGGTTGGGCGCGCAGGTAAGCATCGCAAAACAGGCACCATCCTCCATCGGCCGCCATATCCCGGCAAAACCGAACACCGGCTGCGAAGGCACATCGAACCAACGCGCGATCTTGCGCCCCGTCTCACCCTCCCATTCACAAAAATCGGTCGCCGGGATCAGGCAGCGCTGTTCCGGATTTGCCAGCGCATTGCGCCAGAACGGGCTGGCCAGGTTGCGCACATTGGTCACGGGCCCGCGCGCCTTGGCGGGCGGCGGAAAGCCCCATGTCATCACCTCGGCCAGCCGCGCGCCGCCCTGTTGCCGCACCACCAGTGCCAAGCGCTTCGGAAACAGTTCATCGGGCGGCAGGCTCACCTCTCCCAGTTCATCAAGGCTCATCGCCTCTACAATGGCGCTGGCCTTGGCCCGCAGGCGATATCGGTTGCACATCGCAACAGCCTATCGGGGTTGAGACAGGGCCGACAAGCCGCTATATCGGCCACAGGCGGTCGCTTGAGGCCGCCTTTTTGCATTGCCGGGCAAAATCGCAACCGGCCGCGAAGGATTGATGATGACGATCACCCCATTGATGCCCGTCTATGGCCGTTGCGAGGTCGAGCCGGTCCGCGGGGAAGGTTGTTACCTTTACGATGCGCAGGGCAATGAATGGCTTGATTTCGCCAGCGGCATCGCCGTCAACCTGCTCGGCCACAGCCATCCGCACCTCGTCGGCGCCATCCAGAAACAGGCCGCCACGCTGATGCACACGTCTAACCTGTACAAGGTGCCGGCCCAGGCGGCCCTCGCCGAGCGCCTCGTCTCGCTCACTTTTGCCGATACGGTATTCTTCACCAATTCCGGCGCCGAAGCCGTCGAATGCGCCATCAAGACCTGCCGCGCCCACCAATATGCCGCCGGCCACCCGGAAAAATTCCGCATCCTCACCTTTTCCAACGCCTTCCACGGCCGCACCCTCGCCACCATCTCGGCGACCAACCAGGAAAAGATGCGCAAGGGTTTTGAACCCTTGCCTGATTGGTTCGATGTGCTGCCCTTCGACGATCTCGCTGCGGTCGAGGCGGCGCTCGCCGGCCCGCACGGCCCGTCGATCGGCGGCATGATGGTCGAACCGGTGCAGGGCGAAGGCGGCATCCGCCCGGCCAGCCTCGAATTCCTGCAGGGCCTGCGCCGCCTTTGCGACGAACATGGCCTGATGCTGATCCTGGATGAAGTGCAGTGCGGCGTCGCCCGTACCGGCACTTTGTTCGCCCATGAACAATATGGCATCACCCCCGACATCATGGCCATCGCCAAGGGCATCGGCGGCGGTTTCCCCGTCGGCGCCTGCCTCGCCACCGAACACGCCGCCTCGGGCATGGTCATTGGCACGCATGGCAGCACCTATGGCGGCAACCCTCTGGCGATGGCGGCCTGCGAAGCCGTTCTCGATGTGGTAACGGAGCCGTCGTTCCTTGCCCATGTCAACGAAATGTCGGCCCGGCTGCGCGCCAGCCTTGAACAAATGATCCCCAACCATGACGATCTGTTCGAAGGCGTGCGCGGCAAGGGCCTGATGCTCGGCCTCAAGCTGAAATCCGACAGCCGTGCCTTTGTCAATTTCGCCCGCAGCCACGGCATCCTGTTGGTCGCCGCCGGTGATAATGTCGTTCGGCTGCTGCCGCCGCTGATCATCGAGGAACATCATATCCGCGAATGCGTCGATCGGCTTTCCGCCGCCGCACGCGTCTATTCACCGGCGGTCGCCGCCTGACAGTTTTCACCCCCTCTCGCTTCCGGGAGGGGTTACGGGTGGGAAGTCCCGTCGCGGCCGTTGTCGTGCGCCACCCCGTTTCCCAACCACAGCCCGCCCCCGACAGGGTAAGGGATGCAGGACGATTCGATGCCGCATTTTCTCGATATTGCCAGTGCCACCGCCCAAGGCGTCCGCGCCATTCTGGACGAAGCGCATCGGCGCAAAGCAGCCCGCACCGGCCAGCCGCGCGGCAGCGTCGATACCGATGCGCCCCTGGCCGGCCACACGCTGGCGATGATCTTTGAAAAACCCAGCACCCGCACCCGCTTCAGCTTCGACATGGCGATGCGCCAGCTTGGCGGCACCAGCATCGTCACCAACGCCGGCGAAATGCAATTGGGCCGCGGCGAACCGGTGGAAGACACCGCGCGGGTG
>JBBQPR010000045.1:0-25579 GCA_038217075.1 Sphingomonadales bacterium
ATCCGCCGTCGCACCACCAGCCTCCTGTTCCTTCAATATCCCGATGATCTGCTCATCGCTGAACCTGCTGCGCTTCATTCGTCCGTCTCCTTGAGAAACGGACTCTACCCAAAAATGGCACCAAATCAGGGGTGCACGTCACCGGGACCCTGAAGGTGGCGAAAAGGCCCGCCAGCTGGCCTATCGCCAACAGAACGAAGGTGCCGGCTGCCCAGCAATTCCTCGATGCGCGGCGATATCATTCGGTCTCCACGGCTGCGGGCGACACCGGCGGTTCCCGGGTCAGCGGCCACAGTATCTGCAAGGGGTGGATCTGCGGCACATCGTGATCGGTGCCATAACGGGCGGGCAGCGCATCGGGCAGCAGGCCGGAAAACCCGGGCAGCAGCAGCACGAACAACGGCGCACAGCCGGCCCGGACGACAAATCCGTTGCCGAGCAGGAAGACGACACCATTGACCCAGCGCCGCCGAAAGCGCCGCTGCCCCGGATGCGCCGGATGCGCCGGATGCGCCGGATGCGCCGGATGCGCCGGATGCGCCGGATGCGCCGGATGCGCCGGATGCGCCGGATGCGCCGGATGCGGCATTTCCAGCGGCACGAAGATGGCCACCAGCAGCGCGACCCGTTGCCACTGATTCGATGCGATGGCCCCCGCCGTTTGCACACCTTACGAACCAGGATCCTTGCATCAGCGCGACTCCGCTGCAATCGCAAGCCCTGGCGCTTTGACCAAAAAGCCAAGGGTGTTGCCCAAATTCCGCTTGCCATGCGCGCGCCGTTTCGCCAGCCACATTACCATGGCGACAGGATTACTGGCACTTCTCGACGATGTTGCGGCGATCGCCAAGGTTGCAGCGTCATCGCTGGACGATACGGTTGCGGCCGCCGGCAAGGCTTCGGCAAAGGCAGCCGGCGTGGTTGTCGACGATGCGGCCGTCACGCCGCGTTATGTCCAGGGTTTTACCGCCAAGCGCGAACTGCCGATCGTCGGGAAAATCGCCTGGGGGTCGGTGAAGAACAAGCTGATCCTGCTATTGCCCGGCGCCTTGCTGCTCAGCTGGCTGCTGCCCGCTGCCATCACGCCGCTGTTGATGGCGGGCGGCTGCTATCTGTGTTTCGAAGGCGCCGAAAAAATCTTCGAGATCTTCAGCGCGCCCGAGGACGGCGAGCCTGAAACGGCAGGAGGCGATGCCCGCAGCATCGAGGATGCCATGGTCAAAAGCGCCATCCGTACCGACCTGATCCTGTCCGGCGAGATCATGGCCATCACCCTCGCCGGCGTCGCCGACCTTGCCATCGCCGAGCGGGCTGTCGTGCTGGCGGTGGTCGGCCTCGGCATGACGGCACTCGTCTATGGCGCGGTCGCGCTGATCGTGAAGGCCGATGACGCAGGCCTGGTTCTGGCGCGCACCGGATCGGCGGCGCTGCGGCTGCTGGGGCGCGGCATGGTGGCGGGCATGCCGATGTTGCTGAAGGCGCTGGCCTCGATCGGTACGGCGGCGATGCTGTGGGTAGGCGGCGGCATCATCGTCCATGGCCTCGAAACATTCGGACTCGCGCAGCCGGCGCATTTCATCAACGGCGTCGGCGAAACCATAGCCGAATCGACGGGTGCCATCGGGCCGGCGCTGGGCTGGCTGGCGGGTGCTTTCGGGTCCGGTATTATCGGGCTGGCGGTGGGGGCGGTGCTCGTCGCGGCCATGCATCTGCGACCGCATCGTGGCGCCGGCCATTGACGCCATCGGCATAAGGCGTATTATTCGAGCAACACAGTATGGAGCTCGAGCATGAAGCAGTTGATGATGATCGCCGCAATCGGCCTGGTTGCGCTGGGCGGCTGTGATCGGGGCAACCATGACAAGGATGCCGGCCATGGCGTCAAGATTTCGATAAACAGCGACGACAAGGATGCCGATGCCGCCTGGGAGAATGATGGCGGCGATGGCAAGGGTGACGGCAGCGGCGTCAAGCTGGCATTGAACCTGCCGGGCGGCTTCAATGCCAAGATAAACGTGCCTGGCGCCACGATGGGCGGCGGCAAGTTCGATATCGACGGCGTCGGGCTTTATCCGGGTGCCAGGGTAACCTCGATCGACGTCGATGCCAATGCGTCGCCGAAACGATCGGAAGTCAAAATCGGCTTTGTGGCGCCTGGTGACGCGGCGGCGGTTGCCGACTGGTATCAGGCGCAGTTCGACGCCAAGGACGTGAAGGCAACCCGCAGCGGCGAAAGCTTTACCGGCAAAAGCGATGACGGCGACGATTTCACCCTGGCCATTGTCGCTGGCAGCAGCGGCAAAAGTTCAGGATTGCTGACCATCACCGATGTGAAAAAGAGCTGAATCCCTGCCTCAAAGGCTGCGCGCCGAAAATGTGTCACACCCGGCGATCGTGCCGGTCGCAAAACCCTGCTTGAACCAGCGGATGCGTTGCGCGCTGCTGCCATGGGTGAAGCTTTCGGGAACAACGACGCCCTGCGCCGCCTTTTGCAGCGTGTCGTCGCCAATGGCAGCGGCGGCGGTCAGCGCCTCGTCGATGTCGCCCGCGTCCAATATGCCGGCATTGTCCTTTGCCCACACACCGGCGAGGCAATCCGCCTGTAATTCGACCTGCACCGAAATCGCGTTGGCGCGGGTGGTGGAGCTGCGCGATTGCGCGTTCTGCGCCTGTTCGGAAATGCCGAGCAGGTTCTGGACGTGATGGCCGACTTCATGGGCGATCACATAGGCCGCCGCAAAATCGCCCGGCGAGCCAAAGCGGCGCGACAATTCATCGAAGAAGCTTTCGTCGAGATAGACCTTGCGATCGGCCGGGCAATAGAATGGTCCCGACGCGGCTTGCGCTTGGCCGCAACCGGAATTGACGCTGCCGGCGAACAACACCAGCTTGGGCGGCTGATAACGCTGGCCGACCTCTGCTTCGAAAATCTTTTCCCAGCTGCGTTCCGTCGTGCCGAGCACCTTGGCGACAAATCGATCCGTTTCCGAAGTGGCGCGCGGTGTGGCGGCATCCTGGCCGCCTTGCTGCGGTTGACCGATCTGTTCGCCCGATTGCTGCACGCCGCCAACGCCGCTCAGCAGCGTCATCGGGTTGATCCCGAACACCAGCGCAATCGCGATGACGACAATGGTGCCGCCACAGCCAAGCCCGCGCCCGCCCAGCCGAAGCCCGCCGCCGCCGCCGCCCGGAAAGCCGAAACCGCCGCCGCCTTGCCCGCGGCGGTCCTCGATATTGCTGCTTTCCTGTTCGTCATCGAGCCGCATCGCGCGTTCCCCTTTGTGTCAGGCTTACCGGCCAAGCGCCCCATTGAGAAGGGCCGCAATCCGCACGCCGGCGCGTTCGACCTGCAGCCGGACGGCTGGCGTCGCGGCCCGGACATAGGCCTTGTCGATATAGGCGCGACGGTTCCCGCTCAAATTCCCGCTCAAGGTGCCCACCGCGCAGGCGTTGGGGTAGTCCCGCAAATCACCATAAGCCACGGCGCGGGAGATTTCCCAGCCCTCGCGCGCCCAATCGGATACGCTGCCCCTTGCCCAGCTTTGCTGCTGCGCCGGCGTCGGCGACAGGCGCGTTATCGCCGGTGGCTCGGTCAGCGCGCGCTCGGCAAGCTCCACATCCCAGATGCGGTGCAGGTTCATGCGGTCCGGTGCCTTGGCGCCATAATCGGCGCGGATGTTGTTGCCGCCGCGGTCCGCCCTGTCGCCGATGTGCAGCGGCATGTGCATGTCGCCGACAAGATGCACCAGAAACGCCAGCGCCCGCGCCCGCGCCGCCGGGCTTTGCCGTCGATCCGCCACGATGGCAAGCTGGCGCGGAATCTGGGCGGTGACGCAATTGCCATCCCGGCAGTTCGCACCAATGTCGAAATCGCCGCAGACGCTGATGTTCTGATAATGCCAGCTTGCCGAATAGGCGAAGCGGTCGCCAAGGCTGCGGGCGCAATCCGGCCAGACCGATGCATCCTCGATGGTGGCGAGCCGGCATTCCGGCGTGCCGACCCTGCCGCCGCCGCTCGCCAGAATCCGCCGAACCTCGGCGCGGGCGCCCGGCGTCAATTCGGCGTTGGCGATCCGCGCCGTCATGCGGTGGGCATATTCGCCCCAGGCCATCGCCGGGGACGCCGCCGCCATCACAAGAATTACGGCAAGTCCGGAAAGGCAGCGGCGAGCGACACGGGTGGCGGCGGGTGCAATCATGCCCAACCCTATGCCGTAACCATGGCATTGTGGCGACAGGCCATTGATACGATAGGTTGTGGATATGATAAGGTTGGGCCTTGCACAGTCGCGCCTTGTTGCCCAACTGCAACAGGCACATGATACGACAGGATGACAATGCGCGATCCCTATCAGGTCCTGGGCGTCGGCCGCGGTGCCACCGATGCCGAAATCAAAAAGGCATACCGCAAGCTCGCCAAGGAGAATCACCCGGACAGCAATGCCGACAACCCGGCCAAGCTGGAGCGGTTCAAGGAGGCGAACAGCGCCTATGAACTGCTGTCCGATGCCGAAAAGAAACCGCGGTTCGACCGTGGCGAAATCGATGCCGACGGCAACCCGACCTCACCCTTTGGCGGCGGCGGCGGCTTTCGCGGCGGCGGCGCGCGGCCTGGCCCGGACCCGTTTGCGCGTGCTGGCGGACGCGGCAACGCAGGCGGCAGCTCTGGCGGTTTCGAATATGGCGGCGGCGGCGCTGAGGATCTGTTTTCCGAACTGTTCGGCGGCCGCAGCCCATTCGGCGGCGGCGGCGGTGCCGGCGGTGGCGGCTTTCGGGCACCACCGCAGCGCGGCGCGGATGTCGCCTATCGGCTGTTGGTGCCCTTCGAGGATGCCGCGACCCGCAAGCCGCAACGGGTAACCCTGCGCAGCGGCAAGACCGTCGATCTGAAATTGCCCGCCGGGTTCGAGGCCGGTGTGCAGGTTCGCATGGCGGGGCAGGGTGATCCCGGCCCCGGCGGCAATGGCGATGCGCTGGTGGCACTCGACATCGGCCGCCACAAATTCTTCGTTCGTGATGGCGCCGATGTGCGGATCGACGTGCCGATAACCCTGGCCGAAGCGGTGCTGGGCGCCAAGGTGCGGCTGCCGACGGTCGAAGGCGCCGTCAGCCTGACGGTGCCGGCCGGCACGACATCGGGCAAGGTGTTCCGGCTGAAGGGCAGGGGCTTTTCGCGCGCCGACGGCAGCCGGGGCGACCAGTTGGTGACGGTCATGGTCGATCTGCCGGCCGATGATGCCGCTTTGCGAAAATTTGCCGAAGGGTGGACCGATGGTCGCGCCGTTCGCGGCAATCTGGGGGTGTGAAAACCGTCGTGTTCCCAATTGCCGCGCCATGACCCGCGCGCGCCGCCTGATGCTGCGCAATCGCCGGGCGGTGATCGTGCTGCGCGATACGGCGGCGGGCGTGTGGGCGGATGGCTTCACCCATGCCGGCAACATTGCCTATCTGTCGCTGTTGACCCTGTTCCCGTTCTTCATCGTGCTGGCGACCGTTGCCGGTGCGCTCGGGCGGACGCAGGATGGTCTGCGGGTTGTCACGGGGTTCCTGCAGACCTTGCCGCCCGGTGTGGCGGGGCTGGTCGCCAAACCCATCACCGATGTGATCACGGCTCGTGCCTCTGGCGGGCTGTTGACCTTTGGCATCGCGGTCACGCTGTGGACAGTCACCAGCTTCATGGAGACATTGCGGTCGATCATCCGCGGCGCCTATCAATCAGATGCCACCTTGCCGTTGTGGCGGTATCGGCTGGTGTCGCTGGTGATTGTCTTTATCGCGGTGGCCACGATGTTGCTGGCGCTCGCGGCGCAGGTGCTGCTGGCCGGCGCCGAAACCTTTGTTCGCGAACTGATGCCGCTGGCAGATGGCGCGCTGGCCGGGCTCAGGGTGCGGCGTTTCGTGCCGCCACTGGCGCTTTTTGCGGCGCTCTATTCGGTTTTTGTCGTGCTGACACCATCGCGGTTCCGCATCCTTGGCTACCCGATCTGGCCCGGTGCGCTGGTGACGACATTGGCCTGGGCCGGCACCACCATGGCGATGCCGTTCGTGCTGGCGCAATTCGGCGGCTATACGCTGACCTATGGTTCGCTTGCCGGGGTCATCGTGGCGCTGCTGTTCTTCTATATCATCGGCCTCGCGCTGGTGGTCGGCGCGCATTTGAACGCGGCACTCGCCAAATCCACATAAAGGCGGCTAAAGCATCGCGCGGCAATATCGGAATGAACGGAGTTTTATGGCTGGAATCATGAGCGGCAAGCGCGGCCTCGTCATGGGCGTCGCCAATGATCGCAGCCTGGCCTGGGGCATTGCCAAGGCCATCGCCGACCAAGGCGGCGAAATCGCCTTTTCATTCCAGGGTGAGGCACTCGAAAAGCGCGTGCGGCCGCTGGCGGAAAGCCTGGGCGTCGCGCGGCTCTACGAATGCGATGTCAGCGACGATGCCAGCATGGACGCCTGTTTCGCGGCACTGGCGGCGGAATGGCCGACGATCGATTTCCTCGTCCATGCCATCGGCTTTTCGGACAAGAACGAACTGCGCGGCCGCTATGTCGATACCAGCGCCGCCAATTTCGCGCTGACCATGAACATCAGCGTGTTCAGCTTCACCGCGGTTGCACAGCGCGCGCTGCCGATGATGCCGAACGGCGGATCGCTGCTGACTCTCAGCTATTATGGCGCCGAAAAGGTCATCCCGCATTACAACGTCATGGGCGTTGCCAAGGCGGCGCTGGAAACATCGGTGAAATATCTGGCCATGGATCTTGGCCCCAGCAACGTGCGCGTCAACGCCATTTCGGCCGGCCCGATCAAGACTCTGGCGGCCAGCGGCATCGGCGATTTCCGCTACATCCTGAAATGGAATGAATATAATTCGCCGCTGCGCCGCAATGTGACGATCGAGGATGTCGGCGGCGCCGGCGTCTATCTGCTCAGCGATCTGGCCAGTGGCGTGACCGGCGAGATCCACCATGTCGATGCCGGCTACAACGTCATCGGCATGAAGGCCGAGGACGCGCCGGACATCAGCGTGGCGTGATCGGGTGAGCCACAACAGCTTCGGCCAGCTTTTCCGTTTCACCACCTGGGGTGAATCGCACGGGCCGGCGATCGGTGCGGTCATCGACGGCTGCCCCCCCGGCATTGCCTTATCGGAAGCGGATATCCAGCCCTGGCTCGACAAAAGGCGGCCCGGTACCTCGCGGTTCACCACGCAGCGGCAGGAACCGGACCAGGTTCGGATCCTGTCGGGCGTGCACGAAGGGCTGACCACCGGCACGCCGATCAGCCTGATGATCGAAAATGTCGACCAGCGATCAAAGGATTATTCGGAAGTCGGCAAGGCCTATCGACCCGGCCATGCCGATTATGCCTATGACGCCAAATATGGGCACCGTGATCCGCGCGGCGGCGGGCGTTCGTCCGCCCGCGAAACCGCCAGCCGGGTGGCGGCGGGCGCGGTGGCGCGGGCTGTCATCCCCGAGGTGCGGGTGCGCGCTTATCTCGTTGAACTGGGCGGTATCGCCATTGATTACAGCCGCTTCGACGATGCCGAAATCGACCGCAACCCGTTCTTCTGCCCCGATGCAATTGCCGCGGCGCAATGGGAAGTGGCGCTCGATGCGGCGCGCAAGGCCGGCTCCTCGCTCGGCGCCATCGTCGAATGCACCGCAACCGGCGTCCCCGCCGGCTGGGGCGCGCCCGTTTACATGAAACTCGACAGCCAGTTGGCGGCGGCCTGCATGGGCATCAACGCGGTCAAGGGCGTCGAAATCGGCGATGGTTTCGGCGCGGCACGGCTGCGCGGTGAAGATAATGCCGACCGGATGCGGCCGTCTGCATCGGGGGGCGCCGATGGCCCGCAATTCCTCGCCAACCACGCCGGCGGCACGGCCGGCGGCATTTCGACCGGCCAGCCGATTGTCGTTCGCATGGCGTTGAAGCCGACATCGTCGATCCTGACGCCCGTTGAAACGATCACCCGCGATGGCCAGGCAACCGATATCGTCACCAAGGGCCGGCACGATCCCTGCGTCGGCATCCGCGCCGCGCCGGTGATGGAAGCGATGGTGGCACTTGTGCTCGCCGATGCCAGGCTGATGCAGCGCGGCCAGACGGGCCGCTGACCGATCCGGCTTGACATTTATCACCGATTTGGTTATTTGATGCGGCGTGATCGCACCCTCTCATCATCCCATCAACGCCGATTGCGCCCATCGTCGAAAGACACGCCTTCTCATCAAAACCGCGTGAAACGGTCAACTTGGTAAACTTAGAGCGTGATCCCATCTGATGTAATCAAGCTCTAAAGCGCGGCGCGGGCCTGTTCCCAATTGCGGCCATCATAGGCGCGAATGGTCGGCGTGATCTCCGCCACGTCCTCGAGCGCCCGCCAGTTGACGCTGAAGCCATCCGGGTGGGATCGCGGTACATAAAAGCTCTTGATGCCGCAAATGGCGCAAAACAGGTGCCGGGCCGTGCCGCTGCCAAACCGATAGTCCACAAGGCTGTCGGCGCCGCGCACCAGCGTGAAATCGGCCGCAGCGACGATCAGATGGAGGAAGCCGGTCTTGCTGCACACCGAGCAATTGCAATCGAGCAGCTCGACCGGGCTGGCCAATCGCACCTCGAACCGCACCGCGCCGCAATGGCAGCCGCCGCTGGCCCTATTCATCCGTCCCGTCCTTGGTCCACGCCCATCAATCAGCCCCGGTTCATCCAATTTGCCGCACAATCTTACCATCGTCCGGGCTGGCGCATCGCCATTCCGACGCTACTGTGCTGCAAAGGAGAACGCCATGCGCATCAGTCTGCCCATCCTGGCCCTGGCGGCCGTGCTGACCGCCACGGGCGCCCAGGCCGCCGTCAAGTCGCCCGAAGAAATGCTGGCCGCCGAGATCGAAGGCCGTGTCGAAGGCAAGCCGGTGTCCTGCATCTACCAGCGCGATATCAAGACGGTGCACGTCATCCCGAAAACCGCGCTGGTCTATGAAACCAACAATGGCACACGCTATGTCAACCGGCCGACCGGCGCCGGATTCCTGCGCCGCGACCAGATCCTCGTATCCAACACGATCGGGACGCAATTGTGCGACATCGATATCTTGCGGCTGGTCGATAGTCTTTCGCGGCTTGATTTCGGCAGCGTCGGATTGGGCAAATTCGTGCCGTATCCAAAACCAAAGCCATAATCGCGTCGGGGGGCAGCATCGATATGAAGTCTGACATGGCGGCGCTTTTTGCATCGGCGCAGCGCCTGGCGCCGCTGCTGATCGCCCGGCGGCAGACCGTCGCCGTGGCGGAATCCTCGACCGGCGGCCTGATTTCGGCGGCGCTGCTCGCCGTGCCGGGCGCGTCCGCCTATTATCTGGGCGGGGGTGTCGTCTACACGCCGCGAGCCCGCCACCGCCTGCTGGATTTGAAGCGCGAAGATGTCCGCGGCCTGAAATCGGCGAGCGAGCCCTATGCGGCGCTGCTGGCGGAAACCGTGCGCCGCCGCTTCAGCGCGAGTTGGGGCATCGGCGAAACCGGTGCAACCGGCCCGACCGGCAACCCCTATGGCGATGCCGCCGGCCATTGCTGCTTTGCCATCGCCGGCCCCGCCAACGCGGTGCGAACGCTCGAAACCGGGCATGGCGACCGGTTCGCCAATATGATCGAATTCTCGCTGGCGGCACTGTCGCTGCTTGCCGCGGCCGTCGCCGCCGAACCGGAACTTGTTTGAGCGGTGAACGGCGCCCCGCGTCCATGAATGATCCCGCGTCGCCGACGACATTGGCGCGCACCCTGGGCGGGTTCCAATTGTGGGGCATCGCCGTCGGGCTGGTCATCTCGGGCGAATATTTCGGCTGGAGCTACGGCTGGGCACAGGCCGGCACCTTGGGCTTCCTCGTCACGACGACCATCGTCGCGGCGATGTATGTCGCCTTCATCTTCAGCTTCACCGAGCTGACCGCAGCCATTCCCCATACCGGCGGCCCCTTTGCCTATAGCTATCGCGCCTTCGGGCCCTTGGGCGGCGCCATCGCCGGCTTTGCAACGCTGATCGAGTTCCTGTTCGCACCCCCGGCGATTGCGCTCGCCATCGGCGCCTATCTGGCGGTGCAGTTTCCGGGGCTGGACCAGAAACAGGCGGCGGTCGGCGCCTATCTGCTGTTCGTCACGCTCAACATCGTCGGCGTCACCATCGCGGCGACCTTCGAGCTGTTCGTCACCCTGCTCGCGGTGGGCGAATTGCTGGTGTTCATGGGCGTCGTCGCACCGGCGTTCCGATGGGCGAATTTTGCCGCCGGCGGTTGGGCGGGGCAGGGCCATTTCTCGGTCTCGGCGATCGGTGGCATGTTTGCCGCCATTCCCTTTGCCATCTGGTTCTTCCTCGCCATCGAAGGCGTCGCCATGGCGGCGGAGGAGGCGCGGGAGCCGCGCCGCACCATCCCCATCGCCTATGTCGCCGGCATCCTGACGCTGACGGTGCTGGCCTTTGGCGTCATGCTGTTTGCCGGCGGCGCCGGGGATTGGCGGGCGCTGTCCAACCTCAATGATCCGTTGCCGCAAGCGATGAAGGCGGTTGTCGGCCAATCGAGCGGCTGGCTGCACATGCTGGTCTGGCTCGGGCTGTTCGGGCTGATCGCCTCGTTCCACGGCATCATCATGGGCTATGCCCGGCAGATGTTCGCCCTGGCGCGCGCCGGCTATCTGCCGTCGATCCTGGCGCGGCTGCACCCCCGGTTCCGCACGCCGCACCTGGCGACGATCTGCGGCGGGGTGATCGGCATCGCCGCCATCTACAGTGATCGTTTCATCAGCATCGACGGCCAACCCGTAACCGCGAGTATCGTCACCATGTCGGTGTTCGGCGCGCTGGTGATGTACCTGATGAGCATGGCCAGCCTGTTCCGACTGCGCCGGACGGAACCCGGGCTGGACCGGCCGTGGCGGGCGCCGCTTTATCCGCTGGCCCCGGCCTTTGCGCTGGCGCTGGCAGTCGTCGCGCTGGCGGCGATGGTGTGGTTCAACCCGCTGATCTTCGCGCTGTTCGCGGGTCTGATGGGCGCCGCCGTGGGGGCGACGGTGTGGCGCCGGCCGATCGTTGCGGCTTGATGCGGCTTGCCCAGATTGCCCGGCCCCTGAACGTCTGGCACGGTTCGCGGCGTAAATCGGCGGGGCGCCGATCTTCGCCACCCGCTATGTCGTTGGCCAAAGCCTCGCGGGTCGGCTGGTCAAAACGCTGTTTGAAAAGCGCGTGCCGGGCTCATATTCCTGTGCAACCTTCTTAACCACCGGCCCGGCCCGGCCATATGCGCCACGACCACCGCGACAAACGGAGCAAATTTCAAAGTGAGACATCGCCCGCTTTCCCCGCAAGGCCAGTGCGTGCGCGCCAAATCGCCGCAAAACTGGCCAGAACTGCGTGCAAGCATCGGCTGGAAAAATGTCTCGCATCAACCGGATCGACTCTCGGCGCTGTCGTCGTCATCGTCCCCATCGCGGCCTGCGCCGCATCACCGGCTTGCCGGGCTGGATGCAGCCATGGTGGCGCGTCGTGCGCACGGCGCCAATCGTCTGGACGCTGTTCAACACCTGCGGTTCGATTGCCGAACCCGGGGGCGCCGTGCGGCCGGTTCGGCGCCGCTTTTGGCCTGGTTGACCTGATGCCTTTCGGCCCCCCCTGCGCACCGCTTCTGCACGCTGGAAAGGCGCTGCCAAGCCATGCCTGCTCGCTTTAGTCGCCTGGCCGAAAGGGCGGAAAGCCTGCTGCCAGCGCGGCTGACCGATACGCCGTTCGGTCGATTTGTGCGTGTGTTGGCGCTGTGCACGCTGGTCAGCGCAATGGTCCTTTATGTCATCTTCTTCGCCTATGCCGATATCGAACCGAATGGCCGCGCTGTCATCGCCACCACGCTCTGGATCGTGTTCATCGCGCTGGCCATCCTGTCGGGCATTGCGGCGTGGTGGCTGGCGCGGGCGCAACACAGCCGGCGCGCTGCCGCGATCGAGGCCGATCAACGCACCGGTTCCTTGATGGCCGAGATCGCGGCCCAGCGGACCACCCATGCGGCACTAAAGGCCGCCAAGGAGGCGGCAGAGGCCGCTAATATCGCAAAGTCTCGCTACCTTGTCGGGGTCAGCCATGAAATCCGATCGCCGCTGAACGCCATCTATGGCTATGCCCAGCTGCTTGAACGCGACAATGGCATCGCGCCCCATGAGGCCGGCGGCATCATCCGGCGCTCGTCCGAACATCTCACCAACATCGTTGACGGGCTGCTCGAAATATCCCGCATCGAAAGCGGCGTCGCCAAGCTCAATCGTGATGTGGTGCCGCTGCCGGCGTTTCTTGAATCCATTGTCGCGATGTTCCGGATGCAGGCCGAAAGCAAGGGGTTGCTGTTTAAGTATCGGCCGGCGCCGAACATGCCGGCATTCGTGCGCACCGATGAAAGTCGCCTGCGGCAGATCCTTATCAACCTGTTGTCCAATGCCATCAAATACACGCCGCAAGGTTCGGTCAGCTTCACGTGCCGCTATCGCGGACTCGTCGCCGAATTCGAGGTCGCCGATACCGGCATCGGCATCCCCGCCGACGAGATGGAACGCATCTTCGAGCCGTTCGAGCGCGGCAGCGCCGATGCGGCCCGCGCGCTGCCCGGCACCGGGCTGGGCCTGGCCATCACCCGCGTCCTGTCCCAGGTGATGGGCGGCGATGTGTCGGTAACCAGCGTGCCGGGCGAGGGCAGCAAATTCCGGCTGCGCCTCATGCTCGCCGAACTCGGCGAAGCGGTAGCAGCCACCGCCCGCCGGCGGCCGATCACCGGCTATGCCGGTCGTCGCCGCACCCTGTTGTTGATCGACGATGATCCGCTGCAACTCGCCGTGCTGCAGGGCCTGCTCCGGCCGTTGGGTTTCACCGTCTATACCGCCGCCAATGGCCCGGATGGCATCGATCTGGCCCGCCGCTGCGCGCCGGATCTGGTGCTGCTCGATGTCCAGATGCCGGGAATGTCCGGGTGGGAGGTGGCAACGCGCCTCAGGGCCAGTGACAATGCCGCGCCGCGACAAGCGGCGGAAGGCAGCGCCGACCGCCTCAGGATCTTGCTGGTCTCGGCCAACGTTCATGAATTTGTTGCAGGCGGTGACGAGCTCGCGGCGCACGACGGTTTTCTCGCCAAGCCGGTGGAGCTTGAAGCCATACTTGATGCCATCGCCGCCCAGCTTGGCCTCGGCTGGCTCGCCGACGACGCTGCTGCCGGCGCCGCGACGCCGCCCGTCGCGGACCTTGCGCCGATCGCTGCCAGCCTTGCCGAACTGCGCCATCTCGGGCAGATAGGGCATGTTCGCGGCATCGAGGCTGCGCTGACAGCGCTGGCGAATGACGTTCCGGACAGCTTGCCGCTTGTCGAACAGCTACGCAGCCATGTTCGCGCCTTCGATCTTGGCGGTTATCTCGGATTGCTCGATTCCCATGGCTAACCCGATTTCAAGCGATAGCGACCGCGCGACGATTCTGGTCGTCGACGACACGCTTGAATCGCTCAGGTTCGTCGCGGCGGCGCTGGAGGCCGATGGCATGACCGTGCTTGTCGCCAGCGACGGGGCTGCAGCGCTGAAGTCGCTCGCCCTGATGATGCCCGATCTGGTCATAATGGATGCGATGATGCCGGTCATGGACGGGTTCGAAACCACCCGCCGCATAAAGGCCGATCCTCGCTTCGCCGCGCTGCCAGTCATCTTCATGACCGGACTTACCGAGACCGAACATGTCGTGCGCGGGCTGCAGGTCGGCGGCGTCGACTATGTCACCAAGCCGATCGTCGTCGATGAACTGCTGGCCCGCATACGCGTCCATCTTGGCAATGCCCGGATCAGCCGGGGCAGCCACGCCGCGCTTGATGAGAGCGGTCGCTCGCTGCTGGCCATCGATCCAGATGGCCGCGTTTCTTGGTCGACGCCGGGCGGCCGCGAAATCCTGGATCGGCAAATGCCCGATGCCGCGCAACTGGCCCCGCTCGCCGCCATCTTGCTGCGACTTGCCGATGCCGCCGATCGCGGCGTCTATCGGCACGCTGTCCCTGGTGGCCGGCTCGAATTCACCCTGGTCAGCCGCGGTAGCGCCGGGGAATGGCTGTTCCGTATCGCCGATATTGCCGATGGCGCAGAGGAACGCCTGCTCGCGGCGCGCCATGGCCTTACCGAGCGCGAATCCGACGTCCTGCTGTGGATCAGCCGGGGTAAATCCAACCGCGAAATCAGCGAGATCCTCGGCATTGCACCGCGCACGGTGAACAAGCATCTCGAACAGATATTCGAAAAAATGGGCATCGAAAACCGCGCCTCGGCAGCGGCGGCGGCGGTCAAGACGCTGAATCAATGAAGCACCGAACGTCGCCTTTGCCCCCGCGCTGCGGGCCTTTGCCCCCGCGCTGCGGGCCTTTGCCCTCAAGCCGGGTGCCTTTGTCATGAGCGCCGCCGCTCGCGAGGCACTGTCGCGCGGCGATATGGCGGCGGTGCGCCGGCTGGCGCAGCAACTGGCCGGGGGCAGTTCCGGTGGCGCGTCCCAAACGCCCGCGCTGGCCGCCGAAGGGCGCTTCCTGCTCGGCATCGCCGATGCCGGCGAAGGCCGGGTCAGCGCCGGCCTCGCCCATATCGAAGCCGCCATCGCACTGGCACCGACCGCCGAATATCTGGCCCAGCAGGCCCGGTTGCTGGTCCTGCTGCGCCGCGATGCCGAGGCGCGCGCCGCCGCCGCCGCTTCCGAAGCCATGGGCCCAAAGGACGCGCTGACCTTCGACACCATCGGCAACATCCACGCCCGGATGGGCGATCACCAGGCGGCGCTGCGCTGCTTTGAACCGGCGGTGGCGCGCGACGGCGGCAATCTCGAACTGCGCTACAACCTCGCCATGACGCTTGGCTTCCTCGGCCGCGCCAGCGATGCCGCCGCCCAATTGGAAACCATCCTCGCCCGGCAACCCGCCAATGGCCGGGTGCACTATGCCTTGTCGGGCCTCGCCAAGGCCAGCCGTGAAGCCAACCACATCCAACGGCTGGAGGCGGTTTTGACCCGGCAACCGCCGCCCGACGATGCGCTGCGCATCCGCTATGCGCTGGCCAAGGAATATGAAGATATCGGCGAAGCATCGGCAGCCTTCCGCCATTTGAGCGCCGCCAACGCCGCCCACAAGGCGCGCATCGGCTATGATTTTGCCGGCGACGCAGCGATCTTCGACGCTTTCGAAGCGGCGTTCGCGCAGCCCGGTTTCTTCGCGGGCCCCAGCAACTGCACCGATGCCCCTATCTTCATCACCGGCATGCCGCGTACCGGGACGACGCTGGTCGATCGCATCCTGTCGTCCCACCCCGATGTGCACAGCGCCGGCGAATTGCAGGCCATGCCGCTGGCGATCAAGCTGTTGGCCGGCACACGCAGCCGGCTGGTCACGGATCCCGACACAATCACGGCTTCGGGCACGCTTTCACCCGATGCCGTCGGCGCCGCCTATATGGCGCGGGCTAGCCAGCACCGCCGCCGCGCCGATGGCCGTTTCATCGACAAGTTGCCCGCCAATTTCCTCTACATCGGCCATATCGCCCGCGCGCTGCCGGCGGCCAGCATCATCTGCCTCAGGCGGCATCCGATGGACACGGTGTGGAGCAACTACAAGAATCTGTTCGCCACCACATCGGCCTATTACGCCTACAGCCATGATCTCATCGACACCGCGCGCTACTATGCCCGCTTCGACCGGTTGATGGCGTTCTGGGACCGGTTGCTGCCCGGCCGGGTCCTGCAACTCCAGTATGAAACGCTGGTCACCGAGCAAGAAGCCGAAAGCCGCCGGCTGTTCGCCCATTGCGGGCTGGAATGGACCGACGCCGCGCTCGATTTCCACACCAACGCCGCCGCCGTCTCCACGCCCAGCGCGGCCCAGGTGCGCCGGCCGATGTACAAGGACAGCGTCGCCCGCTGGCGCGCCCACGAAACCGCGATGGCGCCGGTACAGGCGTTCTTCAAAGGCGCCGGCATCGCCACCTGATCCGGGAGTCCACAACGCCCGCTTGCAAAAGAAAACGGCCGGCGCATCCGCACCGGCCGTTTCCCGACTGTCCGCGCCAAGGGTCAGAACTTGAAACGACCCTCCACCCCGACAACCCGGGGACGCGCGACGCTTTGCGCATAGTAGCGCGAGATGACGCCACCGTTGACGAAGCCAAACCGGCTGAGATCGTTGCTGACCCCGGTAATGGCGTATTTGTTGAAGATGTTGTTGGCGAACAATGACAGCTCGAACACCGGCGTCTTGTAGGTGATCGAGGCCCGGTTCATCACATAGCCCGGCAGCTTTTCGCCGAAACCACGCCCGCCGACACGGGTCAGGATGTCGCCGGTATAGGTCGCCGTCCAGTTGAAGATCGTCTCATTGTCCCCGACCGGCAGCGTATAGGTCGCCGACAGCGCGCCGCTATGCTTGGTCGAACCAGGCAGGCGATCGCCGGCAAACACATCGATATTGCTGAACTTGGGCCGGAACCGCGGGTCCTGGCTGTTCCGGATCTGCAACAGCGACGTCACATCCTCGGTCAGCTTGGCATCAAGATAGGAATAATTGCCGCGCAGTGAAAAACGGTCTGTAACCCTGGCATTGAACGAGACGTCAAAGCCGCGGTTACGCGCCGCACCACCGTTTGTAAGGATGCCGATGCCACCATAAATGGTGCTGCCGCTAAGCTGGATGCCCGTCCAGTCGACCTGGAACACCGAAAAATTGGTGGTCAGGCGGTTGCCGAACAGGCCGGCACGCAGGCCAAATTCGATGTTCCGGGTCTTGTCCGGCCCATAGAATAGCTCGTTCGGCAAGGCGCAGATATTCTGCTGGTCGAGGTTTAGCGGCAAAACGCAAGGGGCAGCGCCGGTATTGGCGCCACCGATGCGATAGCCGGTGCTGTAGGTGAAATAGGCCAGCACATCGGGCGTGATCTTGTACGAGGTGTTCGCCTTCCAGACGACGCCGCTCGATTTGGCCGCGCCGCTGCTGGACGGAATATCCAGATCGTCATTCACCTGGCCGTCGTAATAGGGCAGGACGGAACCACCAAAGCGGCTGAGATTATAGTTGTAATAGCGGATGCCGCCCGTCACCTGCCATTCGGGCGTGACGTTATAGGTCAGCTCGCCGAATACCGCCTTTTCCTCGGTCTTGCTGCGACCGAAAGAGGCATATTCATTGTCGTTGATGTTGGGGATGACGCCAAAATCGATACCCGTCGGCGACGCCGCGAAGCCGGGGATGAATTCGCGATAGGTCGTCGACCCTTCAAGCTTGTTGTAGAATGCGCCCAGCACCCAGCTGAACGGGCCGCCATGGGTCGAAACCAGCCGCAGCTCCTGGTTGAACTGCTTGTTGATCGCCCGCGACCGCGTGAAGCCGGTGAACGCCGGGAAGCTTTCATAGCCATAATCGAGATCGAGCAGCAGGTCGGTGACGTCCACCGAACTGCTGTTGTTGGTGCGCGTATAGGCGGTTGCCGACACCAGCTGCGCTATTTCGCCAAGCTGCGCTTCGACTTCAAGGCTGACCAGTTGCGCCTTGCGTGTGGCCGGCTCCGCAACCCGCCAGGGGCCTTCATATTTGCCTTCGCCCAGCACACCGCCGCCGGTTGCCTGCCGGCCACCCGTGCGGGTTTCCTGATAGGCATAGGTCAGATAGGCCTTCAGATTGTCGAGCGTCAGCCCAAGCTGGTTGCGCGTGGTGAAGGTCTTTTCATAGTTGACGTCCTTCAACCGCACAAAATTGGCGGACCGTTGTGCAGCGGTGCCAAGTGGATTGGACGCAGGGCCCGGCTGTGGCAACGAAACGCCGATGGTGCCGACGGTAAAGGGATAATCGATGAAGCCCGGATCATAATAATAGCCTGTTGCCGAACGAAACGCGAGCTTGTCCTTGATGATCGGAATATTGATCGCACCATCGACGACATAGCCGAAGTTGCTGCTTTCCTTGACGCCATAACCTCGGGCATGCGCGTAACCGCTGATCCCGGACGCATCCGGGCGCTCGGGAATGTAGCGGATCGCACCGGCCAGGGTGCCAAGGCCATACAGCGTGCCTTGCGGCCCCAGCAGCACTTCAACCCGCTGCAGATCGATCAGCTTGAAATCCAGATACAGCGGCACTTCGCCCAGATAGGTGCCGATGGCGTTGTTGCCGTTGTCGGCAAAGGTGCTGCTGTCGTCGGCGCTGAGGCCGCGCAGCACGATCGTCCCGGCGCCGCGCGGCCCGGTATCGGTAATGGTGATGCCTGGCGTGAAGGCGCCCAGATCGCGCACATCGTTCAGCCGCTGTTCGGTCAACTGTTCACCGCCCAGTGCCGCAATGTTGATCGGCACATCGGCCAGCGACAGCGCCCGGCGGGTCGCCGTAACAACAATCGCTTCGTCGGACGTTGCCGCCCCGGCGTCGGCATCGGCCGCCGTTGCCGGACTCGCAATCACTGTCGCCGACAACATGCTTGCGGACAGCAGAGCCGTCCTGAACCCGATGCGCCCCATAATCGTAAAATCCCTTGCTTGACCCGAATGCGGCGGCAGTCGACTAACATTGCCGCAGTGCAACAAACGCTATGAAGCGCAAGGGAGGAGGGATATGGGACGTTTGACGTAGACGTTAACGGCCGATGACCGCTGTGTCATATGTGCAACAGGCCGCTTCTGTCGGGCCTGCTGCCATGGCGTCAGCCGGCAGCGCCAGCCCGCCGCGCCTTGATCTTGTCGATCAACGGCTGGAACGGGAAAATCGTCTGTTCCCAGACCGACAGGCGGATGCGCTCGCCTTGGCCCACGACTTCGGCCGCACCATCGCGATAGGTGCCGAAAATTCGGTCGAGCAGGATCAGCGAATTGCCGTAGTTACAGAAATTATCCTCATACTTCGCCGAATGGTGCAGGCTGTGGTGCTCGATCGTGGTGAACAAGAACGAATACCATCGCGGCGGATAAGTGCGCGCATTGGCGTGCGCAAAGGTCGAGATCGAATTCATCATGTTGGCCGCACAAAATACCGCGGCAAGCGGCACATCGAACAACGCAACAACGCTCAGGCTGATCAGGAACAGCTCGATGGGGTTGCCCACGGCGCCCTTCATGGCGTTCAATTGGGTCAGGTGATGATGCGGCGAATGGGTCAGCCAGAACGCGTAATTCTTGTGCATCAGCCGATGCATCCAATATTGCCCGAACTCGATCAACACGAGCACCATCGCCACCTGCAGGATGAAGGGCATGTGCATCGCCCATTCGGTGGTCAGGCCCAGCGATTGCTTCGCCATTTTCAGCGGATCTTCCGCCAGCTTCGTTGAAACCCATGAGATCGCGGTGTAATTCATCACCATGTAGAACAGATCGGTGGCAAATTCGCGGCGGTTCAACCGCCAGCTGGCATGGCGTTCGCTGACCCATTCAAGCCCTAGAATCGCCGCGGTGGTGACGAGCGATACGGCAATGACAGCCACCGGTCCCTTCGACCAGGACGCCGGCGCCAGCATCCAGAATGCCAGGATCGCCACCAGGAAACCAGGCTGCACCAGACTTAACGCGATCTTTTTCATGGAAAATTCAACCCCGGCCAAGTCAAACGCTCAGTTTGCTGACAGCAACAGCATAGAACCACAGGATCGAACGCGAAGGTGGTCGAATGACGTAGCTTTGTCAGACCCTGCACGGCGTAAACGCAGTATGAACGACCCGGTGTCGACGTCAAGCGGCCTGGCTGGCCTCGACACGGCGTCTACCGGGGCTATCTTCGGGTGCTGTCGGCGTATGCCGCGGCAAAAGGAAGGACCATCGATGCGCTGGCTTTGGGGAGCGACCTTGCTGATGACCGCCGGCTGTGCCGCCAATCCGCCCGTTCCGATGGCCAGCGCGCCACCCTCGACCGTACCGCTGGCCTACGAGGAACAGGTCCTCACCGTGCCCGGCTTTGCCGATTTCCTGGCCGTGGATGGTGACAGCGTCTGGGCGACCAACAAGGGCCGCGTCGAACGCTGGTCACGGCAGGGCAAACTCGCCGAAGTGGCGATGGCACATCCCTGCGGCGCCATGGTTATCGACGCCGGGTCGCTGTGGGTCGCCGATTGCAAGGAGCTGACGCTCAACCGCATCGACATCCGAGCCGCAAAGATCACCGCGACCATCCCGACCGGCATCGCCAATCCAAAGGGTGAATTGAACGTCGTCGCCGGCGCCGGATCGATCTGGGTGGGCAGCGATGCGGCCGGCCAGATCGCCCGTATCGATCCCGCTACCAACAAGGTCATCGCCAGCGTGTCGGTCGACCGGGACAGCTTCTACATGGCATTCGGCTTCGGCTCGGTCTGGGCGGTCAGCAGCACGGCACAAACCATCCAGCGAATCGATCCCGCCACCAATACCGTCGTCAAACGCACCGCGCTCGGCAAGCAACCGGGTTTCCTCGCCGCCGGCGAGGGCGCTGTTTGGGTGCAGGAACAGGGCGATGGCACCGTCGCCCGCATCGATCCCGGCAGCGGCGACGTCAGCGGCCGGGTCAAGGTCGGCGCCAACCTCCTCTACGGCGACATTGATGCCGCCGCCGGTGCCGTCTGGCTACGCACCACCGACGATCAGACCTTTGTGGTCATCGATCCCAAATCGCTCGAAATCCTGGCCCGCCTCGGCAAACCCGCCGGCAGCGGCGCGCTGCGCTATGCCACGGACGGCCTGTGGACAAGCGCGCATGACGTCCACACCCTGTCCTGGTGGCGCAACGCAAACTAGGCTCGATTACGGTTAGGTTGGAGCGCGCCTCTCCCGCTTGCGGGAGAGGCGAGAGACGGCGAAGCCGGCCCGGGTGAGGGTGTTCTTCGTGCTGCGAAGCGCCGGAAAACCCTCACCCGCCGCGCGCGACGAAGGTCGCCTCCGCGCGCGACGAAGGTCGCCTCCGCGACGCCGCGCATGTCGCCTCTGCCGCGGCGGGAGGGGCGCGTTTCAACTCAACAGCAATCAACTCCAGGCGGCAGACCGATCAGGCCACCGCCGCCCGCAACGCCGGTGCAAATTCACCCCGCCCCACAACCTCGACGCGCGCCAACCCCAGCCACCGCGCCATCAACGCCAGTTCCGCCGCCAGCCGCCCGGCTGTGTCCGCCGTCGCCCCGGCTTCGGCATGCGCCGCCTGCACCAGCAACGCCCCGGCCTTGGCATTGGCCTTGCGATCCGCCTTCAAATCAACCCGCGCGGTAATCGCATCGCCCTCCAGGAACGGCAGCACATAATAGCCATGCAGCCGCTTGTGCGCCGGCGTGTAGATTTCCAGCTTCACCCGCACCCCGAACATCCGCTCGGTGCGCTCGCGAAACCAGATGGCATTGTCGAACGGTGACAACAGGCAATGCCCCGACATGCGGCGCGGAATCGTGGCCCCCGCAACCATGTACGCCGGCTCAGCCCAACCTTCGACTGCCACCGCCTCCAGCGCACCCGACTCCACCAGCGCCGCAATCCCCGCCCCGGTTTCGGCCGGCCCCATGCGGTAATAATCGCGCAGATCGCGCTCGGTCGCCACCCCCATCGCCGCCGCCGCAATCCGCAGCAAACCCAGCTGCGCCACTGCCCGATCTGGCGTCGGCGCCCCCTTCACCACCGCCGGCAGATGCCGTTCGGCCAAACCATAAACCCGCTCGAAATTGCCGCGCCGTGTCACGCTGGTCAGCTCGCCGGTCCAGAACAGGCATTCGCACGCATGCTTGGCCTGGCTCCAGCCCCACCAGCCGCCTTCGCCTTTCTGGCCGACCATGATTTCCGACGCCGCCAGCGGCCCCATATCGACGATCTGCGCCCGCACCGCATCGATCAGCCCCGGCTGCTCGCGCAAAAACCGAGCTACCCCCTTCCACACGCCCTTGCCGGCCAGCGCATCGGCCATCCGCCAGCGCAGCAACGGCTGGGTTTCCGGCAGGATCAAACTCGCCTCATGCGCCCAATATTCGATCAGCGCCGGCCGCTTCCCCCAAGCCAGATCCTCCAGCAGCGCACGATCATAAGTGCCAACGCGCGAAAACAACGGCAGATAATGGCTGCGCGACACGACATTGACCGAATCAAGCTGCAAAACTCCCAGCCGCCCGATCAACGCCAGCAAGGACCGCCGCGAAGCCGCCCCCTCCGGCCGCTTGCCCAACCCCTGTGCAGCAAGCGCCAACCGGCGGGCCTGAGCGGCGGAAAGCGTTTGTGTCGTCCCCATACTTCCTCGACTAGAGCATCGTGCCGAAAGTCAGCACCAGCTCGCTGACAAAGGCTCCTGGGCCGCCCTTCGCCGCAACCGACTATTGGATTTCCCCAGGGGTTTCCACGGCATAAGAGCCGTCGAGCTTGTGGTGAACCCGCGCGCCCCATTTGCTGCCGTCAACCAGGCGCAAAATAAGCCGGAGATTCGTTCCTGCCGCGATTTGCCTCTGTGCTTGCTCGATCCGTTGCAGTTGGGCTGGTTTCTTGGGGATAAGGTCGATTACCGCTGCGGCGGCGGAACGAATTTCGGCGTCATCGCCCGGGTTGGTCACAGCGGTCCAACCACCGACCGGCGGTGCTTCATCGATGGTCAGTATTTGCGCGGTGGCCACAGTGATATTGGCGACATTGTCGGTTGTTTGCGCGATGACCCGATAGTTTCCAAGCAACTCGCCATCTTCGATCCTCAGCCCGGCAGCGGCCTCGCCCAGCTGCAAATTGCCAAGCGGCGGCGGTGGCAAATGCCAAACTGGCGCTTGGCTGGTGCTGCCATATTGTTTGCCATTCGGATCAAAAATGGTGAACCGCGTCGTAACATTGCAATTGCCATCTGCTCGCGCCTTGCACCCACGAAAAATCACGAATGAAAAAATCGGCTGATTTCGGGTCGCTGATTTCTGTGTCGAAATATCCACGCCCGGGGTCGTTTGAGCCCAAGATTTGTGCAGCTGTTCCGGGTCGGTTGTCGAAATCTGGAGGGCGCCGAATTCGCCATTGTCAGCATATTCCGGTCCGGTCTTGATTTGATTTCCTTGCGCATCGCTGGCCTGCCATTGCGCATTTGCCGATGTGGAGGCGAACACCAGCACAAATAATATCGTATATCGCATCAAGCCCCTCCAAAAAGACGGACATGAGACCACGCGCATTTGCGCTCTACAAGTTAGAACCGCCGGCCTCGCGAATGTCCGGTCGCAGACGGCTCGGACGGCCTTCGCCAGCCATCAGCCAGCCGGCCGCGCCGGCACCGGATAGACAATGAAATCCGCGTGCCTGTCGATGACAGGTGGTGAGGCTGCGCCATGGGTCGCCGCCTGCAATGCGCCGATCGCCGACGGTGGCAACGCCAGGCCATGTTCCGCCGGGTGCGTCGGCGCTTCCATCGGGTAATCCTCGGCCGGCGTCGTCGTCATCTCGATATGGGCGCCCAGCAACGCGCGGATTGGGTGCGTCTTCGCAAAGGCCGCCAGCCGGTCAGCGCTGGCGCGGAAGTCCTCGAACTTGTTCAACGGCACATACAGCCGGCCAGGGTAAAGCATGTCGCCCGACAACAGCAGCCGCGTGCGCGCATCATAAACCATGATGTGCGCCGGCTGGTGGCCGGGGGTGGGGATCACATCGAGCACGCGCCCGCCAAGATCGATGCGGCCAAGGTCGTTCGGCCAATCCGCAACGTGAAAAGACGCCGCAACCGCTTCGGGCGACAGGCCGACGACATCGGTATCGGGACGATCCCGGAACTCGTCATCCCCGGCGTGATGGTCGCCATGGCCATGCGAATGGGCAACCACCAGCCGCAGCGGCCGGTTGCCATGCCCGGCGCGCCAGCCAGCGATCACCGCATCAATGGTTGGCCGGATTTTCAACCCGCCGGCGCCGGTATCAAGCAACAGCACCTGGTCCGTGCCGAACAACAAGTACAGGAACGGCGCTTCGAAATTGGTTCGCACCGATTGGCGGATGACGAACGTGTCGGCGTCGATCCTTTGCACCTGCATCTGTGGCTCGGTCGCCGCGGTGCCATCGATCCAGTGCGCAAACTGCGGCGCGCGGCCGGCGGGTGCCGCCGCCGTCAGCAACAGCGCCGCTGCAAGCATCGCCGTGGCGCGCATCGTCTTGGCGCGCATCGCCGTGGCGCGCAGGGCAGGGCGCCGCCCCGAATGACGTATTGCGACGGTGCGAAACGGGGTGACAGGCTGCATGAATTGACTATATCGCTTATTACCGAATTGAGCGAACGTAATATTCAACCAGTGGACAAGCGCGCCATTCCGCCGCAATTTGGCCGCTGGAGCAAAAGGCAGGGGACAAGCATGGCAAGTTGGCTGTCGAAAGCGCGCACGGCAATCGCGGCGGCCGCGATGCTGGCCCTGGCATCGTGCGGCGGCGGCGAAACGGCGGCCCCCGAAAAACGCACCGAATTCAACATCGGCTGGTCGATCTACGCCGGCTGGATGCCCTGGCCCTATGCCCAACAAGCCGGCATCGTGAAGAAATGGGCCGACAAATACGGCATCAAGATCAACATCATCCAGGTCAATGACTATGTCGAATCGGTGAACCAGTTCACCGCCGGCAAGCTGGATGGCGTCACCGTCACCAACATGGACGCGCTGACCATCCCCGCCGCCGGCGGCAAGGATACCAGCGCTATCATCCTCGGCGATTATTCCAACGGCAATGACGGTGTCGTGCTCAAGAACGCCGCCTCGCTCGCCGATATCAAGGGCCGCACCGTCTATCTCGCCGAACTGTCGGTCTCGCATTATCTCCTTGCGCGCGGGCTTTCGACCGTCGGGCTGCAACTGTCGGACGTAAAGACCGTCAACACCTCCGACGCCGATATCGTCGCCGCCTTTTCCAGCCCGGCCGCCACCGCCGCCGTCGCCTGGAACCCGCAACTGACCGAACTCACCAGGCAACCCGGCGCGAAGCTGGCGTTCGATTCGCACCAAATCCCCGCCGAAATCCTCGATCTGCTCACCGTCGATACCGCCACGCTGAAGGCCAACCCGAACCTTGGCAAGGCGCTGGCCGGCATCTGGTACGAAACCATCGGCCTGATGCAGCAGAACGACGCAAAGGGCGCCGCCGCCCGCGCTGCCATGGCCAAATTATCGGGCGCATCACCCGAAGTGTTCGAGGCGCAGCTGAAAACCACCCACCTTTACGCCACGCCCGCCGAAGCCGTCGCCGCCATGGCCGCGCCCGATCTGGCGGCGACCATGACCAAGGTGCGCGATTTCAGCTTTTCAAAGGGCCTGTTCGGCCCCGGCGCGCGCAGCCCCGATGCGATCGGCATCGGTTTTCCCGGCGGCAAGACATTGGGCGATGCGGCCAATGTAAAGCTGCGTTTCGATCCGACCTATATGCAGCAGGCGGCCGGCGGCCAGTGACCCTATGCGCTGGGTAAACATCCGGCCCAGCCAGCGCAGCGCCATGCTGCTTGGTGCCGTGCCGCTGCTCGCCATCTTCATTGTCTATCTGTTCGCCTCGGCCAGCCGCCACGCCGCCAACCCCGCCGACAAGATATTGCCCACGCCAGGCGCCATGCTGGCGGCGATG
>JBBQPR010000046.1:0-24436 GCA_038217075.1 Sphingomonadales bacterium
GGTGCCGACCAGGTTGATCTGGATGATCATGTTGAAGGCATCCAGCGGGAAATGCTTGATCTCGCCGGTTTCGCGGCTGCGGCTGGCGGTCTTGATGGCGTTGCCGGTGCCGGCGCAATTGATCAGGATGCGTTCCTGGCCGATCGCGGCGCGCGCCTTGGCAAAACCGGCATCGACCGATTCCTCGTTGGTGACGTTGACGTTGCAGAACACGCCGCCCAGGTCCGCGGCGACCTTTTCACCCTTTTCGGCATTCATGTCGAAAATCGCGATCTTCACACCCTCGGCCGCCAGCGCCCGCGCCGTCGCTTCGCCAAGGCCCGATGCACCACCGGTCACCACTGCCGAACATCCTGCAAGCTTCATCGTCTCTCTCCCCAAAATCGGTTGAGGCGCTTATGCAAACCACGCCGCGAACAAGCAACCGCCCAAGATGAACAGGGAGCGGGCTGGTACCGACTGCACTTAACTGCAAACGCCCCTAACTCGCCCGTTCCGGCACGCTCGCCGCCCGCATCGCCCGCGCCACCTGCGCCTCGCGCACCGCCAGATAGATGGTGGAGCCCAGGATCACCGCCCCGCCCAGCAACGTGAAAGCATCCAGCCGCTGCCCGAACAGCGCAATGCCCGCCGTCGCCACAATGCCGAACCGCACGAAATCATAGGGCAATATCGCCGAAGCCTCGGCAAGGCTGAACGCCCGGCTCAACGTCAACTGCCCGATGGCGGCGGCGCTGCCGATCATGAACAGCAATGGCCAGACGTGCGCCGGCGGCCAGGTCCACACGAAACTCGCGGCGATCAGGCTGGGCACCACCATCAGGATGAAGGTCCAGGCCGCCACCGCGCGGCTGTCGTCCGTGCTCACCAGCGCCCGGATCGCGACGATCGAAAACGCCGTCGATACCGCCGAAATCATCGCCGCGATCACCCCGGGCGTCATCGGCAAGGCGCCGGGCCGCACGACGATCAGCATGCCCAGAAAACCCACTGCCAGCGTCGCCACCCGGCGAAAACGGATGCGCTCCCCCAGGAACAGCACGGCGCCCGCGGTAGCGAACAGCGGCGCGGTATAATTGATGCTCAGCGCCGTCGCCAAGGGCGCATGGGCCACCGCATAAAATGTCCCCATGGTGGCGATGAACCCCGATGTCGCCCGCCGCAGATTGGCCTTCAACCGCGACAGCCGGATCAACCCCGGGTTCATCAATATCATCGGCAACAGCACCAGCGTGCCGATGGCGTTGCGGAAAAACACGATCTCGAAAGCGTGCAACTCGCGCGATGCATAGCGAATCATTACCCACATCGCCGCGAACGCGACGCAGGAGATGATCATCCAGAAAACGCCGCGGTTGGTGGAAGAATTCACCCGCCCCGGTTAGCCGCGACGCAGCGAATAGGAAAGGGGGCAGAACACCCCTGACGCCGGCCGCTCACCGCCTGACCGCCGCCATTTCCGCCGCCAGCGCCGCAACCAGGTCTGCGGCCGGCACGGCACGCGCCAGCGGCGCCCCCTGCCCAGCCCATTGCGCCCCGAACCCGGCCTCGCCGCGCGCCCTCGCCGCCGCATGCAGCGCCTTTCCGGCATCATAGGCGATGGGGTAATCGGGGCAGTCGGCCATATCCTGCCCCGCCGCCCAATCAGTAAAGCGGTTGGCCAGGCACCGCGCCGGCCGCCCCGAAATCGCCCGCGTCATCACGGTATGCGCCGCACCCGACCCCATCAGCGCGGCGCGATACCCCGCTTCGGCGCTGCTTTCCGGGCAGCCGACAAAGGCTGAGCCAAGCTGCGCCGCCACCGCGCCCAACGCCAGCGCCGCCGCAATGCCGCGCCCGTCCATGATGCCGCCCGCCGCAATCACCGGCAGCCCGGCGCGCACCACCAACAACCGGGTCAGCACCGCCATCGGCAGGCATTCATCCGCCGCTTGCGCGTCGAACACGCCGCGATGGCCGCCGGCTTCATATCCTTGCGCCACCACCGCATCCATCCCCGCCCGCCGCGCCGCCTCGGCTTCGGCAAGGCTCGTGGCGCTCGCCAACAAACAGCATCCCGCCGCCTTCAACGCCGCCACCCGGTCGGCCCCCGGCAGGCCGAAATGAAAACTGACCACCGGCGGCGCCAGTTCGACCAGCGTCGCCAGCATCGCGTCATCCTCGGCAAAGCTGGTATAGATCGTCCGCAACGCATCGGGCGGAGCTGCATCAAATCCGGCGAACACCGGCCCCATCGCCGCCAGCCAACGGGCTTCGCGCGCCGCATCCGCAACCGGCGCCCGGTGCACGAACAAATTGACATTGAAGGCGCGGCCGGTGCCGGCGCGCACCGCCTCGATCATCGCCCGCGCCCCCATCGCATCGGTCGCCCCGACGCCGATCGACCCCAGCGCGCCGGCGCTGGAAACCGCCACCGCCATCGCCGGCGTCGACACCCCGGCCATCGGCGCCTGCACGATCGGATGCGCCAGCCCCAGCCGCTCGATCAGCGTCATGCCCGACCGTCCCTATCGCCCCCGGAACACTGGCGCGCGCTTCTCGACAAAGGCCAGCGACGCCGCCTTGTGATCATCGGTGCCCGTGGTGCGGACCATGTGCAGCGCCTCCATGTCCAGCGCCTCGCTCAACGTCGCATGCGCCGCCAGGTTGAGGTTGCGCTTCATGTACCCGATGGCAATCGTCGGCAGCCCGGCCAGCCGGCGCGCCTGCGCATCCGCCAGCGCCGCCAGTTCGTCAGCCGGCACAGCCTTGTTGACGATGCCCAGCGCCAGCGCCTCGTCGCCGGTAATGACATCGGCAGTAAAGAACAGTTCGCGCGCCCTTTGCGCCCCGACCAGCTGCGTCAGGAACCAGGATCCGCCATAATCCCCCGAAACCCCCACCTTGGAAAAGGCGGTGGTCAGCTTGGCATGGCTGGTGCACACCCGCATGTCGCAGGCCAGCGCGAGCGAAAGCCCGGCCCCGGCGGCAGGGCCGGGGATCACCGCCAATGTCGGTTTGGCCATGGTATTCAGCCATTTGGCGGTTTCCATGCCGCGCCGCAGATTGGCGACGCTCTGCTCCATGGTCGGCGGATCGGCGGGCGCCGCGCCGTCGTTGCGCGCCACGAACCCCTTCACATCGCCGCCAGCGCAAAACGCCCCGCCCGCCCCCGTCAACACCACACAGCGCACCGACGCATCCAGCGCCAGCCGCGGCACCGCTTCGGCCAGCGCATCGATCATTTCGGTGGTCAGCGCGTTGCGCGCCGCCGGCCGGTTCATGGTCAGCGTGGCGATGCCATCGGCATGGTGTTCAAGCAACTGGTCGGTCATGGCGCACACCCAAGGTCAGGAAAACCCCAGAGTGGTGGCGGCCGCCGCAGCAAGTCAAAGAAAAAGGCGCCGGCAACGCGGGTCGCTGGGAAAAAACGGCGAGCGGGCGCGTGCACCCCCGCCCGCCGGTCGCGCTTAGGCGTCGAGCACCCTTGTCAGGTGCACGACATCGGCATCGATCTCGCGATCGCTGGCGCGCAGTTCCTCGATACGCTTCACGGCATGCATCACCGTGGTATGGTCGCGGCCACCGAACCGCCGCCCGATTTCGGGGAGGGATCGCGCCGTCAGCTTCTTGGCCAGATACATCGCCACCTGGCGCGGCCGGGCGACTTCGCGCGCGCGGCGGGCGGACAGAAGGTCGGTCATCTTCAGCCGGTAATGCTCGGCAACCTTGCGCTGGATCTCGTCGATGGTCAGCTTTTTCTCATGGGCGCGCAGCAGGTCGGCCAATGTTTCACGGGTGAATTCCAGCGTCACCGGCTGATTGACCAGCGCCGAATAGGCCACGACCCGGTTCAATGCGCCTTCCAGTTCGCGGACATTGGCGGTGATCTTGCGCGCCAGAAACTCGACGACCTCGGCGGGCACCGGGATGTTCTGCGTCATGCCGGCCAGCTTGGCGTACAGGATATTCAGCCGCAGCTCGTAATCGGCCGGGTTGATATCGGCAACCAGGCCCCAGGCCATGCGCGACAGGATGCGATCCTGAATGCCTTCCAGATTCTGCGGCGACCGGTCCGCCGTGATCACCAGCCGCTTTCCGGCGCTGATGATCTCGTTCATCGTGTGGAAGAATTCCTCCTGCGTCGAATCCTTGCCGGCGATGAACTGGACATCGTCGATCATCAACAGATCAACCGACCGCAGCCGTTGCTTGAAGGCAATCGTGTCCTTGGCGCGCAACGCGGCCAGAAATTCGACCATGAATTTTTCGGCCGACATATAGACGACGCGGGCGCCGGGATCGCGGGCCAGCATGGCAAGCCCGATGGCGTGCATCAAATGGGTCTTGCCCAGCCCGGTGGAGCCATGCAGGAACAACGGGTTGAACCCCACCGGCCCCGGCTCGGCGACGGCCTGGGCGGCGTTATAGGCCAGCTCGTTCGATTTGCCGACGATGAAGCTGTCAAAGCTGTAGCGACTGTCTGCCGCCGCACAGGCCAGGGCTGGCGCCGCAACCGGCTGTGGCGCGACCTGATGCACCGGCTGGGACGCAGCACCGCCCGGACGCACCACAACCGTCACATGGCGCGTACCCGGCCGCTGGGCGGCCCAGTGCAGGCGCAATTGATCGGCAAAATTGCCGGCGACCCAATCGGCGAGGAAGGCGGAAGGCGCCGCCAGGGTGACACGGTCATCCTCGGCGGCGACCAGCGCCAGCGGGGCCAGCCAGGTATCGAAACTGCGATCACCCGATTCGGCGCGAATCGCCTGGCGCACACGCGCCCAGGCACCGGCATTATCAGCAACGGATTCGGCCGGATTGCCGGCACCATCGACAGCAGCGCCGACCGAAGCACTCGCCGGAACGCCAGCGGGTCGCCCCACCGCAGGCCAGCCGACCGGTCGGGTCAGCCCGGGCTGCGGCGCCGATGCAGCAGAAGATGCCGCTTTCGTTGCCGCTGGCGTTGCAACTTGCGTTGCCACTAGCGTTGCCACTTTCGTTGCCGCTGGCGATGCCGCTTTCGATGCCGCAACCGATGACACTAAATCCACCCTCCCCGTCTTGTTGCCGGGCCCGGTGCAGTCGGCTTCGCGTTGCGTCGATGCCAATGCACCGGCGACAGTCGCGTCCACCCAACCGCTTCCAGGCCCCCGAAAGCTTTGCCCGACACCACGCCAACCGCCCCTGATTTCCCCGTCACGATCCGACATGTTCAGCGGCAAAAGCCTCCCCCACGCGGCGAAGGCCACGTTTGAGCATGAACAAGTCGATCGATCGGGCTGGAGACCAAAGACAGCATCGGCAGCGCGAAACCGAAGATCAGATAAGCAATCGGCGGGCGCCGTAGCAAGCATCAGAATCTGATTAAAACTGAAATAAATGCGTTGACACGCAGTTTCGCGGATTCAAGCAGCCACCAAGCCAACGCCCTGTTTTTTCGTGACAATTACGTGACGGACATGTGACAGTAATTGATTGGAAATCCCTCAACCGTCTGACTTGCAACGATTCTCCATCGCCGCTCCGCGATGGCGATTCGCGCCACGCCGCTGCGCTTCATGCGGGCCAGCGCTGAAAATCGGCGTAAAAATTCGGTTAAGCCATGTCACCCGGATGTCATCGGCGTGGTGATTGGCGCCAATGTCGCCGAATCACCAGCCCCGCGGCGCAGGCGCTTCCGGCAACCCAATCGCCAGCGCACAAACGACAACGGCGCGGGGATTTGTCCCCCACGCCGCTGTCTGCAATCTATGCCATCTGGCCTGGCGCGCCGGACGATTGAAGCCCGAAAGCGCAGGCCCGAGAACTCAGGCCAAAAAGCTCAGGCTGTCGCCAGCGCCTTGGCGCGCTTGGCAAGGCGCGAAATCTTGCGGGCGATGGTGTTCTTGTGGAACACGCCCTTGGCCACGCCGCGCATCATCTCGGGCTGTGCAGCCTTCAACGCCGCGGCTGCGGCTTCGGCGTCGCCGCTGCTGATGGTCGATTCGACCTTTTTCACAAAGGTGCGGATGCGGCTGACGCGCGCCTTGTTGATCTCGGCGCGGCGGTTGTTGCGGCGGATGCGCTTTTCAGCCTGGGGCGTATTGGCCATGGTCGTCCTGTAAAATTGGTCGGTTAAGTGCAGATTTCCCGGCACATGACCGGAACTGGCGCCGGGTCACCCCGCGCCGGAAGACGAGCTGCATAGCCGCCAACCCCTTCCCGGTCAACCCGGATCTGTCCATTTCCGCCTGACGGGCACCAACAATCGCAACCCGTTGCTGGCCCTACCGCTGACAATGCCGGCAGAAAAAGCTCGACCGCCCGGATTGCACCAGCCGCTCGATGGGCCGCGAACAGGTCGGGCAGGCCTCGGCCTCCCGCCCATAGACCTGAAACCCCTTCTGGAAATAGCCCAAAGTGCCATCCGGCGCCGCATGATCGCGCAACGATGAACCGCCCGCCGCAATCGCTTCGCCCAGCACGTCGACAACCGCCGTCGCCAACGCCTCGATTCGCCGCGCGGCCACCTTGCCGCCGGCCCGCGCCGGGTGGATGCCGGCCCGGAACAACGCCTCGCAGACATAGATATTGCCAAGCCCCGCAACGATTCGCTGGTCGAGCAGCAACGCCTTCACCGGCGCCGCCCGATCGCGAAACGCCGCCTTCAGCATCGCAGCCCCGAACCCCGGCCCCAGTGGCTCCGGCCCGATGCCGGCGAGCAGCGGGTGCGCATCGGCAGTCGCCGTCGCCACCAGATCGATCGAGCCGAACCGCCGCGCATCGTTGAACGCCACCACCCGGCCCGCCGCCGTTTCAAACACCACATGGTCGTGCTTCAGCAGCTCACCCGGATCGAGCCGCATCCGCCCCGACATGCCCAGGTGCAAAATCATCGTGTCGCCGCGATCGGTATCGACAAGGCCATATTTGGCCCGCCGCCGGCACGCCACCACCGTCGCGCCCACCAGTCGCTGCCCCAGCCCATCGGGAAACGGCCGCCGCAGATCGGCCCGGTTCAACACCACGCGTTCGAAACGCTGCCCGACCCACACCGGCGCCAGCCCGCGCATCACGGTTTCGACTTCGGGAAGTTCAGGCATTGCCAGCGGTCATGTCAGCGTCTTCATCCTCGCGACATATGGCGCGTTTGCCCATCCGCCAAGCCTCGCCTATTGGACGGCCATTCGAGGAGTGCCGCAACCCGTGACCGACAACAAAGTCAGCTTCGGCTATGAAGACGTAGCGCCCGAGGAAAAGACCCGCCGCGTCGGCGAAGTCTTTGCCTCGGTCGCCCGCCGCTACGACATCATGAACGATCTGATGAGCGCCGGCATGCACCGCGTCTGGAAGGATGATTTCGTCCGCGCCCTGAAACCCCGCGCCGGCGAACGCATTCTCGACATGGCCGGCGGCACCGGCGACATCGCCTTTCGCATCGAAAAATCCGGTGCCGATGTGACGGTCGCCGATATCAACCCCGCCATGCTCGATGTCGGCATCGATCGCGCCGCGCAAAAGGGCATCACCTCGATGGTCTGGCGTGAGGAAAACGCCGAAACCCTCAGCTTCCCCGATCGCAGCTTCGATGCCTACACCATCGCGTTCGGCATCCGTAACGTCACCGACATTCCCGCCGCACTGAAGGAAGCGCATCGCGTGCTCAAATTCGGCGGGCGCTTTTTCTGCCTCGAATTCTCGACCACCGAATGGCCCGGCTTTGGCGCCGCCTATGACGTTTATTCCGAAAAACTCGTGCCCAGAATCGGCCAGGCAGTGGCCGGCGACGGCGAATCCTACCGCTACCTCATCGAATCGATCCGCCGCTTTCCCAAAATGCCGGATTTCGCCGCGATGATCAGCGCCGCCGGCTTTGCCCGCGTCAACTATCGCCCTATCCTTGGCGGCGCCGTCGCCATCCATTCCGGCTGGAAGATCTAGCGCCGCAATGGCTTCCGTCATCACCCATCTGTCCCGGATGCTGGTCTGGGGCCGCCGGCTTGCCCGCCATGGCGCGCTGCGGCCGTTCGAGGATCAGCGCGCCCCCCGCGCCATCCGCACCATCGCGCGCATCGCCCGCATCGGCACCGGCGCGCCCAAAAAACCCGATTTTGCCGCCGGCCTCGCCGCCGTCGGTCCCGCCGCCATCAAGCTTGGCCAGGCGCTCGCCACCCGCCCCGACCTGATCGGGCTGGAGGCGGCGATGGACCTTGTCCGCCTGCAGGATTCGCTGCCGCCGCTGCCGTTCGAGGCGATTGAGGCGGTGCTCAACGCCAGTTACAGCAACGGCACGTGGCGCGACCGCTTCGCCTCCATCGACCCTGTCGCCATCGGCGCTGCCTCCATGGCGCAGGTGCACCGCGGCGTCACCCTTGATGGCCGCAACGTCGCCATCAAGATGCTGCGCCCCGGCATCGAGGCCACGCTTTCCGACGCCATCGAAACCTATGAATGGGCGGCCGGCCATGTTGAACTGCTCGGCGGCGAATTCGAACGGCTGCGTCCCCGCGCCGTCATCGCCACCTTCAAGGGCTGGACCGAATCGGAACTCGATCTGCGCCGCGAGGCTGCCGCCGCCTCCGAACTCTCCGAGGCGCTGCTCGGCGTCCCCGATTTCGTCGTGCCGGACATCGACTGGGCCCTGTCCTCGCGCCGCGTGCTGGTGACGGACTGGATCGACGGCATCAAGATGAACGATACGGCGGCGCTGGCGGCGCTGGATTTCGATCGCCGAAAACTCGCCGAAGTGCTGGTCAACGGCTTCCTCGCCCAGGCCATATCGCAGGGTTTCTTCCACGCCGACATGCACCAGGGCAATCTGTTCGTCATCCCGCCGCGCGATGGTCATGACGCCCGGCTCGGCGTCATCGATTTCGGCATCATGGGCCGCATCAACCGCCGCGCCCGCATGTATCTCGCCGAAATCCTGTTCGGTCTGGTGACCGGCAATTACAAACGCGTCGCCGAAATCCATTTCGAGGCCGGCTATGTGCCGCCGCACCACAATGTCGGCGCCTTCGCCACCGCGCTCCGGGCTGTCGGCGAACCAATCCGCGGCAAGCGCGCCCAGGACGTCAACATCACGCAATTGCTCGATGGCCTGTTCGCCATCACCCGCAGCTTTGAAATGCAGGTCCAGCCGCACCTGCTGCTGCTGCAAAAAACCATGGTGATGGTCGAAGGCGTGGCGCTCACACTCGATCCCCAGGTCAATATGTGGGAAGTCGCCGAACCCTATGTCCGCGACTGGGTGCGCGATGAAATGGGGCCAGAGGCGATCATCGCCGACCGGCTGGTCGAAAACGCCCGGGCGCTGGCGCAATTGCCACGCATCCTGCGGCAATGGGTGGCCGCCAACCCGATTCCCGGCGCCGCGCCGGAAGGCCCGCCGCTGCCGCCCTTGCCGGGCCGCAGCAAGACCCCGGGCTGGTCGACGACCTGGCTGCTGGCGGCGCTCGGCGCCGGCCTGATGGCGGGCCGCTGGCTGTTCTGAAGACCTGCCGGCGATCACCAAATCAATTTCAACCCAAATTGATCACAACCCAAATTAATCTCAAAATTGTGATCTGCTTCACATCGGCTGCGGGCAATCCTCCCTAGACAGAGGACATCGCCGCCGGCAGCGACGATGCGTTCATCTCAGCCGTGATCGCATCGGCCCGCGCCAGCGGCGACCAGGCTTCATCGAACACGGCGGCCTGACCTTCCGTCGCAACTGCGCCCCGGCCAACCGCCGGGGCGCTTTTTTGCGTCCCGACGACATCGCATCGGCACAGCAGGCAAACCCGAAAAAAGTTCGACTTTGTGATCTGGCGCACATTCTCGAACTTTTCACTCAGCTACACACAGGTTTCGGCGTCGGCTGCAGCGTTCCGCGTCTGGGATACAGCAGCGTCGACGCCGAACCGGTTTTTCTTCCCGGCGGTTTGACCTTCCGCCGCACCTGCGCCCTGGCCAACGCCGGGGCGTTTTTCTTTGCGCCCGCGACTCTACCCCCGTGCCGAAAAAAAGGTTTGGGGCTTTGTGATCTGGCGCACATTCGCGCCCGGCAAGGCGGGCTAAACAGGCGCATCGCTGCAACCGGCGCCGCTGCATCCGCACCCGGCATCGCCTGCTGCACCTCGGTTTTTCCTAAACGGCGGCCCGACCTACCGTCGCAACTGCGCCCTGGCCAACGCCGGGGCGCACTTTTCTTCCCACCGCACCCCATCGACTATGCGGCGTGGGCGCGGCAGATTGGCGGCATCATGATCCGCCGCCTCGATCCTGCAACCGATGACGGCCTGCTTCCCGGCCTTGCCGCACTGCTTGTCGAAGCGGTCTCGGGCGGCGCGTCCATCGGCTTCATGGCCGGCCTTGGCATGGCCGATGCGCTCACATTCTGGCAGGGCCGGTCGCGCGACGCCGCCACCGGCGGCCTTGTGATCCTCGTCGCACTCGATACCGCGGGCGATGTCATGGGCACCGTGTCATTGGCCACCGCCACCCCGCCCAACCAGCCGCACCGCGCCGATGTGCAGAAAATGGTCGTTGCCACCCGCGCCCGCGGTCGGGGCGTCGGCGCTGCGCTGCTGGCGGCGGCAGAGGCCCAGGCGCTGGCCATGGGCCGCACGACGTTGGTGCTCGATACCATCACCGGCAGCACCGCCGCCCGCCTGTATGCGCGCGGCGGCTGGGCCGAAATCGGCACCATCCCGGCCTATGCCCTGATGCCCGACGGCACCATGGCTTCAACCACAATCTATACGCGGCACCTTTGAGGTGACGGCCCTCGGGCCGCCACGCTCATATTCGGCGCCGGCTATTCGACCGTCACCTCGACACGCCGCGCACCGGCCAGGTCGCTCGCGCTATCGCTCGTCTCCGCCGGCTTGACCAGATCGATCGCGCCCGCGTCAATGCCCAGCGCCGCCAGCGCTGCCGCAACATTACTGGCGCGGTTCTTCGACAATTCGGCATTCAGCGCCGCATCGCCGCGCGGGTCATTATACCCCGATACCGCCAGCCGCGCGCCGGGATGCGTATCGACCCAGGCCTTCACCGGTGCAGCGGCGGCGGCGAAATCGGGCGTCACTTCCGCGCTCGCGGTGTCGAAATACACCGAAACCATCGGCTTGCCCTCGGTCTCGGCGGCGATCACGCCGGCGCCTGCCGGGATGACCGGCGCGGGCATTGCCGCTGCCACCGGCGCCGCCGCGGGGACCATTGCAACCGCCGGGCCCACCGCCGGCACGCGCGTCACGATCCACAGCACCAGCGCGCCAATGCCGAGCAGCAACAGCACCGGCAACAATACCGCCGCCGCGCCGACCGGCACCGCCCCCATCGGGCCGCGCCTCCCGGCTGCTGCGGGCGGACCTGCTGCCGCCATGACCGGCGCAGCCGCCAATTCCGGGATGACCGGCGCAGCCGCCACTGCCGGGATGACCGGCGCAGCCGCCACTGCCGGGATAGCCGGCGCAGCCTCCAGCGCCGCCTCGCCCGGCCGCAGGAACATCCCCAGCATGCCATAATGCTCGGCAAGCAGATAATAGATCGTCACCCGATTGCGGGTCGGATCGCCCGCCATGCGCTGGCCAACGGCGGCAATGGCCGCATCCAGCGCTTCGTCGGGATCGGTCAGTGCGAGCTTCTTTTTCAGGAAATTTTCGCGCACCCGGCCGGTCTCGATCGGATCGGTGAACGAAACCAGCGACGAATCACGCTTGTAAAGCGCGATCCCGCAATATCGCACGATGCCGGCGATCACCCGATCATCGGCACCAGGCACATATTTCTTGACGTCGATCGACCAGTCTTCCGCCATGATCTTCCCCAATCCGCCGCCAGGCCGCCAACACGCCGCCAGCAAGCCGCCCCGCCAGCCGCAGCGGCTCCTCCTTGGCTGCGACAGAATAACCCATTTTGCATCGACGGAAAACCATCGGGATGCGCGGCCACATCCACCGTTCGACAGCCGCGACCCGAACCGCTAGACCGGCGCTTGTGCAGGACAAGACCATCCTCCTCATCGTCGGCGGCGGAATCGCTGCGTTCAAATCGCTCGAACTGCTGCGCGAACTGCGCCGCGCCGGCGCCCGCGTGCTGCCGGTGCTGTCCGACGCCGGCGCCCGCTTTGTCACCCCGCTCAGCCTGTCGGCGCTGGCGGGTGAAAAGGTCCGCACCTCGCTGTGGGATCTGGAGGATGAAGCGGCGATGGGCCATATCCAGCTGTCCCGCGCTGCCGATCTGATCGTCGTCTGTCCCGCCACCGCCGATCTGATGGCCCGCGCCGCCACCGGCCAGGCCAATGATCTGCCATCGACGCTGCTGCTCGCCACCGATACCCCGGTGCTGATGGTCCCGGCGATGAACGTGCGCATGTGGCTGCACCCCGCCACCCGCCGCAACGTCGCGACGCTGCGCGGTGATGGCGTGACGGTGCTGGAACCCGATGACGGCGAAATGGCCTGCGGCGAATTCGGCCCCGGCCGCCTGCCCGAAATCCCCGCCATCATGGCCGCCGTTGCGGCGCAACTTCACCCTACCGACGCACGCCAGGCCGCCAAGCCCTCACACCCGCTCGCCAACCGCCACATCGTCATCACCGCCGGGCCTACCCATGAAGCCATCGACCCGGTGCGCTACATCGGCAACCGTTCATCGGGCAAACAGGGCTTTGCCATCGCCGCCGCGCTTGCTGCTGCCGGCGCTCAGGTCACGCTGGTGGCGGGGCCGGTCTCGCTCGCCACGCCCGCCGGCGTCGCCCGTGTCGATGTGGTCAGTGCCCGCGAAATGGCCATCGCCGTCGCCGCCGCACTGGCAGGCCCCGTGCCGGCCGATGCCGCAATCATGGTCGCCGCCGTCGCCGATTGGCATGTCGAACCGGCCACATCGAAGCTGAAAAAGCAAAAAGGCGCCGCGCCGCCGCCGCTCAACCTTGTCGAAAACCCCGACATCCTCGCCACCACCGGCCACGCCGCCAATCGCCCGCATCTGGTCATCGGCTTTGCCGCCGAAACCGATGATCTGATCGCCAATGCCGAGGCCAAGCTGACAAAAAAGGGCGCCGACTGGATCGTCGCCAACGATGTCTCCGAAGGCGTGTTCGGTGAAGACCGCACCCATGTCCACCTCATCACCCACCACGGCCGCGAAGATTGGGGGCCTTCGAGCAAGGCCGATGTCGCCGAGCGCCTCATCGCCAGGATCGCCGCCGCCCTCAACGCCGCACTCACCGCCACACTTACCGCCACAGGGCCCGCCGGAAGCCATGATGCCGCCTGAAATCCAGATCAATGTTCAACAATTGCCGCACGCCGCCGGGCTGCCGTTGCCCGCCTATGCCAGCGATGGCGCCGCCGGCATGGACGCGGTCGCCGCCATCGATGCACCGCTGGTGCTGGCGCCGGGAAAGCGCGCAGCCGTGCCCACCGGCCTCGCCATGGCTATCCCGCCGGGTTTCGAGGTGCAGGTTCGGCCGCGCTCCGGCCTCGCCTTCAACCATGGCCTTACCGTGGCCAACGCGCCCGGCACCATCGATGCCGATTATCGCGGCGAAGTGAAGGTGCTGCTGGTCAATCTGGGCAGCGATCCAGTCACCATCACCCGCGGCATGCGCATCGCGCAACTCGTGCCCGCCGCCGTCACCCGCGCGACGCTGGCGCTGGTGGAAACGCTCGATGATACGGCGCGCGGAGTTGGTGGCTTCGGCTCCACCGGGCACTGACCCCGGCCGGAAACCAGCCATGGATTTCACCGACGACGAACTCGATCGCTACGCCCGGCACATCGTGCTGCGCGAAATCGGCGGGCGCGGTCAGGCGCTGCTCAAGGCCGCCAATGTCGCGGTCGTCGGCGCCGGCGGGCTCGGCAGCCCCTGCCTGCTCTATCTGGCGGCGGCAGGCGTCGGCCGGCTGTCCATCATCGATGATGACGATGTCGCGCTCAGCAATCTGCAACGCCAGATCCTGTTCACCACCGCCGACACCGGCCGCGCCAAGACTGCCGCCGCCGCCCAGCACCTCACCGCGCTCAACCCGCACACCGCCATGAACCCGCAGCCCGTCAGGCTCACCGCCGCCAACGCTGGCGCCCTGCTCGCCGGCCACCACATCATCGCCGATGGCTGCGACAGCTTCGCCACCCGCCTCGCCGTATCGGACGCCGCAACCGCCCTTCAAATCCCGCTGGTGTCGGGCGCCGTCGGGCCGTTCGACGGCCAGGTTGCCACTTTCAAGGGCCATGCGCCGGGCCTGCCCTGCTACCGCTGCCTCGTCGGCAATGCCGCCGATCAGGCCGCGCAAAGCTGCGCCGAATCCGGCGTTCTGGGCGCGCTCACCGGCATCATCGGCGCGATGATGGCGCTGGAGGTCATCCGCGAAATCACCGGTTTCGGCGAAAGCCTCGCCGGCCGGTTGCTGCTCTATGACGGGCTCGCCGCCCGTATGCGCAACGTGCGGCTGCCACGCGATCCGGCCTGCACCGGCTGCGGCAGCGGCGCGCCTGCAAAATAGCGACAGGCAGAGCCGCGCCGCCCTTGTGACCGCCGCCATTGCCGCCTATTTGCGCACACAGTGGCCAAATCCTCCTCCCGAAAATCCCAACGTCGCACCACCCCAAAGCGCGGCGGCGTGCGCGGTTTCATGATCCTGCTGCTGAAGGCCGCGGTCATCGCCGGCACGGCACTGCTGCTCACGCTCGCGGTCGGCGTCGGCATCACCTATTCCAGCCTGCCCGATTTCGATTCGATGATGCGATCGCCAAAGGGCCAGTCGGTCGAGGTGCGCGGCGCCGATGGCACGGTATTGGTCTCGGTCGGCCCCAGCTATGGCGAATGGCTGCCCTATGCCCGCATCCCCGCCACCATGCGCAGCGCCATCGTCTCGGTGGAGGACAAGCGGTTTTTCAGCCACCCGGGCATCGATCCCATCGGCATGGCGCGTTCGGCCGCCGTGAACTTCGCCGCCGGCCGCAACGTCCAGGGTGCTTCGACGATCACGCAACAACTCGCCCGCAACGTCTTCCTCACCTCCGCCAAAACCTTTGCGCGCAAGGGCCGCGAAATCGTGCTGGCGCTGGCACTGGAACGCAAATTCACCAAGGAAGCGCTGCTCGAACTCTATCTCAACCGCGCCTATTTCGGCGGCGGCGCCTATGGTGTCGATGCGGCATCGCGCAAATTCTTCGGCCACCCGGCCACCTCGCTCAGCCTTGAAGAGGCCGCCGTCATCGCCGGGCTGGTGCAGGCGCCGTCGCGCTTTGCCCCTTCCGCCGATGCCGATGCGGCGCGCCGCCGGGCCGGCATCGTGCTGGCCACCATGGTCAATTCCGGCGCCATCACCCAGGGCGAAGCCGCCGCCGCCGATGTCGCCACCGTCCGTTTTACCCAGCAGGAACGCAAGGCCGATGTCCGCTATTTCACCGATTGGGTGCTGAACGAAGTCGACAACCTCACCGATGAAACCATCGAACCGCTGCAGGTGACCACCACGCTGGATACCGCCGGGCAGCGCGCCGCCGAAGCCGCCATCGCTGCCGAAGCGCCGGCGGGGGCACAAGGCGCGCTGGTGGCGCTGGCCCGCGATGGCGCCATAAAGGCGATGGTCGGTGGCCGCGATTATGTCACTTCCAACTATAACCGCGCCGTCGCCGCCCGCCGCCAACCCGGTTCGGCGTTCAAATTCTTCGTCTATGCGGCCGCGCTGGAAGACGGCATGTCGCCGGACGATATCGTCGAGGACAAGCCGATCAACATCAACGGCTGGTCACCGCGCAACAGCAGCGGGCGCTATGCCGGCCCGGTCACGGTGCGCACCGCCTTTGCCCAATCGATCAACACCGTCGCCGTCCAGCTTGGCGAAAAGGTCGGCTTCGATACCGTCGCCAACATGGCCCGGCGTTTCGGCATCACCACGCCGATCGATCGCCGCCCGGCCATGGCGCTGGGCGCGTCGGACGTGACGCTGTTCGAAATGACCCAGGCCTATGCCACCGTCGCCAATGGCGGGGCCGAGGCACGGCCCTATGCCATCACCCGCATCGTCAGCGGATCGGGGCGGGTGCTGTTCGAACGCGAACCCGATCCGCCGCGCGTCGTCGTCGCGCCTTATGTTGCTGCGAAAATGACCGAATTGATGCAGGCCGCGGTCGAAACCGGCACCGGCCGCGCCGCCCAGATCGGCCGGCCATTGGCGGGCAAGACCGGCACCACCAGCTCCAACAAGGATGGCTGGTTCATCGGCTTCACCAACGAACTCACCGCCGGCGTCTGGATGGGCCGCGATGATGCCAAACCGGTTTCCGGCCTTGCCGGCGGCCGCGCCCCGGCCCGCGCCTTTGCCGCCTATATGGCCCGCGCCGTCGGCGGCACCCCGCCGGCGCCGCTGGTAACCGATATCGGCGGCGGCGATCCGGCGGTCGAACCTGATGATCAGGTCTATGGCCTTGAACAGTCCGACCCGCCGCAGGAAATCACCATCGGCCCCGATGGACAGCCGATGATCAAGGGCGACATCCAGGCGCCGCTGCCCGATCCCTATGGCGACGCGCCGCCGGTGCTGACCGATGAATGGCTCAGCCGCACGCTCAAGGATGGCGAAAAACCGCAACGCCGGCCGCCGCAGGGCTGACACGGGTAACGACCGCGCCGATTGACCACCCGCCACGAATCGCGTTATTGTAGCGATCGCTACAATAATCGGAGGCGATGATGACACTGTCCCCAATCGATACCGTCAAGGCGATCTTCGCCGCGATGGAGCCCAAGGACTACGACACCGCACTCACCTATGTCGCGGACGACTGCGTCTATGAAAACCTGCCGTCAAAGGATCTGGGCGGTATCGGCCCGGCCGGCGTGCGCGCCGTTGTCGAACCGTTTTTCGCCCCCGTCATCCGCAACGAATTCGTCATCCTGCGCGAAGCGGCGGCGGGCAATACCGTCTTTGTCGAACGGCTGGACCGCCACCTGTTGCCCGGCGGCTGGGTCGAACTGCCGGTCACCGGCGTCTTTCAAGTCGAAAAAGGCAAGGTGACGGTCTGGCGCGATTATTTCGACATGGCGACCATCATGGCACACTGGCCACAACCCGGACAGGTCGCTGCGTAAATACAAGCGCAGCTCGGGTGAATCCTTCCCTCTCCCGCCTGCGGGAGCGGCGACTCGCCCTTTTGGGCGAGCGGGTGAGGGTGTTACGCACCAAGAAACAAGAAAACGCCCCAGGGCCCGGCCAAGCTGTCTCGCGCAGCCGGCGGGTGGCGCTTCGGTCTAACGGCAACCAATTCGCGCTGCCGCCCAACGCGCCGCATCGGCAACCCCCGCATCCGGATCGTCGAGCAGCCCTTGAACGACCGGCAACAGCGCCGCATCGCCGCTGTTGCCCGCAGCATACAGGCAATTGCGCACCATGCGGTCCCGCCCGATGCGCTTGATCGGCGATCCGGAAAACACATGCCGAAACCCGGCATCGTCCAGCGCCAAAAGATCGCCCAGCGCCGGCGCCACCAGTTCGGCGCGCGGCTGGAACGCCATCTCCCGCGCCGCCTGTGCAAACCGGTTCCACGGGCACACCGCCAGGCAATCATCGCAGCCATAAATGCGGTTGCCCATCGCCACCCGGAATTCCGTCGCCACCGGCCCCTTGTGCTCGATGGTCAGATACGAAATGCAGCGCCGCGCATCCAGCCGATAGGGTGACGGAAACGCCGCCGTCGGGCAGGCCGCCTGGCACCGGTCGCACGATCCACAACGGTCGGCGTGCGGCGCATCGGCGGGCAGTTCCAGCGTCGAATACAGCGCCCCCAGGAACAGCCACGACCCATGCGCACGGCTGACGACATTGGTGTGCTTGCCCTGCCAGCCCAGCCCCGCCGCCGCCGCCAGCGGCTTTTCCATCACCGGTGCCGTATCGACGAACACCTTCAATGCACTGTCCGGCGCCGCCGCCACCAGCCAGCGCGCCAGCGCCTTCAGGCGTTTCTTGATGACATCGTGATAATCCTGCCCCTGCGCATAAACCGATATCACCCCCACCCCGGGATGCCCGGCATGGCGCAACGGGTCGATCGCCGGGGCATAGCTCGTGCCCAGCATCACCACCGATTTCACATCGGGCCACAACCCCTTTGGCGACGCCCGCCGGTCCAGCGTTTCCGCCATCCACAGCATATCGCCATGGCACCCGTCATCGATCCATTGCCGCAACCGCGCCCCCGCCGCCGGCGCCGCATCGGCCGCCGCGACACCAAAGGCCGCAAAACCCAGCCGCGCCGCTTCAATCCGCAACCCGTCGCGAAGCTGTAAAGGCGCAGCCTGCACGAACGTCAGCGGGGTGCCGCTACCGACTCTGCCGGTTGCGGTGCCAACGACGCTTGCAACTTCTGCCTGATTGCTGCCCATTCGCTCTCCGGCGTCAGATATTCGTCACGCGAAAGCGCATTGCCGCGCATTGCAGCGGATATTGCGGCCATCCCGTGTAGGCATATCCACCACGGGTCAGCTCGACCGGCAAACAAATCCGGGCGCCGCAGGACCTTGGCCTTTGCAACTTCCAACCCCGGCTTATCGCTCAGGACGACCTCGGTTACCGGTATTGCAAACCGCATATTGAAATCTGCTGCTGCCGACCGATCGGCACAACGCTGCACGTCATAGGCCATTCGAATACGCGCAAGTAGCCAATATTCCGCGGCCGCCGCCTTGTCAGTCGGCAACAAACGACGCGATAGTTCGAGCAGGAAGTAAGGCGGCTGATCGAGCTGCTCCGCTTTCAGCTCAGCGATAACCGAAAGATCGGTATCCGGCTTGGCCTTTAACGTTCTGAATTTTTCTGCCGACCGTGCGTTCTGCGGATCGGCGTGATTGTCCCGCAAGATCATCGTTTTACCGGGCTGGGCACTGATCGGGCCAGCAAACAATCCCAATGTAGCCGCCATCGCGAGCGCCAACCCAGAACGCGCAAAACTCGCTGATTTCATCTATTCTTTCCCGAACTGTCCCAGCCATTGCGCAATCCAGTCGCCGACCCGCACCTCGGCCTCGCCCCAGAACAGCCAATGGCCGGTGCCGGGCAATTCATGATAATCCACCGTGCCCGCCAGTTTACGCGCCGTCGCCCGCGAAATGCCCGGCACGGTGATGCGATCCTCCGCCCCGACGATCACCAGCGCCGGCTGCCCCAGCCGGCCATAATCGACCGTCGTCGCCCGCGTCGACGACAGGCTGGCAAAGGTCATTTCGGCGATCACCCGCCCCGAATCCCACACCAGCCCGGTATATTCGGCCCGCGCCACATCCTCTGGCACGCCATTGTAGATACCCCAGCGCGCCGCTTCATAGCCGATGCGCGTCGGCGATTTCCACCAGCCCCATTGCGTCACCACCCCGCCCAGCGTCCGCACCGTCGATGCCGCCGGCGAAATCGTCGTCGCGGTCGCCGCCGTCGACAACAGCACCAGCCCCCGGTGCGCCACCCGCGCTGCAACGATCTGTGCCAGCATGCCGCCCATCGAATGGCCGATGATCACCGGCGGTTCGGGCAACAGTGCGATCTGCGCGACGAGGAAACTGGCGTAATCCTCCACCGTCACCCCGCCGATTTCGGGCAATGGCGGCAATGCCGGGTCGCGATCATGAAACGGCAGCGACGGTGTCACCACCACATGGCCCGCCGCCTCGAACCGCGCCTTCAACCCGCCGAACGTCGCCGGCGTCGCCCACAGGCCGTGGATGCAAAAGAGTATGGGCTTCAGCACACCACGCCCGTCGAGGCGAGCACCGCCATCGTCACCAGGTCCGACGCCGTCGCCGTCATCGGCGCGATCTGCACGGGCCGGCTCATATTGACCAGCAACGGCCCGATCACCCGGGCACCGGCCAGTTCCTTCAACAGTTTTGCCGCAATATTGGCCGAATGCAGCCCCGGCATGATCAGCACATTGGCCGGCCCGGAAAGCCGGCTGAACGGATATTGCGATCGCATCGCCGGGTTCAACGCCACATCGGCGGACATTTCGCCTTCATATTCAAAACTCACCCGGCGCTCATCGAGCAACTGCACGGCGCCGCGCAGATTGCCGACAAATTCGCCCGCCGGGTTGCCGAAGTTGGAATAGGAAATGAACGCCACGCGCGGTTCCTCGCCCAGCCGCCGCGCCACCGCCGCCGTCTGTTCGGCGATATCGGCGAGCTGTTCGGCGTCTGGCCGCTCCGTGACGGTCGTATCGGCGATGAAGATCGTCTGCGATTTGCCCACGACCAGATGCACGCCGAACGGCCGATGCCCCTCCGACGGGTCGATAACGCGCCGTACCTGGCGATATGTCGTCGCGAAATTGCGGGTGACGCCGCTCACCATCACATCGGCTTCGCCCAGCTCGACCAGCATCGCGCCAAAGATGTTACGCTCGTGGTTGACCATGCGCTGCACGTCGCGCAACAAATGTCCGCGCCGCTGCAAACGCTCATACAGCCGCTCGACCATGCGCGGCACCAGCGGGCTGACGCTGCTGTTGTGGATCTCATAGCTTTCGACATCGGCGACACCGATCGCCCGCAGCCCGTCGCGCACCGGCGCCTCGCGGCCGACCAGCACCGGCTCGCCATAACCGGACGTGCGATAATTGACGGCGGCGCGCAGCACCACCTCCTGCTCGGCCTCGGCAAACACACACCGCCGCGGCCGCGCCGCCGCCGCTTCCACCGCACCCGCCAAGATCGACGTCGTCGGGTTCAGCCGCGATCGCAGTTCCTGCCGATACGCCGCCTCATCGAAAAACGGCTTCTTGGCCACGCCCGATTCCATCGCCGCCTTGGCAACGGCGGTGGGGATTTCCTCGATCAGCCGCGGGTCGAACGGCGCCGGGATGATATACTCCTTCCCGAAACTGCGCGCCTTGCCGCCATAGGCCGCCGCCACTTCGGCCGGCACCTGCATCCGCGCCAGCGCGGCGATCGCGTTGGCCGCGGCCAGCTTCATCGCCTCGTTGATCTGCGTCGCCCGCACATCCAGCGCGCCCCGGAACAGATAGGGGAAGCACAGCACATTATTGACCTGGTTGGGATAATCGCTGCGCCCGGTCGCCACGATGGCATCGCTGCGCACCTTGGCCACATCTTCGGGTGTAATCTCCGGATCGGGGTTGGCCATGGCAAATATGATCGGGTTCGGCGCCATCGATGCCACCATCGCTTCCGAAACCGCGCCCTTTTGCGACAGGCCCATGAACACATCGGCACCCTTCATCGCATCTTCCAGCGTGCGGTCATCGGTAATGGCGGCATGTGCCGATTTCCACTGGTTCATGCCGGTCTGGCGGCCGGCATAGATCACCCCCTTGGTGTCGCACATCAGCACGTTCTTGACGCCATAGGCCTTGATCAATTCGGTGCAGGCAATGGCGGCCGCGCCGGCGCCATTGACCACCATCTTCACATCCTCCGGCTTGCGCCCGGTCAGGTGCAGCGCGTTGATCATGCCGGCGGCGGCAACGATGGCGGTGCCATGCTGGTCATCGTGAAAGACCGGAATGTTCATCCGCTCCTTCAATGTCGTTTCGATGATGAAACACTCCGGTGCCTTGATATCCTCCAGGTTGATGCCGCCGAACGTCGGCTCCATCAATTCCACCGCGTCGATGAAGCGGTTCACATCCTCGGTCGCCAGCTCGATATCGATCGAATCAATGTCGGCAAAGCGCTTGAACAGCACCGCCTTGCCCTCCATCACCGGCTTCGACGCCAACGCCCCCAGATTGCCCAGCCCCAAAATCGCGGTGCCGTTGGTGATGACGGCAACCAGATTGCCCTTGATGGTATAGTCATAGGCCGCATCCGGATCGGCGGCGATCGCCCTGACCGGCGCCGCAACGCCGGGCGAATAGGCCAGGCTCAGGTCCCGCTGCGTCGCCATCGGTTTGGAGGCGATGATGTCGATCTTGCCCGGCCGCCCCATGCGGTGAAACGCCAGCGCCTCGCGATCGCCGAAATCCGAATTTGCGGCATCCGTGGTTTTATCGCTCGACATTCATCATTCCTTTGGGCGTTGGTCGAACGATAGGGCCGCTTCGCCGCAAGGCCAAGCAAAAGCCGCCCCATTTCCGCACAAAACCGCCGCCACCTTCCACCGCCCGGATTATCCGGCTACCACTCGCGCCGATGAACGCCGCGCCCGCCGCCCCTCGAAATCCGCCGCTGCCGGGTTCGGCCAACGCCTCCCCGATGATCGCCCAGTTTCTGGCGTTGAAGGAGGAAGCCCAGGATTGCCTGCTGTTCTTCCGCATGGGCGATTTCTACGAAATGTTCTTCGATGATGCCGTCGCCGCCGCCGCCACGCTCGATATCGCGCTGACCAGCCGTGGGGAGCACGCCGGCGTCCCCATCCCGATGTGCGGCGTCCCCGTCCACGCCGCCGATAATTATCTCGCGCGGCTGATCAAGGGCGGCCACCGCGTCGCCGTCGCCGAACAGATGGAGGACCCCGCCGAAGCCCGCAAACGCCCCGGCAAATCCATCGTTGCCCGCGCCATCACCCGCATCGTCACCCCGGGCACCCTCACCGAAACCAGCCTTTTGGAACCCAAACGCGCCAATTGGCTGGCGGCAATCGCCCCCGGCGACACCATCGCGCTCGCCTGGTGCGACCTTTCCACCGGCGCCTTCGCCACCCGCACCAGCAGCGCCGCCGACTGGCGCGCTGATCTCGCCCGGCTCAACCCCGCCGAACTCATCGCCCCCGAAGGCTGGACCGACGCGCCCGCCACCCCCCGCCCGCCGCGCGATTTCGCCGCCACACGCGGCGAAACCCTGCTCAAGGCCCGCTTCGGCGTCACCACCTTGGACGGCTTCGGCCACTTCTCGCCCGCCGAAATCGCCGCCGCCGGCGCGCTGCTCGCCTATGTCGAGGCCACCGCAAAGGGCAGCATTCCCCTCCTCACCCCGCCCCGTCCCGAACTGCCCGGCAGCACCATGGCCATCGATGCCGCCACCCGCACCAGCCTGGAACTAGCCCGCGGCGCCGGCGGCACCCGCGCCGGCAGCCTCGAATCCGCCGTCGATCGCACCGTCACCGCCGGCGGCGGGCGGCTCCTGTCCGCCGACATCGCCGCGCCATTAACCGACGCCGCCGCCATCGCCGATCGTCTCGATCTCGTCGCCTGGTTCGCCGACAACACCACCCTGCGCACCCGCACCCGCGAAGCACTCGCCGCCATGCCCGATGTCGCCCGCGCGCTCGGCCGCCTCGCCGTCGGCCGCTGGACCCCGCGCGATCTTGGCGCCGCCCGCGACGGCCTCGCCCTTGCCCTCGCGCTCAAATCCGCCCTCGCGGCGCAACCGCACCTCGCCGGCCCGCCCGCCCTGCTCACCCACACCCTCGCCCGCATCGGCGCGCACGGCGGCCTCGTCGAATCCCTCCGCGCCGCCCTCGTCCCCGAACCCCCCGGCGATGCGTCCGCCGGCGGCAGCATCGCCCCCGGCTTCGATGCCGGCCTCGACGCCCTGCGCGAAACCGCCCGCGACGGCCGCAGCGCCGTCATCGCCATGGAAACCCGCCTGCGCGCCGAAACCGGCGTCGCCGCGCTCAAAATCCGCCACAACGGCGTTCTGGGCTATCATATCGAAGTGCCGGCGCGCTTCGCCGATCCGCTCATGGCCCCCACCTCCGGCCTCATCCACCGCCAGACGCTGGCCGGCGTCGTCCGCTTCGGCAGCGTCGATCTGTCGGGCCTCGCCGCTACTATCGCCCAAGCCGGCGACCACGCGCTGGCCGCCGAAGCCGCACATCTCGAAGAACTGCGCGCCGCCATCCTCACCCACAGCGCCGCGATCGGGGAGACAGCTGCCGCCCTCGCCCGCATCGATGTCGCCGCGGCGCTCGCCGATCTCGCCGCAACCGAAAACTGGGTGCGCCCCATCGTCGATGCCACCACCGCCTTCCATATCGAGGCAGGCCGCCACCCGGTCGTCGAAGCCGCCGTAAAGGCCGCCCGCGGCCAATTCGTCGCCAATGATTGCAACCTGTCGGCAGACGCCCGGCTCTGGCTGGTCACCGGCCCCAACATGGCCGGCAAATCCACCTTCCTCCGCCAAAACGCCCTCATCGCCGTGCTCGCCCAGGCCGGCAGCTTCGTCCCCGCCCGCGCCGCGCACATCGGCGTCGTCGATCGACTATTCAGCCGGGTCGGCGCGGCAGACGATCTGGCGCAGGGCCGCAGCACCTTCATGGTCGAAATGGTCGAAACCGCCGCCATATTGTCGGGCGCCACGGATCGCAGCCTCGTCATCCTCGATGAAGTCGGGCGCGGCACCAGCACCTATGATGGCCTCGCCATCGCCTGGGCCGTGCTGGAGGCGGTACACGATGATCTCGCCTGCCGCTGCCTTTTTGCGACGCATTATCACGAACTCGTGGCGCTGAAGGACCGCCTGCGCAGCCTCGCCACCGTCACCGTCCGCGTCCGCGAATGGAAGGGCGAACTGGTCTTCCTCCACGAAGTC
>JBBQPR010000047.1:0-24395 GCA_038217075.1 Sphingomonadales bacterium
CTCAAATCGCGTCGTCCGCGTCCCCGGCGCGCCGCCCATGCTGCGGCCCTTGATGGGGGCGGCGCGGTCGCGATCCGGGATGCCGAGTTCGTCCATTTCCAGGCGCCTGATCTGGTCGCGTATGGCGGCGGCGGTTTCGAATTCCAGATCGGCGGCGGCGCGCTTCATCTGCTCTTCAAGGTCGGCGATATAGGCCTTCAAATTATGGCCGACGAGGTTGGGCGTTTCGGCGTCGCCGGTATCGACGGTCAGGCCATCGCGCATTGATACGTCCGCGAGCACATCCGATATATTGCGCTTGATGGTCATCGGCGTGATGCCGTGTTCGGCGTTATAGGCTTCCTGCCGGGTGCGGCGGCGGTCGGTTTCGCGGATGGCGCGTTCCATGCTGCCGGTGACGCGATCGGCATACAGGATAACCCGGCCATCGACGTTGCGCGCCGCGCGGCCGATGGTCTGGATGAGGCTGGTTTCGCTGCGCAAAAAGCCTTCCTTGTCGGCGTCCAATATGGCGACAAGGCCGCATTCGGGGATGTCCAACCCTTCGCGTAGCAGGTTGATGCCCACGAGCACGTCGTAAACGCCGAGCCTGAGGTCGCGGATCAGTTCGATGCGTTCCAGCGTTTCGACATCGCTGTGCATATAGCGGACGCGCAGGCCGGCCTCGTGGAGGAATTCGGTGAGATCCTCGGCCATGCGCTTGGTGAGCGTGGTGACCAGCGTGCGATAGCCGGCGGCGGCGACCTTTTTAGCCTCGGCGATCAGATCCTCGACCTGATCCTCCACAGGTTTGATCTCGATGGGCGGATCGACAAGCCCGGTAGGCCGGATGACCTGTTCGACAAAGACGCCGCCGGTGCGGTCCATTTCCCAGGGCCCGGGGGTGGCGGACACGAACACGGTTTGCGGGCGCATCGCCTCCCATTCGGCGAAGCGCAGCGGGCGGTTGTCGATGCACGATGGCAGGCGGAAACCATATTCGGCCAGCGTCAGCTTGCGGCGGTGATCGCCCTTGGCCATGGCGCCCAATTGGCCGACGGTGACATGACTTTCGTCGACGAACAGCATGGCGTTTTCGGGCAGATATTCGAACAGCGTTGGCGGTGGTTCGCCGGGCAACCGGCCGGTGAGAAAGCGGCTGTAATTTTCGATGCCGGCGCAGGAACCGGTGGCGGCGATCATCTCCAGATCGAAGTTGGTGCGCTGTTCAAGCCGTTGGGCTTCGAGCAGTTTTCCTTCTGCGTTCAGCTCCTTCAGCCGTTCCTGCATTTCGAAACGAATAGCTTCGCTAGCCTGTTTCAGGGTCGGGCCGGGGGTCACATAGTGGGAATTGGCGTAGATCTTGATGTAATCGAGCTTGGCGACGCTTTTGCCCGTCAATGGGTCGAACTCGGTGATGCTTTCGATCTCGTCGCCGAAGAAGCTGATGCGCCAGGCGCTGTCTTCATAATGGGACGGGAACACCTCGACATTGTCGCCCCGCACCCGGAAATTGCCGCGCGCGAAGGCGGCGTCGTTGCGCTTGTACTGTAGCGCCACGAGTTTTCGGATGATCTCTCGGCTGTCGGCGGTTTCGCCCTTTTTCAGCGTGAAGGTCATCGCCGAATAGGTTTCAACCGAGCCGATGCCGTAGATGCACGATACCGAGGCGACGATGATGACGTCGTCGCGTTCGAGCAGCGAGCGGGTGGCCGAGTGGCGCATCCGGTCGATGGCTTCGTTTACGCTCGATTCCTTTTCGATATAGGTGTCGGAGCGCGGCACATAGGCTTCGGGCTGGTAATAGTCGTAATAGGATACGAAATATTCGACGGCGTTGTTGGGAAAGAAGCTCTTCATTTCGCCGTATAATTGTGCGGCGAGGATCTTGTTGGGGGCGAGGATGAGCGCCGGGCGCTGCACCGCCTCGATGACCTTGGCGACCGTATAGGTCTTGCCCGAGCCGGTGACGCCAAGCAGCACCTGGTCGCGTTCACCCTGGTTGGCCTCGCGCACCAGTTCGGCGATGGCGGTGGGTTGATCGCCGGCGGGGACATACTCGCTTTCGATAACAAAGGCGCGGCCGCCTTCGGACTTTTCCGGGCGCGCCGGGCGATGGGGCACAAAGCCTTCGGCCGTTTCGGGCTCGGCAAGGCTGGTGCGAATCTGGATGGCCATGGCGGCAATATGGGCGATGGGCGTGCTTTGTTCCAGTGTGTCCTTGGCGGCTTTGATGGTAAGGAAGTCGCAGCAATTGAGGGAGGTGCGGCATGGCGCGGGTGATAATGGTCGGCATATTGTCGATGGGCGTGGTGAGCGCGGTTGCGGCGGCGCCGCCGAAAATCCTGCCGGGTGAGTGGGAAACCAGCAGTTCGATCCGGATGCAGACCATGCCGAACATGCCGCCGCAGGTAGCCGAGATGATGCGTAATCGCATGGGCAAGCCCATCGTCGTGCGCAGCTGCATCACGCCGGAAGAGGCAGCGCGCGGGCCGGAAACCCGGTCCCCCGATAAAAAGTGCAAGCTGATCAACATCAGTTACGAGGCCGGCCGCATGACGTCGGAAATGCAGTGCAACCACGACGGAGCTGTGACGCGCATCAAGATGCAGGGCAGTTATTCGCCCACCAGTTATGAGATGGATGGCCAAATGTCGTCTTCCGGGGGTGGTGCGGGCCCGATGGCGATGACCATGCATGTTACCGGCAGGCGTGTTGCTCCGGTCTGTTCGCCCAAGTCGAAATAGGCGATCAGGGTTTATGGCAGAGCGATTCGAACGTCACAAGCAGGCCTGGACCAGCGATGAGGTGCAAAAGCTGCACACGCTGGCGAAGAAGGGCATGCCGCTGCGCGCCATTGCCAAGGCGCTGACACGCAGCGAGGAATCGGTGAAGACGCGCGCCAAGGCCGATGGGCTGGGGATCGCCAAGCTGCATTGAGGGCGGTTGGTGTGCGGTGTGGTTTCAGCCCGGTGATGCGGCAGACCCGGCGAGCAGGCCGCCGTCGATGGTGAATTCGGCGCCGGTGACATAGGCGGATTCGTCGGCGGCGAGGTAGAGCGCCATGGCGGCGACCTCATCTGCCGTGCCGAAACGGCGCAAGGGTGTGTCGCGCACGAATTCGGCCTCACGCGCCGCGCGGTCCGGCCCGTCGCCGAGCATCGGTTCCCACATTGGGGTCAGCACTGCGGCGGGGTGGATGGAGTTGCAGCGCACCTTCAGGCCGGTCTGGGCGCACCATAGCGCGACGCTTTTGCTGTGGTTGCGCACGGCGGCCTTTGATGAGGCATAGGCGGCGGCACCGGGAATGCCGACAAGGCCGGATCGTGACGAGATATTGATGATCGAGCCGGTGCCGCGGGGGCGCATGGCGCGAATGGCGTGTTTGCAGCCAAGGAAGACGCCGTCGAGGTTGGTGGCATGGACGGCGCGCCAATCAGCAAGGCTGGCATTTTCGGGGTCGTGGGGGCCGGGGCTTGATTCAAAGCCGGTAATGCCGGCGTTGTTGACGAGGACGTCGAGCCGCGTGTCGCTGGCCAGAAGGGTGGCCATGGTGGTGGCCCAGACGGCTTCGTCGCGGACATCGAGGGGCAGGAAGCGGGCGGCGGGGCCGAGGCTGGCGGTGAGCGCGGTGCCGGTTTGTGTGTCGATATCGGTCAGCCAGACGCGGGCGCCTTCCAGTATGAAGCGGCGCGCCACGGCCTCACCGATGCCGCGCGCGGCGCCGGTTATCAGTGCGACCATGCCGTCAAGGCGTCCCGTGGCTGCCATCGTGCGTCCCCCGGCTATTCGATCGCCAGGATTTCGATGTCCTGACCGCCCAATATGGCGATGTCGCCGACCCGTTTGCCGGTGACGGCGCGGGCGAGGGGGGAGGCCCAGGATACGCTGCCGGCGGCTGGATCGGCCTCGTCATCGCCGGTGATGTGCCAGCGTTGCTGCCGGCCATCGGCGCGTTCGATGGTGACTTTGCTGCCGAAACCGGCGCTGCCATCGGCGGGGCGGCCCTCCACAAGCTGGGCGCTGGCGCGGCGGGCGGACCAGTATCGAAGGTCCCGCGTCGCCACTGCCATGGCGCTGCGGTCGGCGCTGATCTGGCCTTCGCTGCGGGCGGCGGCATAGGCGGCGCGGGCCGATGCCAGTGCGGTTTCGATGGCGGCAAGCCCGGTGGCGGAAACCAGATTGGCGTGGGTGGGGATCGGCCGGTCGGGCAGATTGGCTGCGACGGCTTCGGCGTCTTCCTCGCGGGTGAAGGCAACACTCATCGGGCGATTATGGCGGGGTGGTGCGGCTTTCGCAAATGCGTCGCCGCCTGCTATCGTCGTGGCGATGAAGCGCCTTGCCCTGCTCGCCATACCCATTCTGCTTGCCACCGGGGCGCGTGCCGGGCCGTTGGATGATCTGGTGGCCGGGCGGACGGCAGCGACGCCGGGCATTGCCGGGCTGGCGGTGGTGGTGGCCGATGGCAAGGGAATCGTGCGGGCCGAGGCGTTCGGCCATGCGGTGATCGAGCCGCCGCGGGCGTTGACCGTCGATACGCCGATGCGGGTGGCGTCGATCTCCAAGGCGGTGGTGGCCATTGCGGTGATGCGGCTGGTGGAGGCGGGCAAGCTCGATCTGGACAGCGATGTGTCGCGTTGGCTCGGCTGGCGGCTGCGCAACCCCATGTTCCCCGATGTGCCGGTGACGTTGCGGCAATTGCTGTCGCATACCTCGGGGGTGGAGGATGGGCCGGGCTATGCACTGCCGCTGGGGGTGAATGTGCGGGATGTGATGAGCGACGCGGCGCATTGGGGGCGGGCGCCGGGGGGTGGTTTTTCCTACGCCAACCTCAATTACGGCCTGATCGGCACGGTGATGGAGGCGGCAACCGGGGAAAGGTTCGACCATTTGATGACCCGGCTGGTGCTGGCGCCGCTGTCGATCGATGGCGGGTACAACTGGTCGGGGGCCAGCGACGCGGCGCTGGCGCGGGCGGCGGTGCTGTATCGCCGGGGCCGCGACGAGACGGCGATCGATCCGGCGGGGCCATGGGTGGCGCAGGTCGATGATCTGAAGGGGGTGCGGCCGGCGTGCCCGGTGGCGACCAAGGAGGATTGCGACCTTGCCGGCTATCGTCCGGGTACCAATGGCACGATGTTCAGCCCGCAGGGTGGTTTGCGGATATCGGCGCTGGGGCTGGCGCGGATCGGGCGGATGCTGCTCGGCGGTGGTGCTGTCGATGGTGTGCGGGTGCTGAAAAGGGCGTCGGTGAAGGCGCTGTTCACGCCGGTGTGGCGGGTGGGGCAGGGCGAAACCGGTGAAAACTACGGTGAAAACTTTGGCGGCACGATGCTGTGCTATGGCCCGGGCTTGCAGTGCCTGTCGGGCGAGGCGGGGGCAACCGACCAACCGGTGGCGGGCGCGCGGTGGTGGGGACATCTGGGGGAGGCCTATGGCTTGCTTGGCGGGTTGTGGGTGGACCGGGAACATGACCGCGTAATGGTCTATCTGATCACCGGGACTGCGGATGATCCGGGCAAGGCACCGCATCAATCGTCGTTCTTTGGCGTGGAGGATGCGGTGTTGCAGGAACTGGCGGCGACGACGGCGAGGCGGTAGAGTGCGCATCCTGCAAGCGGGAGAGTGGCGATGATCGGTTATGTGACGCTGGGCACCAATGATCCGGCCAAGGCGAATGCCTTTTACGATGCGATGTTCAAGAGTGTCGGCGTTGGTCGGTTGATGGAATTTCCGACCGGCGCGGTGTGCTGGGGTGAGTCCTGGGGCGTGCCGATGCTGGCGGTGGGCAAGCCCTGGGATGGTGGCACGGCCGGCGTTGGCAATGGCACGATGGTCGCGCTGGTGTTCGACACGCGCGCCAAGGTGGATGCCATTCACGCAGCAGCGATTGCGGCGGGCGGCAAGGATGAGGGCGCGCCGGGCGTGCGCGGCGATGAAGGCCCGCAGGCGTTCTACGGTGGTTATTATCGCGACCTGGACGGCAACAAGCTGTGTGCATTCCGGGTTGGCCCGGCCTGACAAGCGACCTGACCAGCGATCTGGATATCGTTGTCGGCGAGGTTCGTGAAAGCGACCGCGACCGGTATTTGAGCGTGCTTTACGCTGCCGAGGCGGTGCGCCCGGCGTTGTTTGCGCTGCATGGGCTTGATCTGGCGCTGGAAAAAGTCGTGGCTGGCACCACCGAACCGATGATCGGCGCGATACGATTGGCGTGGTGGCGGGAGGCTTTGGAGGGGCTGGACGTGGGTAAAGTGCCGGCGCAACCGCTGTTGGCGGTGATTGCGGCAGAGCTGTTGCCGCGCGGAATTTCGGGGGCGGCACTGGCCGGGTTGGAGGATCGCTGGCTGGGATTGATCGGCAATGATGCGGTGCCAGAGGCGCATATCGAGGGTGGCGGGCGATTTTTCGGGCTGTTGGCGCGGGTAACCGGTGGTGATCCGGTGGTGGCCGAGCGGTTGGGCCGGGGGTGGGCGATGGGTGATACGGTCGTTGAGCGTGGTGTTCCGGCGGTATTGCGACCGCTTTTGGGGTTGGCCAGGCTGTCGGTCCGGGATGCGGCGCGGGTGCGGGCCGGGCAGGTGCGGGAGCCGCGTGGCAGCCTTTCCCGGCAGTGGCGATTGCTGGTGGCGATTGCGTTGGGGCGGTGATCCCGGCAAAAGGTGCGGGCGGGGTCGCATCGGATTGAAGGGGCGTTGCTATGCGGCGAATGCTGGCGCTTGGGCTGGCGCTGCTGTCGCTGATTGCGGCGGGGTTTTTGTGGACGCGCGACCGGCCGGTGGCGGTGGCGATGGAAGCGCCGATGCCGGCGGCGGTCACGGCCGATGATGCCGAGCCTTTGGCTGCCCCGGTGAGCGATGTGACGCCGGCGGAGCGCGAGGCGCGGCGGTTCGGCCGGTATGACAAGGATCGCGATGACCGGATCAGCCGCGACGAATATCTGGCGAACCGCAAAAAGGCGTTTGCGAAGGCGGACGTCAACGGAGACGGCAGGCTGGATTTTGCCGAATTTTCGGCGGTAACGGCTAAGAAGTTCGGCAAGACCGATGCCAATGGCGATGGCGTGCTGTCTGCCACCGAATTTGCGACGACGGCGCCAAAGCGCAAGGCGTCGAATCGAACAGTCGGGCCGACCTGCGCGTGCGAGAATTAAGGCGGCGAGAATTGAGGCGGCGAGAATTGAGGGAACCACGCGATGGGTGAAACGGTGGCGCGGATGGCCCGGCTGGGGGCGTTGCAATTAGGATCATCGCCCGAAGGGACGGCGGCGACCTTGGCGCGGGTGCTGGCGTGGCGGGACCGGATCGCCGATGCGCGGCTGGATGTGCTGGTGCTGCCCGAGGCGTTGCTGGGCGGCTATCCCAAAGGGGCCGATTTCGGGGCGCGTATCGGCTATCGGACGCCCGAGGGCCGCGAGGCGTATCTGCGATACTGGCAGCAGGCGATTGCGCTCGACGGGCCGGAGGTGGCGGCGCTGTGCGAGCTGGCAGCCGGCTGTGGCACGGCGCTGGTGGTTGGTGCCATCGAGCGGGATGGCGGCACGCTGTATTGTGTGACGCTGCTGATCGATGCGGCGGGGCGGTTTGTCGGCCACCACAGAAAGCTGGTGCCGACGGCGAGCGAGCGGCTGGTTTGGGGGCAGGGTGATGGCTCGACGATGCCGGTGATGGAGACGGGCGCCGGGCGGGTCGGCTCGGCGATCTGCTGGGAAAACCACATGCCGCTGTTCCGCACGGCGATGTATGCCAAGGGGCTGGATTTGTGGTGCGCCTCCACGGTCGATGATCGCGAGATATGGCAGGTCAACATGCGCCATATCGCCTATGAATCGCGGTCGTTCCTTATCAGCGCCTGCCAGTATCAGCCGGCGGCGACCGAGGCTTTGGGCCAGCCGATCACGCTGCGCGACCGGCCCGAGGATGCGGCGATGATCCGGGGCGGAAGCTGCATCGTGTCACCGATGGGCGAGGTGATCGCCGGGCCGTTGTATGGCGAGGAAGGGCTGGTGGTGGCCGAAGTGGACCGCGACGATGTGGTGCGGGCGCGGTTCGACCTGGATGTGACCGGGCATTATGCGCGGCCCGATGTGTTCGGGCTGGTGGTGCGGGGCGGCGACTGACTCCCCGGCCCGCCAGCCGATTTTCAACACCGACCGTCAGACGATGCGCCCGCTCCTGCAGGTTGGAGCGGGCGCATGGTCATGTTGGGATCGGGATCAGAAACGCAAACCGATCGTGCCGGTCCAGGTGCGCGGATCGCCGTAATAGACGGTCTGGATGTTGCCAACGGAGGAAAATTCCTGGCCGTCGGTCTTGTAGAGCGCCTTGCCCAGGTTCTTGACCGCGCCACGCACATACCAACGGCCACCGGGCGCATCATATTGGACATAGGCGTTGGCCAGCCAATAGCCGTTTTCGGTCAGGCCCGGGCGATTGTCGACCGACAGATATTGCTTGTCGATAAAGCGCGCATCGCCACCCAGAGTCACGGCGCCGGCGTTGTTGCCCAGCGGGATGGTATAATCGCTGCCCAGCGTCAGGGTCAGCGGTGGTGCAAAGGCCGGTTTGCAGACGATGGCGTTACCGGTCGGATTGCACGAGAATGCCGAAGGCGGCACGCGGCGGCCATCGTTGAATTCGAGGTATTGGGCATTGAGATAACCGACGGCGACGCGGACATTCCAGTTCGTTGCCGGCCGTACGGCGGCTTCGCCTTCGAAACCCCAGATGCGCAGCTTGCCGGCGTTGATGACCGGGAAAACACCGGTGGAACCAACCACGCCGCCACCGACACGTGCCTGGAAATCCTTGTAATCGCTATAGAAGAAATCGCCTGACAGGCGAACGCGGCCATCGAGGAAATTGCCCTTGGCACCCGCCTCATAGGTCCACACGGTTTCCGGCTTGAAGCGGGTTACCAGCGTTGGCACGCCATTGACCACCAATGTCAGATCAGCGAGCGAATTGGCGCGGCCGTTGAAGCCGCCCGATTTGAAGCCGCGTCCTGCCGTTACGTACAGCAGCGTGTCGCGCGTCGGCTTGTACGAGAGCGTCGCCGAAGGCGTCCAGGCATCGAAGCTGGCACTGTTGGTGCCGTTCAATGGCGCCGGCAGATTGTCGGGGAAAGCAAAGCTGATGTTGTTGAGGAAGGCCTGGTTCGACGACGTGGTGGTAAACCGGTCATAGCTGCGCGTTTCGTGGGTGTAGCGCAGGCCCGCGGTGACCGAGAGCTTGTCGGTAAGATCATAGGTCGCCTGGCCGAAGGCGGCATAGCTGCGCGTTACCTGCTTGTCATCGATGAAGCGTGTAAAGCTGACGGGCCCGCCGATGAAGGTGAAGAGATCGTCGGCATAGGCTTCCTGATGCGAGGCGACGCTTTCCTGGAGGTAATAGAGGCCGAAGACGCCCTTGAAGCGCGGCATGTCCCATTTCAACTGGGCTTCCTGGCTGAACTGATGCTGGCGAACGCCAACAAACACATCGCCGATCTTGGCCTGGCTGGCATCGATATCAACGAAGAAATCCGGCTTCAGGTTGCGATAGGCGGTGATCGAGGTCAGCGAGAAGATGTCCGACAGCTCGAGATTGGCGGTCAGCGACACGCCCCAGTGATCGAGCCGCTGGCCCTCGCCATTCTTGAAGCTCGTCGATGCCTTATAGGCATAAGGACCATAGGGCTGCGCCGGGACGATGGTTGTCACGCCCGCCGGGAACAGGCTGGTCTGGAGGATCGGTGCGGTCGGGTACCCCAATGTCAGGGCCGTGCGCTGGCGGGTATAATCCCCGGCGAGCACCAGTTCGATCCGATCGGTTGGCTTGGCGCGCAGGATGGCGCGCACGGTTGCCGAATTGCGGTCGTTGTATTTTTTCGAGGTCAACGGATCGGTGACGAGGCCGTCCCGCTTGTCCCACAGCGCGGCGACCGACAGCGCCAGCTTGTCGGTTATCAGCGGCACGGTGACATAACCGTTGAGCAGCAACTGGTTGTAGCTGCCATAGGTGACGCTGGCGCTGGCATGCATGGCGCCCAGGTCTGGCTTGCGGCTGATGATATTGACGGCGCCGCCGATGGTGTTCTTGCCGTACAAGGTGCCCTGTGGGCCGCGCAGCACTTCGATGCGCTCGACATCGCCAAGGTTGAACAGGGCGCCCTGGATGCGGCTCATGTAAACGCCATCGACATAGACGCCGACGGCGGGATCGAAGGTTTGCAACGCGTCGGGCTGGCCGATGCCGCGGATGAAGATGTTGGCGCTGCTGGCAGACCCGCGACCCTGGACAATGTTGAGATTGGGGACGGCGCCCTGGATGCCGGACAGGTCGTTGGCTTGCAGCTTGCTGACGTCCTCCCCCGACAGGGCGGTGATCGCGATCGGCACATCCACGAGCCGTTCGACGCGCTTGCGGGCAACGACGACGATTTCGTCGAGCACGTCGGCGGCTGCGACGGGAGTCGTTGTCGCCTGGGCAAAGGCGGGCGCTGTCGAAAACAGCGCACCGGTTGCAACACCGAGTGCGAGCAGGGCGCGATTCGAGAAATGCAGATTTGTCACTATGGTTGCTCCCAAGGCCAGTTGCGCATTGCGGTTGCGCTTCGATACCAGCTTCAATACTGAAACATGAACCACTATTCAACTCACTATCGAAAGCAGATGTATTGAGCGCTGGAACCCCGGCCCCGAACGACAAGACTCCACGCACGGCGCGGGGCCGGCGGACATTGCGCGCCATCCTGAATGCCGCCGCCGACGAATTTGGCGAGCGCGGATATCACGAGGCCGCGATCGCCCGTATCGCCCAGCGTGCCGAAGTCGCGATCGGCAGTTTCTACACCTATTTTGATTCAAAGGAGGCGGTGTTCCGCGCGCTGGTGGCGGACATGAGCCTGCAGGTGCGCGAGATGGTCGGTCCAGTCATCATGGCCGCGCCCGATCGGCTTTCCGGGGAAAAGGCCGGCATTGCCGCCTTCATCGGCTTTGTTCGCCAGCACAAGGCCCTGTACCGGATCATCGATGAAAGCGCCTTTGTTGCCGAAGACGCCTATCGCAACCACTATCGCGACATCGCGCAGGGCTATGCAGCCAGCCTTGCCCGGGCCTTTGGTCGCGGCGAGATCAGCGATGGTGACCAGGAAATTCGTGCCTGGGCCATCATGGGCATGAACGTGTTCCTGGGGCTTCGATTTGGCGTCTGGGACGAAACATTGTCGCCGGAAAGGGTTGCCGATGTCGCCGGCGACCTGATCAGCGAGGGTTTGCGCCCTCGGGCATGACATCGCCGAATTCCGATCAGGAAACGCGGCTAGAGTGTTTTCCAGTCAGATGTCTTCATCTGACGGTTAAGAAAACACGCCAAAACAAAGATCTAGAGTGCTCGTTCGATTCCAACTGAACGAAACGCACTCTAGGCGGCCATCCAGCCGGCGAGATCGGCGCGGGCGCGGGCGACGAGGGCGGGTTTGCGCTGGTCTTTTGATGTGGGCGGCGGGTTCAGCGGCGGGAACAGGCCGAAATTGACGTTCATCGGTTGAAAGCCATGCGCCTCGGCGCCGCCGGTGATGTGGGACAGCAGCGCGCCCATGGCGGTGGTCGGCGGTGGCGGCACCGGGGTTTGGCCTCGTGCGTCGGCGATGGCAAAGCGGGCGGCGACCAGCCCGATGGCGGCGGATTCGACATAGCCTTCGCAGCCGGTGATCTGACCGGCGAAGCGCAGGCGAGGATCGGCCTTCAGCCGCAGCGTTGCATCGAGCAGCACCGGCGATTTGATGAAGGTGTTGCGGTGCAGGCCGCCCAACCGGGCGAATTGCGCATTTTCAAGGCCGGGGATCATGCGGAAGACGCGCACCTGTTCGGCGTGCTTCATCTTGGTCTGGAACCCGACCATGTTCCACAGCGTGCCCAGCGCATTGTCCTGCCGCAATTGCACCACCGCCCAGGCGCGGCGGCCGGTTTTGGGGTTGGTGAGGCCGACGGGTTTCATCGGGCCGAAGCGCGGCGTCATGCGGCCGCGTTCGGCCATCACCTCGATCGGCATGCAGCCGTCGAAATAGGGGGTGTTGGCCTCCCAATCCTTGAAACTGGCCTTTTCGGCGGCGAGCATTTCGTCGATGAAGGCGTTGTACTGCTCCTTGTCCATCGGGCAGTTCAGATAATCCTTGGTATCGCCATTTTCGTTGGGCCGGTCCCAGCGGGATTGCGCCCAGGCGATGTCGAGATCGATCGATTCATGGTGGATGACCGGCGCAATGGCATCGAAGAAGGCCAGCGCATCCTCGCCGGTGACGCCGCGGATGGCCTCGGCGAGCGGCGTTGCGGTCAATGGCCCGGTGGCGATGATGACATTGGCCCAATCGGCGGGCGGGATGCCGGTGATCATTTCGCGGCGGATGGTGATCAGCGGTTCGGATTCAATGGCGGCGGTAACCCGGCCGGCGAAGTCGTCGCGGTCGACGGCAAGCGCGGAACCGGCGGGCACGCGCGCCGCGTCCGCCGCCTGCATGATGAGGCTGCCCATTGTGCGCATTTCCTGATGGATCAGGCCGACGGCGTTGTTGTCGGGATCATCGGAGCGAAAGCTGTTGGAACAGACGAGTTCGGCGAATTTGTCGGTATGATGGGCATCGGTGCCGTGGACCCCGCGCATTTCGTGCAGGATGACGGGGATGCCGGCGCGAGCCGCCTGCCAGGCTGCTTCCGAGCCGGCGAGGCCGCCGCCGATGATGTGGATGGGGTTGGTCATCCGATCGGCTATGCGGCGAGCGCGGTGCCGGGCGCAAGGGTGAAGCTGTCGCGGCAAAGATGCGGGATTTGCAATGCAACAACTGGCCTCTGCCGCCTTCCCATATCGGGACCACCCGGCTATAGCCGCCGCGACGCAAGGGTTTTGAGCCTTTGTGCGACCCGCTTGGATTGGACCATGGAAAGCCGCTCCGCCTTCATCATGCCGGCCAGCACCGGCAATTTCCGCCTGCCAGGGGTGCGCTGAGCCATGCCGAAACTCACCATCGATGGCGTGGAAGTCGAAGTCCCGGCCGGGGCGACCGTGTTGCAGGCGTGCGAAGCCGCCGGCGCCGAAATTCCGCGTTTTTGCTATCATGAGCGGCTGAGCATCGCCGGCAATTGCCGCATGTGCCTCGTCGAGATGGAAAAAGCCCCCAAGCCGATCGCGAGCTGCGCGATGCCGGCCGCCGATGGCCAGGTGGTGTTCACGACGACGCCCAAGGTGAAGAAGGCGCGCGAGGGAGTGATGGAGTTTTTGCTCATCAACCACCCGCTCGATTGCCCGATCTGCGACCAGGGCGGCGAATGCGATCTGCAGGACCAGAGCATTGCCTATGGCAAGGGCTTTACCCGCTATCAGGAGAACAAGCGGGCGGTCACCGAGAAGTTCATGGGGCCGCTGGTCAAGACCATCATGACGCGGTGCATCCATTGCACCCGCTGTGTGCGCTTTGCGCAGGAAGTGGCGGGCGTCGAGGAAATCGGCGCCATCGGGCGCGGCGAGAACATGCAGATCACCTCCTATCTCGAAAAGGCGGTGACCAGCGAAGTTTCGGGCAATATCATCGATTTGTGCCCGGTCGGCGCGTTGACGTCCAAGCCCTATGCGTTCCAGGCGCGGCCGTGGGAATTGCAGAAGACCGACGCCATCGATGTGATGGACGCGGTGGGTTCGAACATCGTCATCGGGTCGCGCGGGCGGGCGGTTTTGCGCATCACGCCGCGCATCAATGACGACGTGAACGAGGAATGGCTGGCCGACAAGGGGCGTTTTGCTTGTGACGGGCTGCTCGAACGGCGGCTGGATACGCCCTATGTGCGGGTGGACGGCAAGCTGCAGGCGACGGGCTGGGCAGAGGCATTTGCCGCAGTTCGGCGTGGGCTGGACGGGGTTGGCGGCGGCGCGATTGCGGGGATTGTTGGTGATCTTGCTGCGGTCGAGGACATGGTCGCGTTGAAGGATCTGCTGGCCAGCGTTGGTTCGACGCGGATTGAAGCGCGGGCCGATGGTGCGGTGCTGCCGGTGGCGGCGCGCGGCGACTATCTGTTCAATTCGGGGCTGACCGGTATCGAGGATGCCGATGTGGTGCTGTTGATCGGCACCAACCCGCGCACCGAGGCGCCGCTGGTCAATATCCGGCTACGCAAGAAGGCGGCGCGGGGGCAATCGAAGGTGTTCAGTATAGGCCCGGCGGTGGATTTGACCTATCCGGTCGAATCGCTCGGCGATGATGCGGCCTTGCTGGGCAAATTGCCGGCGGGGGCGGCGGAAGCGCTGGCGGCGGCGGAGCGCCCGGCAATCATCATCGGCATGGGTGCTTTGGCGATGCCGGGCCTGTTCGAGGCGGCGCGGGCGATTGCGGCCAAATATGATGTGGTGCGCGACGGCTGGAACGGCTGGAACGTGCTGCATACGGCGGCGGCGCGGGTCGGTGCGCTCGATCTGGGACTTGCGGTTGATGGCGGCATTGCCGGCATCTTGGCCGATCCTGGCTTGAAGGCGCTGTTTTTGCTGGGCGCCGATGAGTTCGATGCGCGGACGGCGGCGGGGGCGTTCACCGTTTATATCGGCACGCATGGCGACCATGGCGTTGCCCATGCCGATGTCATCCTGCCGGCGGCGGCCTATACCGAAAAGCCGGGGACTTATGTGAACATGGAAGGCCGGGTGCAGCGGTCGCTGCGCGCGGTGTTCCCGCCGGGGCAGGCGCGAGAGGACTGGACGATTTTCCGGGCGCTGTCGGCGGTGCTGGGTAATCCGTTGGCCTATGATGACCTGCCGGCGTTGCGGGCGCGGATTGCGGCGGAATGGCCGCATCTGGCGGGCGGTGCGGCACCTGTCGCCGAGCTTTCCAATGCTGGCAAGGCCGGCAAGCTGACGGGAGCGTTGCCGCTGGCGGTCCGCAATTATTACCTGACCAACCCGATCGCGCGGGCGAGCGAGACGATGGCCGAATGCGTGGCGCAGATTTCGGGCGCGCCGGTTCGGGAGGCCGCGGAATGAGCCGCAGCACCTTCCTCCCCCTGCAGGGGGGAGGCGAGAGACGCGCGAAGCGCGGCCCGGGTGGGGGTGGTTCACTGGCGCCGCATGGGGACCACCCCCACCCGCCGCGCCAAAAGGCGCGAGTCGCCTCCCCCCTCCAGGGGGAGGAAAGGGCATGACGTTTACTGGTTGGTTCCAGCATTATCTCGGCGGCGGTTTCGGCTGGTTTGCGGCGACTTTGGTGTTGATTCTCGCGATCGTGTTGCCCGTGATGCTGGGCGTTGCCATGGCGGTTTATGCCGATCGCAAGATCTGGGCGGCGATGCAGATGCGGCGCGGGCCGAATGTGGTGGGGCCGTTCGGGCTGTTGCAGACCTTTGCCGATGCGGCGAAGCTGTTCCTGAAGGAAACCATCATCCCGTCGAGCGCCAGCCGCGGCGTGTTCATCATCGCGCCGATGATCAGTTTTGTGCTGGCGCTGGTGGTGTGGGCGGTGATGCCGTTCGATGCCGGGCTGGTGCTGGCCGATCTGAACGTCGGGCTGTTATATATCTTCGCGATCTCGTCGCTGGGTGTTTACGGCATCATCATGTCGGGCTGGGCATCCAATTCCAAATATCCGTTTCTGGGTGGCCTGCGCTCGGCGGCGCAGATGGTCAGTTATGAAGTGTCGATGGGGTTCATCCTCGTCGCGGTGATGCTCTATGCGCAGAGCCTGAACCTGTCCGATATCGTCATGGCGCAAAAGGGCAATGTGCTCGGGTTTTTGAACGGCAACATCTTCAATCCGTTGCTGTTTCCGATGGGGATCATGTTCTTCATCACGGCGCTGGCCGAAACCAACCGGCCGCCGTTCGATCTGCCCGAAGCCGAGGCGGAACTCGTCGCCGGCTATCAGGTCGAATATTCGTCGATGAGCTTTGCGCTGTTCTTCCTTGGTGAATACGCCAACGTGCTGTTCATGTGCGCGCTGATCCCGGTGCTGTTCCTGGGGGGCTGGTTGCCGCCGTTTGATTGGTGGCCGCTGTATTACATTCCGGGCTTTGTCTGGATGCTGGGCAAGATGGCGGTGATGTTCTTCTGCTTCGCCTGGGTGAAGGCTGCGGTGCCGCGGTATCGCTATGATCAGTTGATGCGGCTGGGCTGGAAAGTGTTCCTGCCGCTGTCGCTGTTCTGGGTCGTTGTGGTGTCTGGCTGGCTGATGTTCTTTACCGACAAATTCGCCGCCGCGCCGGGGAGTGTAGTGTTGTGACCGCCATTGTTCGCGCCGCCAAGTCGCTGCTGTTGCTGGAATTCATCGGCGCGCTGGGGCTGACGCTGAAATATTTCTTTCGGCCCAAGGTGACGCTCAACTATCCTTATGAAAAGGGGCCGCTGTCCCCGCGGTTTCGCGGTGAGCATGCGCTGCGACGTTACCCCAATGGCGAGGAACGCTGCATCGCGTGCAAGCTGTGCGAGGCGGTGTGCCCGGCGCAGGCGATCACCATCGAGGCGGAACCTCGCGAGGACGGCAGCCGGCGCACGACGCGGTACGACATCGACATGACCAAGTGCATCTATTGCGGGCTGTGCCAGGAAGCCTGTCCGGTGGATGCGATTGTCGAAGGGCCGAATTTTGAATTCGCCACGGAAACACGCGAAGAGCTTTTGTACGACAAGGCCAAGCTGATCGCCAATGGCGACAAGTGGGAACGCGCCATTGCCGCGAACCTTGCGGCGGATGCGCCGTGGCGGTGATCTTCGGGCGGCTTTCCCCCACGTCCCTCCCCACTCTCCGCTGCACGGCGGGGGACGCGGCAGGTATGCCGGGCCATAACGGCTTGCCCCGTCGGCGCTCGGCTTCTATTCGGGCCGCCATGCGCCTTTGCGGCCGAAAGTCTTGCCCCAAGTGACCACCGCCATTCTCGCCTTTTATCTTTTCGCCGGCATGCTGCTGACGTCAGCCGTGCTGGTGATCGCGTCGAAAAACCCGGTGCATTCGGTGCTGTGGCTGATCGTGGCGTTCTTCAACGCCGCCGGGCTGTTCGTGCTTTTGGGCGCCGAGTTTCTCGCGATGCTGCTGCTGATCGTTTATGTCGGCGCGGTTGCGGTGCTGTTCCTGTTCGTCGTGATGATGCTGGATATCGATTTCGCGTCGTTGCGGTCGGGCATGGTGCGCTATCTGCCGCTGGGGCTGGCGGTGGCCGGGGTGATCCTTGCCGAAACCCTGTTGGCCGTGGTGACATGGGTGCCCGGCAATGGGGTGCAGATGTTCGATGTGCTGGCTGGCGCCAGTGACGGCATGACCAATACCCAGGCCATCGGCGCGGTGCTTTACACGCGCTATCTGTTCATTTTCCAGGCGGCCGGGCTGGTGTTGCTGGTGTCGATGATCGGCGCCATCGTGCTGACCCATCGCCAGCGGGTCGGCACCAAGCGGCAGAATATCGCCGCGCAGGTGGCACGCACGCCGGCCGGTGCGGTGCGCAAGGCGCAGCCGGGCGTTGGCCAGGGGGTCGAATTGTGATCGGGCTTTCGCATTATCTGGTGGTTTCGGCGGCGCTGTTCGTGCTGGGGGTGCTCGGCATCGTCATCAACCGCAAGAATGTCATCATCATCCTGATGTCGATCGAGCTGATCCTGCTTGCCGTGAACATCAATTTCGTCGCCTTTTCGGCCTATCTGCATCAGGTGCATGGGCAGATTTTTGCGATCTTCGTGTTGACAGTCGCGGCTGGTGAAGCGGCGGTCGGGCTGGCCATCCTGGTCGTCTATTTCCGCAATCGCGGTAGCATCGCGGTTGACGATGCCGATATGTTGAAGGGCTGAGCGCGTTGATCCAGCTCCTGGTTTTCCTGCCGATCATCACGGCGATCATTGCCGGCCTGGGTGGCCGGGTGATCGGGCATACGGCTGCCAAGTTCATCACCACCGGCGGGCTGTTCGTGTCCGCGGCGCTGGCCTGGGTGATCTTTTCGCAGTTCTGGCTGAATGGTGCGGTCGGTTATGACGTGCCGGTGCTCGACTGGATCCGGTCGGGCGATCTGAACGTCCAATGGGCGTTCAAGGTCGATACGCTGACGGCGGTGATGCTGGTGGTGGTGACGTCGGTTTCGGCGCTCGTGCACCTGTATAGCTGGGGCTATATGGAGGAGGATCCGGCGCAGTCGCGGTTCTTTGCCTATCTGTCGCTGTTCACCTTTGCCATGCTGATGCTGGTGACGGCCGACAATCTTGTCCAGATGTTCTTTGGTTGGGAAGGGGTGGGGCTGGCGTCCTATCTGCTGATTGGTTTCTGGTACTACAAGCCATCCGCCAATGCCGCCGCCATCAAGGCGTTTGTAGTCAACCGGGTGGGCGATTTCGGCTTTTCGCTGGGCATTTTCGCGACCTTCATGGTGTTCGGCACGGTGTCGCTCGATGCGATTTTGGCGGCGGTGCCGGGGCAGGCGGGGGCGACATTCTCCTTCCTTGGCGCGCGCGTCGATGTGATGACGACGTTGTGCCTGTTGCTGTTCGTCGGCGCGATGGGCAAATCGGCGCAATTGGGCCTGCACACCTGGTTGCCGGACGCGATGGAGGGGCCGACGCCGGTGTCGGCGTTGATCCATGCAGCGACCATGGTGACCGCCGGCGTGTTCATGGTGTGCCGCCTGTCGCCGATGTTCGAAGCCAGCGTGACGGCGCAGACGGTGGTTACCTATGTGGGCGCCGCGACGGCGCTGTTCGCGGCGACGGTGGCCGTGGTGCAGACCGATATCAAGCGGGTCATCGCCTATTCGACCTGTTCGCAGCTTGGATACATGTTCTTTGCGGCGGGCTCCGGTGCCTATGGCGCGGCGATGTTCCATCTGTTCACCCATGCGTTCTTCAAGGCGCTGCTGTTCCTTGGCGCAGGCTCGGTCATCCATTCGATGCACCATGAGCAGGACATGCGGTTTTACGGGGGTCTGCGGAAGCATATCCCGATCACCTTTGCGTTGATGACGGTGGGGACGCTGGCGTTGACGGGGTTCTTCTTCACCGCCGGCTATTATTCCAAGGATGCGATCATCGAGGCGGCGTTCGCCAATGGCCAGACGCATGCGCAGATCGCCTCGTTGATCGGCATTTTGGTGGCGTTGCTGACCAGTTTCTATTCGTGGCGGCTGGTGTTCCTGACCTTTTATGGCGAACCGCGCTGGGCGGGGTCGGAGCATATCCAGCATGCGTTGCATGATGGGCATGGGCATGATGCGCATGGCGACCATGGCCATGACGCGCATGCTGACCAAGGCCATCACGATAACCATGCGCCGGCGACCGGCACCGGCGGCTATCACCCGCACGAAAGCCCGTGGCCGATGCTGGTGCCGCTGGTCCTGCTGGGGGTTGGTGCCTTGTTTGCCGGGCTGGTCTGGCACGAGAGTTTCGTTGGCGCCGAGCATGGCAATGATTTCTGGCGTGGCAGCCTGGCGTTCCGGGTGCCGTTGATGGAGGCCATGCACCATGTGCCGGAATGGCTGCCGATCAGCCTGGCGCTGACCTTTTTCCTCGGGCTTGGCGGGGCCTGGTATGCCTATCTGCGGGCGCCGGAGCTGCCGGGCAAGGTGGCTGGGGCGGTGCCGGCGCTGTACCGGTTCCTCGTTCACAAATGGTATTTCGACGAGCTGTATGACGCGATTTTCGTGCGGCCGGCCTTTGCCATCGGGCGGTTTTTCTGGGTGCGCGGCGATCAGCAGACCATCGACCGGTTCGGGCCGGATGGCGCCGCGGCTGCCGTGGCGATGAGCGCCCGGGCGGCGCGGCGGTTCCAATCGGGCTATGTCTATTCCTATGCGCTGGTGATGATCGTCGGGCTTGCCGCTGCCGCCGCCTGGCTGGCGCCGGCCGGGTTCGGGATTGTCGGCAAGTGATGCCCATTCTTTCCATCATGATCCTGCTGCCGGTGGTGGCAGCGGTGGCGATCGTCACGACGGGTGATGACGCCGGCCGGGCGCGCATGGTCGCGCTGGTCACGACGCTTATCGAATTCGGGCTGGGGCTGATGCTGTGGCAGGGTTTCGACAATGCCGGGGCGGCATTCCAGTTTGGCGAGAACCTGCCGCTGTTCGCGCCTTACTTGTCGTGGAACCTGGGCATCGACGGCATTTCGCTGATGCTGATCCTGCTCAGCGTGTTCCTGATGCCGCTGTGCATCCTGGCGTCATGGGAAAGCGTGACCAAGCGCGTGCCCGAATATATGGCGGCGTTCCTCATCATGGAATCGCTGATGGTCGGCACCTTTGCGGCGCGTGACATCTTCCTGTTCTATCTGTTCTTTGAAGCCGGGCTGATCCCGATGTTCCTGATCATCGGCATCTGGGGCGGGGCGCGGCGGATTTACGCCAGCTACAAATTCTTCCTCTACACGCTGCTTGGATCGGTGCTGATGCTGGTCGGCATGCTGTATATGGTGGGTGAGGCCGGCAGCACCGATATCGGCGTGCTTTCGACCTATGATTTCACGCCGGGGGCGCAATTCTGGCTGTTCCTGGCGTTTTTCGCCAGCTTTGCGGTGAAGATGCCGATGTGGCCGGTGCACACCTGGTTGCCGGATGCGCATGTCGAAGCGCCGACGGCGGGCTCGGTGATCCTGGCCGGCGTGCTGTTGAAGCTGGGCGGCTATGGTTTTGTGCGGTTTTCGCTGCCGATGTTCCCGGATGCCTCGGCGCAGTTGATCTGGCTGGTGTTCGCGCTGTCGATGGTGGCGGTGGTTTATACTTCGCTGGTGGCGCTGGTGCAGAACGACATGAAGAAGCTGATTGCCTATTCATCGGTCGCGCACATGGCGTTTGTGACGGCGGGGTTGTTCGCGCTGAACACGCAAGGGATCGAGGGCTCGCTGGTGATGATGCTCAGCCATGGCCTGGTGTCGGGCGCACTGTTCCTGTGTGTGGGCGTGGTTTACGACCGGCTGCATACCCGCGAAATCGCGCGGTACGGCGGGCTGGCGGATACGATGCCGCGTTATGCTCTGCTGCTGCTGTTCTTTACCATGGCGTCGGTTGGCCTGCCGGCGACGTCGGGTTTTGTTGCTGAGTTTCTCGTGCTGATCGGGCTGTACCAGACCAGCACATGGGCGACGTTGGTCATGACGACGGGCATCATATTGGGCGCTGCCTATATGCTGTGGCTGTATCGGCGCGTGGCGTTTGGCGCGGCGGCGGGCGAGGATACGCAAGCGATGCCAGACCTTTCGCTGCGGGAGATTGCAATTCTGGCGCCGGTGGTGGCCGCGGTGCTGTGGATGGGGATTTACCCGGCCAGTTTCCAGGCGCCGATGAAGCCCGCAGTGGCCAGCATTGTCGCAAGGTTGCAGGGCCGTGAATTGGCGACACTGCCGACCGACATGACCATTACGCCGGGCTTGCCGGTCGATCTGTTGCCGGCAGCTTTCAAGGCAGGTGGGAATTGGGTGAAAGACGTCAGTCGCGTCCCGGTTGCGGCTGAGGCGGGCACAGAAAAGGCAGTCGTCAAGTGAACCCGACCTTTGCCTCCATCGCCATTGCCGGGCCGGAAGCGGTGTTGACCGCCGGATCACTGCTGACGCTCTTGCTCGGGGCCTTTCTGGCCGGGGACAAGGGGCTGAAGGCGCTGACCTGGGTGTCGGTGCTGATCCTCGGCATCGCGGGTGTGGTGCTGATTTCGCAGCCCGCGGTGACGCGCATCGCGTTTGACGGGCTGTATATCGCCGATGGTTTTTCGACCTTTCTGAAGGTGTTGATCCTGGCCGCCGGCGCTGCTTCGATGCTGCTGGCGCTGCCCTATCTGAAGGATGCAAAAACCGGGCGGTTCGAATATCCGGTGCTGTTGATGCTGGCGACGTTGGGCATGTGCATGATGGTGTCGGCGAACGATCTGCTGTCGCTGTACATCGGGCTCGAACTGCAAAGCCTTGCCGCCTATGTGCTGGCGGCGTTCCACCGCGGTGAGGCGAAATCGTCGGAGGCCGGCCTTAAATATTTCGTGCTGGGCGCGCTGGCGTCGGGTGTGCTGCTGTATGGCATCTCGCTGGTCTATGGCTTTTGCGGTTCGACGAGTTTCGACACCATCCACCTTGTGCTGGGCGGGCAGAGCGAGCGGTCGCTGGGCATCTTGTTCGGGCTGGTGTTCATCCTGTCGGGCCTTGCCTTCAAGATTTCGGCGGTGCCGTTCCATATGTGGACGCCCGATGTTTATGAAGGCGCACCGACGCCGGTTGCGGCATTTTTCTCGGCAGCGCCCAAGGCGGCGGCGCTGGGCCTGATGGTGAGGGTGCTGGTTGGCGCCTTTGGGCCGATGGCGATCGATTGGCAGCAGATCATTTTCTTCCTTGCCGTTGCATCGATGTTCCTGGGGGCGGCTGGTGCCATCGGGCAGACCAATGTCAAGCGGCTGCTGGCCTATTCCTCCATCGCCAATATCGGTTTTGCGCTGGTCGGGCTGGCGGCGGCGAGCGCGCAGGGTGTCGAGGCGTTGCTGTTCTACACCGCCGTCTATCTGGCGATGACGCTGGGCAGTTTCATGGTCGTGCTGCAATTGCGCCGTGCCGACGGCGCGCCGGTGGAATTGTTGAGCGACCTCGCCGGGCTTTCGAAGGTGCGTCCGGGCCTTGCCGCGGCGCTGGCGATTTTCATGTTCAGCCTGGCCGGCATCCCGCCGCTGTTGGGGTTCTGGCCGAAATTTGCGGTGTTCCAGGCAGCGGTGGCGGCGGGGTTGATCCCGCTGGCAGTAATCGGTTTCATCGCATCGGTTGTCGCTGCCTATTATTACCTTCGGCTGATCAAGATCATGTATTTCGACGACGCCGGCGTGGTGGTGGTGAGCGATGGCGGCCGCACCAATGGCGCGATGATCGCGGCGGCGGCGCTGTTCTGTTCGCCGATCGGCATGTTGGCGATCACGCCGATCGTGGCCGCGGCCGGGCGCGCGGCGGCGTCGCTGTTTCTGGTTGCGGGTTGAATGGCGGGGCCATTCACGGTTGCGGGTTGACCGGCGCCGTTACCCATCTCGCCGCGGTGGGCTCCACCAACGACTGGCTGCTGGAGCGCGCGGACACGCTGCCCGATGGCCATTGGGTGATTACCGACCGGCAGACGGCAGGGCGCGGCCGGCGCGGGCGCGCCTGGGGCGATGGTGCGGGCAATCTGATGGCATCGGTGCTGGTCAAGGCAGACGGGCCGGTGCAGCAGCTTTCGTTCGTGGCGGCGCTGGCGCTGGTGACCGCGATTTCGGCGGCGCTCCCGTCCGGCGACGCGCCGCGGTTGCGGTTGAAATGGCCCAATGACCTGTTGCTGGATGGTGCGAAGGTTTCGGGCATCCTCCTCGAACGCGCCGGCAATGCGCTGGTCATCGGCGTTGGCGTCAACATCGCGAGCTTTCCCGAAGCCACCGAGCGCCCGGCGATATCGCTTGCCGCTGCGGGCCTGCCGGTGCCGACGCCGCGTGACCTGCTCGAAGGGTTGGCGATGGCCTTTGCCGAATATCGGGCATTATGGGCAGCGCAGGGGTTCGGGCCGATACAATCGCGGTGGCTGGCGCTGGCGGCCGGCGTCGGCGATCGGATCGTGGTGCGGTTGGGCGACAACACGCTGCAGGGCCGGTTCGAGGGCTTGGGGCCGGATGGCGCGCTGGCGCTGAGGCTTGACGACGGGCGACTTCGGGCGGTCCATGCCGGCGAGGTTTTTGCGTTGTGAAGCAAGATGGGCAAAAGGGGCCGGGGTCATGCTGCTAGCCATCGATGTCGGCAATACCAATATCGTGTTTGCGATTTGCGATGGCGACACCATCAAATGGCGCTGGCGGATTTCCACCGATGGCCAGCGCACCGCCGATGAATATGCGGTGTGGTTGCACCAGTTGATGCAGCTTGAGGGCGTTGAGCGCGCCCATGTCGGCGCCGCGATTATTGCCACGGTGGTGCCGCAGACGCTGTTCAACCTGCAACGGCTGTGCCGCAAATATTTCGATGTCGAGCCGCTTGTGGTGGCGGTTGGCGAGCTTGACCTGGGGTTGCGCATCGATATGCCCAACCCGAGCGAAGTGGGTGCCGACCGGTTGGTCAACGCCATTGCGGCGCATGAATCGACGCCGGGCAATCTGATCATTGTCGATTTCGGCACCGCCACCACCTTTGATGTCGTTGGCGCCGATGGCAGTTACCGGGGCGGGGTGATCGCGCCGGGCATCAACCTTTCGATGGACGCGCTGTATCAGGCGGCGGCCAAGCTGCCGCGCATCGCTGTCGAGCCGCCGGTGGCAGCGGGTGGCGGGAATCTTGGCGTTATCGGCAAGAATACCGTACACGCCATGCAATCGGGCGTCTTCTGGGGCTATGTCGGCCTTATTGAAGGATTGGTCGCGCGCATTACATCAGAGATCGGGCCACCGGTGACGGTGATCGCAACAGGCGGTCTTGCCACATTGTTCAACCGACACACTTCCGCCATCGATATC
>JBBQPR010000048.1:0-24363 GCA_038217075.1 Sphingomonadales bacterium
GAGCGAAGCTTGCGATCGCTGTATTGCTGCTCGGACGACGTGCGTGGTCGTGGCGCTCCCGTGACGAACCTGTCCCATATTGCTTCCTTCCATTCCAACGAAAGGATCGCACCATCAAACCGTGGGATCAAACACCTAGCCCTTGGGCACGGCCTCGCCGCGCAGCGCGACGGGGATCGATAGATAGACCGGCGCCGGCGCCAGGCCGAGGCGGGCGCGGACGTCCTCGATCGGTAGCGGCAGCAGCGCCACCCAATCCTGTTCGGGCAACCAGCCTGCCGCCTTGCCGCGCCGAAAGCCTTCCCAGATGGCGCGCGTATAGGGCTGGTCCGGGCCCTTGCGGCTTTTGATGGCGGCGCCGATGGCGATGAAGGCCCAGCCCATGGCGCGGGTCTGGGCATAGGAAAAGGCGACGAGGCAGGCTTCCCCGAGCGAATCGAGGCCATAGCCGGTCACCACGTGCCACAGATCGTGCGAATCGCGGATGCGGCGGCCGAACCAGGCGACCGGGTGCTGCATGGCGATGGCCGGCTGGCCGGAAACCGCGATCAATCCTTCGGGCGTCACGCCGCCATCATCGGTGAAATCGCGGTAGATGGCGCCCAGGCTGCCGGCGGGCAGCGTTGCCAGCCAGGCGCGATCCTGCAGCCGTTCGGCAAGTTCTTCGCGGGCATAAGCGAGTTCGCCGCCCTCGAAGGTGGTAAGCAGGCGGCGATAGCCGGCGCGGGTCGAATCGCCGTTGAGCGCGCGCATGATCTCGAACACTTCCTCGGTGGCGTCCTTGTCGCGCAGCAAGCGGCGCAGCGCCCCAAAGGCAGCCCCCCATTCGCGGCGCGGCACCGCCAGCCGGGTCGATACAGGCGGGGCAGCAACAAAGGGCAGGGATGCGTTCATGCGGAGTTGGTATACGCAAAATGAGCGGCGGTAAATAGAGCGACGCTCAGAGGCCGGTGACGGGTGCCAGCGCCGGGTCGACGCCGGCGATCAACGCCACCAGCAGCAGCAAAAGCGCCAGCCAGCCCAGCGCGATGCCGCCGGTCAGTCGCCAGTTGCGCGGCGGCAGTCCGCGGATCAGGAATGTCGCGATGCCGGCGACATTGATGCAGACAAGGTTGGTGGCGAACAGCAGCAGCGCGCGCAGCGCGGCATCGGGGTGGCCGCTGCCGAGCAGCATGCCGCAGGCGGCGAGCGGCGGCACCAGCGCCACCGCGATCATCACGCCGATCAAGGACATGGAGGTGCCGCGGCTGAGCGCCAGCACGCCCGCGGCGCCCGCCGCCAGCGCCAGCGCGATATCGGCGGGCTGGACGATGGTGCGCAGCTGCAATTCGGGCGCCGCCGGATCGACGCTGATCACCATGCCGAGCAGCGCCGAACAGACCAGCGCCGCGGCGGTGCCGACCGCGAGTGTCAACAGCGCGCGCCATGCCAGCCGTATGTCACCGATTGTTGCCGCCAGCGCCAGTGCCATGGTCGGCCCCAGCAGCGGCGCGATGACCATGGCGCCGATGATGACCGCGGTCTGGCCGCTGCGCATGCCCAGCGCCGCGATGATCGCCGACAGTATGACCGTGATGACAAAGGCGGAGCGCAGTTCGATGCTGTCATCGATATCGTCGCGGAGTTCGTCGGTGCTGATACGGTCGCGGCTGAAGAAGATTTCGAGGCGGGAGGGCGGCCGCAGCGATGTGTCGATGCCGGGTGGTGCGGCGAGCGCCGGGCGCACGGTCGCCAGCGGAAACACCATGGCGGTGTAGCGGCCATCGCCGGCGAGCGTAGTGGCGACATCGTCGAGCAAGCGTTCGACATGGCGGGCGGCGATAACCCCCGAAAAGCGCACCGGCCCATCGGCAAGCGTGTCGGGCCAGAAGCGGCGGCAGTGACGGGCCATGGCCGCTGTCGCTGCGCCGACGTCGGCGGGTTGGACGATCAGTTCGACGAGCCGCGCTGACATGAGCCGAGTGTCGGCCGGAAACCGCCCTGTGGCAAGCTGCCGGCGTTGATCGGGGTTGGCTTCAAATGCCGCCGATATCCTCGATGCTGAGCAGCGAGGCGTTACCGCCGGCGCTGGTCGTGTCGGTGCTGACGGTGCGTTCATTGGCGAAGCGCAGCAGGTAATGCGGCCCGCCGGCCTTGAAGCCGGTGCCCGACCGGCCCTCGCCGCCGAAAGGCTGGCTGCCGACGACGGCGCCGATCATCGAGCGGTTGATGTAGAGATTGCCGACATGGGCGGTATCCGTCACCGCCGTCGCCACCGAGGCGATGCGGCTGTGCAGGCCCATGGTCAGGCCATAGCCGAGCGCATTGACCGCAGCGATGGTGGCATTGAGCGCACCGGCCTTCCAGGTGACGACGTGCAGGATCGGCCCGAACCATTCGGCCTGCAGATCGGCGATGGCATCCAGGCCGATGATCGTCGGCGCGATGAAATCCCCGGCGGGCGGCGCGGGCAGGGCGTGCAGCCAGCGGTCGCGCCGGGACTGGCGATAACCCTCCAGCCGGTCGAATGATGTGCGGTCGATGACCGGGCCGACATCGGTGACGGGGTTGGCGGGATCGCCCATGACCAGCGTGTCCATGGCGCCCTTCAGCATGTCCAGCGTGCGGTCGGCGACGTCTTCCTGCACCAGCAGCAGCCGCAATGCCGAACAGCGTTGCCCGGCGGAGCGGAAGGCGCTGGTGATGACATCCTGCACCACCTGTTCGGTAAGCGCGGTCGAATCGACGATCATCGCGTTGATGCCGCCGGTTTCGGCGATCAGCGGAATTAACGCCCGGCTTTCATCGTCGAGCAGCGCGCGGGCGATGCGGCGGGCGGTCGCCGTGCTGCCGGTGAAGGCAACCCCGGCGATGCGGGCGTCGCGAACCAGCGCGTCGCCGGCCTCGCCGCCACCGGTGACCAGTTGCAGGGCGCCGGCTGGCACACCGGCTTCGTGCGCCAGTGCCATGGCGCGGGCGGCGATTTCGGGCGTTTGCGGGGCCGGTTTGCCGACGACGGTGTTGCCGGCGACGAGCGCGGCGACGACCTGCCCGATGAAGATCGCCAGCGGGAAGTTCCAAGGTGCGATACAGGCAAAGACGCCGCGGCCGACGAGGCGCAGTTCGTTGCGCTCACCAGTGGGGCCGGGCAGCTGGATGACGGCGAATTTCGCCCGCGCCTCGGCGGCGTAATAGCGGCAGAAATCCACCGCCTCGCGCACTTCGGCGAGCGCGTCGGGGATGGTCTTGCGGGCTTCATGGACGAGCACGGCCATCAGCGCTTCGCGGTCGCGTTCGAGAAGGTTGGCGAGGCGACCCAGAATATCGGCGCGGGTTTCGACGGGCGTGTCGGTCCAGGCCGGGAAGGCAGCGTGGGCGGCGGTTACCGCATCATCGACGCTGGCGCCGGGATCGGCAACGGTGCTGGCCAGCGGTGCGGCAGCGGCGATGCCGGCGGCGACCCGCGCCAGTTCCGCCGGATCTGCGAGATCGATCCCCGCCGAATTGTCGCGCGTGTCGCCATAAAGCCGGACCGGCAGCGCGATCGACGGGTGCGGTGTGCCGCCGACCGCCGCCACCTTGGCGGCCGGATCGGCGAGCAGCACATCGTCGCTGACGCTGGCATCGGCGAGCTGGTGCACAAAGCTGCTGTTGGCGCCGTTTTCAAGCAGGCGGCGGACGAGATAGGCGAGCAAATCGCGGTGGCCGCCGACCGGCGCATAGGTCCGGCATTTATAGCCTTCGTCGCGCACCAGCCGTTCGAACAGCCCTTCGCCCATGCCGTGCAGCCGCTGGAATTCGAAATCGCGGGCGTCGCCGGCCCATTCGAGGATGGTGGCGACCGTCAGCGCATTGTGCGTGGCGAAGGCCGGGTAGAGGTTGGGCGCCGCCAGCATATCGTTGGCACAGGCGAGATAGGAGACATCGGTCGCCGCCTTGCGGGTGAACAGCGGGTATCCCGCCAGCCCCTGTTCCTGCGTGCGCTTGATCTCGCTGTCCCAATAGGCGCCCTTGACCAGCCGCACCGTCAGCCGCCGCCCGGTTTCGCCGCCAAGCCCATCGGCCCAGGCGATGACCGGCCGGGCGCGCTTGCCATAGCCCTGGATGGCCATGCCGAACCCGTCCCAGCCCTTTAGTTCGGGGCGGCGCGCCACCGCCTCGATGATGTCGAGCGACATCAGCAGGCGCTCGCTTTCTTCGGCATCGACTGTCAGCCCGATGCCGGCGCTGGCGGCGTCATCGGCAAGCTGGCGCAGCATGTCGGTCAATTCGGGTACGCAGGTGGCGGCATGGGCGGATTCGTAACGCGGGTGCAGCGCCGACAGCTTTACCGAGACGGAGTGGCGATCGGTGATGTGGTTGGCCCCGTCGGCGCCGCCGACATTCTTGCCCGGCCCGGCTTTCGCCGTGTCGCGGATGGCGGCCTTGTAGCTTTCGAAATAGCGCAGGCCATCGGCGTGGGTGCGGGCGGCTTCCCCCAGCATGTCGAAGCTGGCGGTAAAGCCGCGATTGTCCTTGTCGGCGGCGCGGGCCAGCGCTTCATCGATGGTGCGGCCCATGACGAACACCTGGCCCATCATGCGCATCGCGGCGCCCACCGCCTGTCGCACGAACGGTTCGCCGGTGCGGGCGACAAGGCGGCGCAATACCGATGGCTGGGCACCTTCACCGACCAGCGCTCGGGTCATCACCAGCCCCCAGGTGGCGGAATTGACCAGCAGCGAATCGGATTGGCCGCTGTGTGCCGCCCAATCGGCGGTGCCGATCTTGTCGCGGATCAGCGCGTCGGCGGTGTCGCTGTCGGGCACGCGCAGGAACGCCTCGGCCAGGCTGAGCAGGGCGATGCCCTCGGCGGTGTTGAGCCGATATTGGTGGAGGAAGCGGTTGACCCAGCCTTCGCCCTGCGCAGCGCGAAGATCGGCGAGCAGGCCGAGCGCCCGGCCGACGACCGCTTCACGCGTGGCGGGCGACAAAGTGGCGTTGGGCAGAAGTGCTGCCAGCACCTGTGGTTCCGGGGCGCGGTGGAGGGTGGCCATGCGGGCGCGCGCGGCGAGGAGATTGGGGCTGCTCATCGCCGCGCTCTACGCCCGGCGACGGCGCTGCGAAAGATGCAATTGCGCCGCCTGATGCCGATGGATTCATTCGCATGATAGCGATCACGGACGGGGAATTGCTCGGCGTTCGCGGTTGACGCTTACGTCACCCAGCGCCTAGGTTGCGGCGAAATTCGGGCCATGGCCTGGCATTGGGGACGGAAAAATATGGCAAAGCCGCTTGTATCGCTGGACGATTATCGCGCCATGGTCGGCACCGAAGTCGGCGTATCCGACTGGATCCTGGTCGATCAGGCCAAGATCGATGCCTTTGCCGAGGTGACGGGCGACCACCAGTTCATTCATGTGAACCCGGAGCTGGCCAGGCAGACACCGTTCGGCACCACGATTGCCCATGGCTATTTGACGCTCAGCCTGACGTCGGTGATGGCCTATGGCGTGATGCCGGGCGTCATCGGCACGAAAATGGGCGTCAACTATGGCCTCAACAAGGTACGGTTCATGGCGCCGGTAAAATCCGGCAGCAAGGTGCGCGGCCGCTTCATGCTTGTCGATGTGACCCAGCGCCCGGATGGCGGCTGGCAGACCACGACCAATGTCACCATTGAAATCGATGGCGAAACCAAGCCGGCGCTCGCCGCCGAATGGATCACGCTGCAATATCTTTAACAGCCGCGCCGGATGCGGCTGCCGCCAGAACCACCCGTTTTCCCTTTGAAAAGGACCTTTCCCCATGCGTGAAGCCGTAATCGTTTCGACCGCCCGTACCCCGATCGGCAAGGCCTATCGCGGCGCCTTCAACGCCACCCCGTCGCCGACGCTGGGCGGCCATGCCATTCAGCACGCGGTGGCGCGCGCTGGCTTGCAGGGCGGCGAAGTCGATGATGTCGTCATGGGGGCGGCGCTCCAGCAGGGTGTGCAGGGCGGCAATATCGCCCGGACGGCGCTGCTGCGCGCCGGGCTGCCGGTGACCGTTTCGGGCCAATCGATGGACCGCCAATGTTCGTCGGGCGTGATGGCGATTGCGACGGCAGCCAAGCAGATCATCGTCGATGGCATGGACATCTGCATCGGCGCCGGCATCGATTCGATCTCGATGGTACAGAACGACAAGATGCGGGTCGAAGGCGACCCCAGCCTGGTTGCCATGCACCCCGCCATCTACATGCCGATGCTGCAAACCGCCGAAGTCGTCGCCAAGCGGTACAATATCAGCCGCGACCGCATGGATGAGTACAGCTTCCAGTCGCAGATGCGCACCGCCGCAGCCCAGCAGGCCGGGCGCTTTGATGCCGAAATCGTGCCGATGACCACGATGATGGCGATGGTCAACAAGGAAACCAAAGAAGTCACCCGCCACGAAATCACCGTGTCGAAGGACGAAGGCAACCGGCCTGAAACGACGCTGGAGGGCCTGAAGGGCCTGAAACCGGTGCTGGAAGGTGGCGTAATCACCGCCGGCAACGCGTCGCAGCTATCGGATGGCGCCTCGGCCAGTGTGCTGATGGAAGCCGGGGAGGCCAAGCGCCGTAACCTGACGCCTATGGGCGCCTATCGCGGCATGGCGGTCGCCGGGCTGGAGCCGGACGAAATGGGCATCGGGCCGATCTATGCGATCCCCAAGCTGTTGAAGGCCAACGGCCTGAAGATGGATGATATCGGCCTGTGGGAGCTGAACGAAGCCTTCGCCGTGCAGGTGCTGTATTGCGCCGATGTGCTGGGCATCGACCAGGAAAAGCTGAACGTGAATGGCGGCGCCATTTCGATCGGCCACCCCTATGGCATGACCGGCGCGCGCTGCACGGGCCATGCGTTGATCGAGGGCAAGCGCCGCGGTGTCAAATATGTCGTGGTCACGATGTGTGTTGGTGGCGGGATGGGCGCTGCCGGGTTGTTTGAAGTGTATTAAGGCGCAGCGCGGCGCCCGCCAGCGGTGCTGGCGCGCGACTCGCGCAAGCCCGGCCAGCGGTTCGGCCGGCCCGTTGCCGGCCGAACCCGTCTGACGTCAGCCCGCGGCTTTGCCGCGGGCCCCCGCCAGCAAATTCACTTCCCCGCAGGCTTGGCCGCGATCGCCTCTATCTCGATCAGGAAATTCGGCCCGGCGAGCCCGGCTACCTGCACCGCCGACCGCGCCGATTTATTGGGGTTTTCGGCGGTGCCGAAGAACTCCCGATAGCCTTCGTTCAGGCCCTTGAAGTCCATCCGGTCACTGCCCGGGGGCGCCACGACGAACAGCGTCAGCTTGATGACGTCGCTCATCTTGTAGCCGTTTTCCTCCAGCAGCGTCTTGATCTTCGCGAACGTGCTGATCGTCTGGGTCTTGGTATCGCCATAGGATTCGATGCCCGTGGGCGGCTTTGAAGGGTCGATCGGCGATGCCAGCTGACCGGACAGGATGAACAGGTCGGTACCGGCGGGCACCAGGACCCCCTTCAGGATATTGGCTTCGGGCGTGTTGCCGAGCCGGTTGATCTCGGCGGCGCTGGCGGACATCGCCAGCATTGCGACGCCGACGGCAAGTGCGGTCATCATGGCCTTCATGTCATTCTCCCTCTTTATGGACCGAAAACTGGTCTGGATCGAAAACAGCTGCGGGCGACAGGATAGCCCTGCCGCCCGCAACCGCAACCTTTGGTTAGCGGCCTAGAACTTGACCTGGCCGCGGATGTACCAAAAGCCGCCAAGATAGCTGAGCGGCGACGCATCGTTGTAGATACGCCCGCTCACAGAGGCATTCGTGGCGGCATAATTGTTGCGAAGATCGGCCTGCGGATAGCGATTGAACAGGTTCTCGCCGCCCACCGCAATCCGGAAACGTTCCGCAAAGGTGACACCGACTTCAAGATCGAAGCTGACATCGCTGCGGAACGACTGGATCGAATTGGGATCGATCACACCGGCTGCGTTGGGGTTGTTGTTGTACGATGTCAGGCCGCCGTAATAATTGATGCGACCCGTGGCATCGAACATGCCGAGCGACCATGTTTCGGCAAAAACCGCGCGCCATTTCGGGCTGAGGCCCTGGATGTTCAGCTGGCGCCGGACATCGATCGCCTGGGCAATGGTGACGCCCGTGACCTTTGTGGTGTTGTAGTTTACCGCCAATGACGTGCTGAAACTGCCGTAATCGCTGGCAGCGCGGTGTGACAGAACAAAGTCGACGCCTTGGGTGCGGGTGCGGAACCCGTTGGTGAAGAAGTTGACATTGCCAAGATCGAAGGCGTTGCGGACACCCTGGTTGAACAGCGCCTGTTGGTCAGCCGCCGAAACCGCGAAGTTCGAGGTGATTGCGATCCGGTCACGCACCGTGATGTTGTAATAGTCGACGGTCGCATTGAAGCCGCCGCCCGGGGTCAGCACAAGGCCGCCCGAAAAGCTCGTCGATTTCTCTGGCTTCAATGGCTGCGAGCCAAAGTACAGTGCCGTCGTGCTGCCCGGTGTGACAGTCGCGGTGGCCACCGGCACGACGCTGCCGTTGGGGAACGCTGTCTGGACATTGGCCGTCGAAGATTGGCCCGGGGTTGGTGCGCGGAAGCCGGTGCTGACATTGCCGCGAAGGGCGATAATCGGGTTGATCGCCCAGCGCGCGCTGATCTTCCCGTTCACCGTCGAGCCGAAATCGCTGAAATAATCATAGCGTCCGGCGATGCCCAGCGTGAAACTGTCCACGATATCGGTTTCAACGTCCAGATAGGCCGAATAGCTGTTGCGAGACGTATCGGTGGCTTCGCTCGGGCCATAGCCGGGGAAACCATTGGCACCGATGCCAGCGGTCGAAACACCCGATGCCGTGCCATCCGGATTGCGCACGGTCTGCACTGCATAGGGCCCGATGGCATAGGATTCAGCCTGGCCGATGCCGACTATATAGGTTTCGCGCCGGAATTCGAGGCCCCCCGCGATGTTGAGCGGGCTGGCGAATCCGACTTCGAGCGGATAGCTTAGATCCAGGTTTACGTTCGTCTCGCGCTGCTGGAGATAGCCAAGGTAGAAGCTTGTTGGCGATGCCGGCCCGAGCGACGGATTGACCGTGCTGTCAAGATTATAGCTGATCTGGTCACGACCGGTGCCGACGCTGAAATCGAAGTGCATGCCGAACTTGGTTTCACCGCGATAGCCGGCAACGACCGAGAAATCCTCGTTGGTGCTCTTGAACAGCGGCACGAAGCCGTTGGGGAAGATTGAGGATGCCGAGAAGGTAGCGCCCTGGCGATTGTAGACGGGGCGGCCGGCGCTATCGAACTGGCCCGGAAAAACGTCGAGGAAAACCGGATTGACGGAAACCGGGAATGTCTGCGGCCCGGCCTGTGCTGCGCCGGGCGCCGGAATCGTGCCCGGAACCGTTACCGACCGCGGCCGACGATAGTTGAAATCGACTTCCGATTGTGAATAACCATAGTTACCAAACAGGTACACCTCGTCCTTGTCGCCAACCGGAACGGCGGAATTGAGGACCAGGCGATAAGTGGTCTGCTTGGGCTGGCCGTAACGGGTCGGCGGGCTGGGCACGGTAATGCCAAGGGCGCGCAACGCGGCAGAATCTGGCCGGTCGACAGCGCGGTTGAACAATCCCTGGTCGACGAATTCGCCGGAGATGTTGATGAAGCCGGAGCCCAGCTTGAACCCGGCGTTTCCGGAAATCTGGAAATCCTTGCCGTCGCCGCGGTAACTTTGGCCGTACCGGCTGTTGAGTTCATAGCCACTGTCATTGGTACGCAGGCCCAGATTGATCACGCCGGCGATGGCGTCGGAACCATATTGAGCTGCCGCACCGTCACGCAGCACTTCGACCCTGCCGAGTGCGACCGAAGGAATTTGCGACAGGTCAGGCCCCTGCGAGCCTGCGGTGAGCGAATCACCCGCCACCTGCACGAGTGCCGAACGGTGCATGCGCTTGCCGTTGATGAGAACGAGGATTTCATCGGGCGGCAGGCCGCGCAGCGTTGGCGGGCGAACAAAGGCCGAGCCATCGGCGCCGGCATTTCGTTGCTGGTTGAACGACGGCACCAGATTCTTCAGGATCGTCTGGAGGCTGGGGCTGGCCTGCACCTTGATGTCGGCACCCGAGAAAACATCGACGGGAACGGCCGATTCAGTGACCGTGCGGTCTGTACGACGGGTGCCTGTGACGATGATCGTGTCGCCGGCGTTTTCGACGGCGGCCGCGCCAGCCGCAGCCGTCTGGACGGTTTGCGCCGATGCGACATCGGCGCAAAGACCTGAAACTGCCAGTGCCGAAATGGAAACGGCATGCCGCCAGTTGAGGCTGGATCTAAGTTTAGTCATTGCTGTCCTCTCGCTTGAAAGCTTTCGGACCGCCCCAAAGTAAACCAACACCAATTTTAAAAATCTGCTCTTTGGCAGATTCAAAAATAACACAGTAATACCACGCAGCAACAGGCTGCCCACTTGCAAATTCTGTGTTCCCCCAATATCTCCGATGCCATGTCTTGAAAGACTTTTTCGGCACTTGGATATCGATTCTCATGTCAACTGAAGTTAGTGCACATTACAAGCCATACAGCTTGTTCGAGTCGATTCAATCTCCAGCTGTTGCATTTATGTAACGATATTGCCGGGCAACGTCTTGGTCATCGGCACGAACGTCACTTCGATCCCGCCCAGCAGAAGCGGTTGGGCTGCGCCCGAAACGAAGCCGCGCGCCCGGTAGAATGGCAAGCCTGGCAATGTCGCCATCAATTCAAGTCGGCGGAACCCCGCCGCGGTGGCGGCGGCTTCACAGGCGGCGAGCAATGCATCGGCAACGCCCTGCCGCGAAAAATCGGGGTGGACAAAGAACGCGCGGATCTTGGCGGGATCGGTAGCAGGGTCGAGCCTGCCTGACTGGCGTGCGGCGAAGCGATCACCGCCGAACAGGGTCGGTCGCTGGCTCCAGCCGCCACAGCCCGCGATAACATCGCCAGACTGCGCCACGAGATAGGTGCCATCCGCGACAAGTTCTGAATCAACGCCGAAGACATGGGTGATCGCCGCTTCGGTTTCCGCCGCCGAATAATGACCTCGCCCCAGCGCGCGTGCGGATTGGGCGATCAGCGATTCCAAAGCCGGGATGTCCGCCGCGACGGCGGCTCGCAAGGCCAGCGATGGCCTCATTGGCGGGTGATTTGCGGCAGGCGAGCGCAGGATAGCGGGCAGGGGCCAGCGCAATGCAATGTGGCGACGACGGCGAACGAACCTGTTGCGCCATGGCGTTGCTTGACGATATTTTCCCTCGTCATTTCAGTAATAAAATGCCTCAAAATGCGCTTCAAACCTATCAAAGCCACAATTTTGTTGCAGCGCAACAGATAAATTGCCGGCGCAGGGCACCAATATCGGCTGGCCACCCGCGTGCGCGGCTTGACCGTTCTGCGGCGGCGCTCGACAAGCCGGTGATGGCCAAGCTGTATTTCTACTATGCTTCGATGAACGCCGGGAAATCGACGGTCCTGCTGCAATCGAGCTTCAACTATCGCGAGCGCGGCATGCGCACCATGCTGTTCACCGCAGCGATCGACGATCGGACCGGGCGCGGCGTTATCGCGTCGCGAATCGGGCTGGAGGCGGCGGCGACCTGTTTCGATGCCCAAACCGATCTTCACGCGGCGATCGTGGCCGAACACAATATTGCGCCGCTGCATTGCGTGCTGGTCGATGAGGCGCAGTTTCTGGGGCGCGACCAGGTCTGGCAATTGGCACGCATCGCCGACACGCTGGGCATACCGGTGCTGTGTTACGGCCTGCGCACGGATTTCCTGGGCAATCTGTTCGAAGGCAGCGCCGCGCTGCTGGCTATTGCCGACGTGTTGAGCGAGATCAAGGCGATCTGCGGATGCGGCCGCAAGGCGATCATGAACCTGCGCATCAATGCCGATGGCAGCGCCGTGGCGGCCGGGGCGCAGACCGAAATCGGCGGTGAAGACCGGTATGTGGCGCTGTGCCGGCGCCATTTCACCGAGGCGTTGGGACCGAAATGTTAGGCTGGCCGGCCTTCACCGCGGCGCCGCTGTCGGCTATCATCGTCACAAGGGAACCGACATGACCGAAATTTATGACATCGCCGCCCGTGCCATCGATGGTTCGGATGTATCGCTGGCCAAATGGCGCGGCGAGGTCATGTTGATCGTCAACACCGCCAGCAAATGCGGGTTCACGCCGCAATATGACGGGCTGGAGGCCTTGCAGCGCCAATATGGCGACAGGGGTTTCAGCGTGCTCGGCTTTCCCTGCAACCAGTTCGGCGCGCAGGAGCCCGGCGACGAGGCGGAGATCGCAAATTTCTGCAAGCTGACCTATGACGTTGATTTCCCGATGTTTGCCAAGGTCGATGTCAACGGGGATGGCGCGCATCCGCTGTACAGGGCCTTGAAAAAGGCGGCGCCCGGCCTGTTGGGCAGCGAAGCGATCAAGTGGAATTTCACCAAGTTTCTGGTCGATCGCAACGGCAATGTCGTCGATCGATTTGCGCCATCGACAAAACCCGAAGCAATCGCCGGCGCCATCGAGGCGCTGTTGTAAAAGCCTTCGCGATCGGCGCCATCCAGCTGTTGAGGGGTCGCCCGCAGCGGAAGCAGTTGCGCGGTTTTCGCCGGCATGCTTTGAAATGTCGACGTCCCCAATCCTGCGAGCTCCTGCCATGCTGCAACCGCCGCCCAATGACCTTGATGCCTTTTGGATGCCATTCAGCGACAATCGCTATTTCAAGGCCAATCCGCGGCTGCTCGCATCGGCCAAGGGCATGTTCTACCAGACGCCGGATGGCCGCGACGTGCTCGATGGCACGGCGGGGCTGTGGTGTGTCAATGCCGGCCATTCGCGCGAGCCGATTGTGGAGGCGATTCGCGAACAGGCCGGCCGGCTGGATTTTGCGCCGACGTTCAACCTTGGCCATCCGCTCGCCTTCAAGCTGGCGGCGCGGGTCGGCGGCCTCATGCCGGGCAATCTCGACCGCATCTTCTTTGCCAATTCGGGATCCGAAGCTGTCGACAGCGCGCTGAAGATCGCGCTGGCCTATCACCGTGTCCGCGGGCAGGGCACCCGCACCCGCCTGATCGGGCGGGAACGCGGCTATCACGGCGTGGGTTTTGGCGGCATTTCGGTCGGCGGCATCGTTTCCAACCGCCGCACCTTCGGCCCTGGCCTGCCCGGCACCGATCACCTGCCGCACACCCATGACATATCGCGCAATGCGTTTTCGCACGGGCAGCCGGAACATGGCGCCAATCTTGCCGATGCGCTGGAGGGGCTGGTCAATCTGCATGGTGCCGACACCATCGCCGCCGTTATCGTCGAGCCGATGGCCGGCTCCACGGGCGTGCTGGTGCCGCCCAAGGGCTATCTGGAGCGGTTGCGCGAAATCTGCACCCGGCATGGCATCCTGCTGATTTTCGATGAGGTCATTACCGGTTTCGGTCGGCTGGGCGCCGCCACCGCCGCCGAACGATTCGGCGTGACGCCGGACATGATCACGCTGGCCAAGGGCATCACCAACGCCGCGGTGCCGATGGGTGCCATCGCCTGCAACCGCGATATCTACGATACCGTCACCGGCGCCATGGCCGATGCGGCCGGGATCGAATTGTTCCACGGCTATACCTATTCGGCGCATCCGCTGGCCTGTGCCGCGGCGCTGGCGACGATCGACCTGTATCGCGACGAAGGGCTGTTCGAACGCGCCCGCAGCCTGGAAGGCAAATGGCAGGCAGCGGTGCACAGCCTGGCCGACCGCCGCAATGTCATCGACGTGCGCAATTTCGGGCTGGTCGCCGGTATCGAGGTCGCGCCGCGTGACGGGGGGCCGGGCGCGCGCGCCATGGCGGCGTTCAGGGCGCTGTTCGATACCGGGTTTCTGGTGCGCGTCACCGGCGATATCATCGCGCTTTCGCCGCCGCTGATCATCCTTGAGGAACAGATCGATACACTTGTCAGTCACATTGGCATGGTACTCGATACGATAGAGTGACCTTCCATACCCTCAGCCGCCGCCTGTTTTCGGGTTTGGCACTTTTCCTGGCGATTGCAGCAGGGCTGCCGCTTAGCGCCTGTTCGGCGGGTGACAAAGTCGATGGCAAGACCGATGGCAAGACCGGGGGCAGGGCCGGTGGCCCCGCCGCGCCGCCAGTGGCCGCCGTCAATATCGCGCTGATCGATCGCCTGACCTGGGGCGTCAATGCCTCGGAAATTGCGCGTTTCAAAGCCTTGGGCCGGCAGGGCTGGATCGATCATCAATTGCGGGCCGACGCGCCGCTGATGATGCCGGCACCCCTGCAGGCCCGGTTTGACGCGATGCCGATCGCCAGCGCACCGATGGGTGCATTGGTCGCCGCCACCGAAGCCGATCGGCTGGCCGGCATTCGCGGCCGGAATACCGCAGAGGGCAAGGCGTTATATGGCCGAGCCCAGCAAGCGCAGCGGGCGTATCAGGAGCAGACGGTAACGCGATCGATCCTGCGCGACCTGTATTCGCCGGACCAGTTGCGCGAACAGATGACATGGTTCTGGTTCAATCATTTCAACGTGCGGCTTTCGCAACAGCCGCTGGGCGCGCTGGTGCGCGATTATGAAGAACTGACGATCCGGCCGCGGGCGCTGGGGCATTTCTGCGATCTGGTCGATGCAACGCTGCGGCACCCGGCAATGCTGGTCTATCTTGGCAATACCGCCAGCAAGGTCGGCAAGATCAACGAAAATTATGCCCGTGAATTGATGGAACTGCACACCATGGGGGTGGGCTCGGGGTATACACAGGCGGATGTGCAGACGCTGGCACGGGTGCTGACCGGTGCCGGGGCGGATTTTTCGCGCTGGCCGCCGCCACCGCCACCACCCGGCGGGGTGCGCGACGGGGCCTTCGTCTTTGATCCGGCGCTGCACGACACGGGCGCCAAAACCCTGTTGGGCCATCGCATCAAGGCCAAAGGCTATGGCGAGATCAGCGAGGCGACAGGAATTTTGTGCCGCCAACCGGCGACCGCGCGCCGGATTTCGGAAAAGATCGCGCGTTTTCTCGTCGCCGATGTGCCGCCGCCAGCGCTGGTCGATCGCATGACGTCGACCTTTACCGAAACCGACGGCGATATCACCGCTGTGCTGCGCACCATGATCGCATCGCCGGAATTCACGGCTTCGCTTGGCACGCTCTACAAGGATCCGCAGCATTATCTGCTGTCGATCATTCGGCTGGCTTTCGATGGCCGGATAATCGCGCAGCCGCTGACGGCTGCGTCGATGCTCGCCGTGCTGAATCAACCGCTGTTCGCCCGCGTTACGCCCGATGGCTATCCGCTCGATGCGGCCGAATGGAGTGGATCGGGCCAATTGTCCGACCGCTTTGCGCTGGCGGCGGCGCTCGGCGGGCGTGGCGCCGTGCGCTTGTTTGCGACCAGCAACGACCGCGACACCATTCGGGCGACTCCGTTCGAGCCTGTCGATCTCAAATCCGCGAATGCCGATACCGGCATTCATGCGACTCTGTCGCCGAAAACTGCGGCGGCACTTTCGGCCGCGCGCAATACGGCCGAATGGAACGCCCTGTTCCTTGCCTCGCCGGAGTTCATGCGCCGATGATGGACGATATTGCGCCAACCAATTGCCTTGCCATGGATCGCCGCACGCTGCTGGCGGCGGCGCTGGCCGCACCCATGGCGCCGGCGGCACAGCTTTTCGCGGCGCCGGCGGGCGCGCCGCGGCTGCTCGTGCTGTTCCTGCGCGGTGCCTATGATTGTGCCAGCGTGCTGGTGCCGAAATCCGGCTTTTATGCCGAATCGCGGCCGAATATCGGGATTCCGAACCCGGTTTCGCTGGACGGCGATTGGGGCCTGAACCCGGTTCTGGTGCCGACGATGATGCCGTTCTGGAACAAGAAGCAGCTGGCCTTCATTCCCTTTGCCGGCACACCAGACCTGTCGCGCAGCCATTTCGAAACGCAGGACATCGTTGAATATGGCCAGCCGATCATCGCTGGCAAAGGCGCCGTCGATCGCCGGACCGGCTTCATGAACCGGCTGGCCAGCGAATTGGCCGGCGGCAATCCCATCGCCTTTACCAATCGACTGCCGCTGGCGTTCCGGGGCCCGGTGCCTGTCGCCAATGTCGTCCCCACGGGGGCGTCGGCAAACGTCGATCCGCGCCGGGCGGCGCTGCTGTCATCGATGTATGCCGATGACAAATTGCTCGGGCCGCGCGTGGCCGAAGGCTTTGCCGCGCAACAACAGGTATCGGCGGCACTGGCGGCGGAAATGGCGGCATCGGGCCGCGACGCCATTCCCGCGCAAGGTTTCGAGCTTGCGGCACGTCGCATGGGCACCGTGATGCGCGGCCGCGCCAACCTGTGCTTTGCCGATGTCGGCGGTTGGGACACGCATGTCGAACAACGTGGCGGGCTGGATTTCCGGCTGAACGTGCTGGGGCGCGGGCTGGCCGGCTTCGCCGGTGCGCTGGGGCCGGCCGAATGGCAGCGGACGACGGTGGTGGTAATATCCGAATTCGGGCGGTCGTTCCGCGAGAATGGTTCAAAAGGCACCGATCACGGCCATGGCACGGTGTTCTGGGTGCTGGGCGGCAATGTCCGCGGCGGGCGCATCCTGGGCGAACAGGTGAAGGTGGCGCGTGCCAGCTTGAACCAGGATCGCGATTTTCCTGTGCTGAACGAAGTGCGCAGCGTTTTCGGCGGGTTGTTCCAGAAGCTCTACGGGCTTGATGCGGCACGGCTGGCGCGTGTCTTCCCCGGCTCGAAACCGCGCGATCTCGGGTTGGTTTGAAACTGCCGATCCTGCCTGCTCCCGCCGTCGATTTGTGCTAGGCGTCGCGCTTTCCAGCGGAGACGCAAGATGACCAATGACAAGCCGAACCGCGCCATGCAGCATCAGGCGCGCAGCATCGGCAATCGCAAGCTCGCCCCGGCCACCCTGATGATGGGCCATGGCTATGATCCGCGGCTGTCCGAAGGGGCGCTGAAACCGCCGATCTTTCTCACCTCCACCTTTGTTTTCGAAAGCGCGGCGGATGGAAAGCGCTTTTTCGAAGGCGTGACCGGCGTGCGCCCGGGCGGTGCCGAAGGGCTGGTCTATGGCCGCTTCAACGGACCCGGGCAGGAGATTCTGGAAGACCGGCTGGCATTGTGGGAAGACGCCGAAGAAGCGTTGACCTTTTCCAGCGGCATGTCGGCAATTGCCACCACCTTTCTCGCGCTGGTGAAGCCGGGCGATGTCATCGTCCATTCGGCGCCGCTATATGCCGCCACCGAAACGCTGATCGGCCGCATCCTGGGCAAGCTGGGCGTCACCTGGCTCGATTTTCCGGCCGGCGCCACCCAGCCCGAGATCGAGGCGGTGCTGGCGGCGGCCAAATCGGCATCGGCGGCAAAGGGCGGCCGCATCGCCGCCATCTATCTGGAAAGCCCGGCCAATCCGACCAATGCGCTGGTCGATGTCGAGGCGGTGAACGCCGCCCGCGCCGCCGTGCTCGGTGATGGCGAGCTGCCGCCGATCGTCATCGACAACACCTTCCTTGGTCCGCTGTGGTCGCAACCGCTGGCGCACGGCGCCGATGTGACCATCTATTCGCTGACCAAATATGTCGGCGGCCACAGCGATCTGGTGGCCGGCGCCTGTGTCGGTGCCAAGGATGTGCTCACGCCCATCCGCATGATGCGCAACACCATCGGCACCATCACTGATCCGCATACCGCCTGGATGCTGTTGCGCAGCCTTGAAACGCTGGAATTGCGCATGACGCGGGCCGGTGAAAATGCTGCAAAAGTCTGCGCCTTCCTGCGCGATCACCCCAAGGTGGAGCGCGTCGGCTATCTGGGCTTTCTGGAGCCGGGCAGCCGGCAGGCGGATATCTACGCCCGCCATTGTTCGGGTGCCGGGTCCACCTTCTCGGTCATCGTCAAGGGCGGGGAGGCAGAGGCGTTCCGGCTGCTCGACAATCTGAAACTGGTCAAACTGGCCGTCAGCCTTGGCGGCACCGAAAGCCTTGCCTCGCACCCGGCGGCGATGACGCATCTGTCGGTGCCGCCGGCGCGCAAGGCGGAACTGGGGATCACAGACAATCTGGTCCGCGTTTCGATCGGTGTTGAAAATGCCGATGACCTGATCGCCGATTTCGAACAGGCGCTGGCGGCGGTGTAGACGGCGGCCGCCAACATTAAATCTGGCCGCTGGCGCTTCGCCGCGTAGCGCAAGCCCTTGAACATTACAGTGTCGTAACCCACCATGGGATGGTCGGCCAGTAGGCGCCGGTGTAGGTGGGAATCCATGGCCGGCGCAGATACACAACAGATCAACCTGCGCGACATACTGGCCTGGGTCGGGCCGATCATCGGCCCGGAACGCAATTTCTTCTGGCTGGCGATCGTCTATGGCGTCGGCATTTCATTGCTCAGCCTGGCAACCCCGGTATCGGTGCAATTGCTGATCAATACGATCGCATCGACAGCGCTGCCGGCGCCGTTGTTCACGCTGGCGGCGGTGCTGTGCTTCCTGCTGCTGGTTTCGGGCGCGTTTTATGTGCTGCGCACTTATATGATGGAACTGTTTCGCCGCCGCTTCATGGTGCGGCTGGTCGCCGAAATCACGCTGCGCACCATCAATGCCGCCAACCCGTTCTTTCAGGACGATCGCAAATCCGATCTGTTCAACCGCTATTTCGAGATAATCAACGTCCAGAAAACGGTGCCTTCACTGTTGATCGGTGGTTTCACGATCATCCTGCAGGGCGCGGTCGGCTTTGCCGTCACATCGTTCTACCACCCGTTTTTCCTCGCCTTCAACATCATTGTCGTGCTGCTGATCTGGTTGATCTGGGCGCTGTGGTCGCGCGGCGCCATGCGCACGTCGGTGGCGCTCAGCCATGAAAAATACAATGCCGCGCACTGGCTCGAAAGCGTCGGGGCCTCGAACGGCTTCTACAAATCGGCACGGCATATCGATTATGCGCTGGACCGCTCAGAATCCGTATCGGCCGCCTATGTCGCGGCACATCGCCGGCATTTTGGCTATTTCTTCCCCCAGGTCATCGCGCTGGCGGTGCTTTATGCGCTGGCCAGTGCCGGCTTGCTGGCGCTGGGCGGCTGGCTGGTAATCCAGGAACAATTGTCGATCGGGCAGCTGGTTGCGGCCGAACTGATCCTGTCGGGCGTTTTTGCCGGCATCGCCCAATTCGGTTCCTATCTCGATGATTTTTACGACCTGTTCGCTGCGGTCGAGGAACTGGCACTGCTATATGCAATCCCGCAGGAACCGCCGATCCCCCGCGGCACGGCGCCGCTGCCATCCCGCGGCTCGGCGCTGGGCTTTGCCAATGTCCGCTTTGAACATGCCGGCGATCCGGCGCAGTTCAATTTCGATATTCCCGGCGGCTCGCGGCTGGTGGCACAGGGTTCGCCGGGCATGGAACGGCAGTTGTCGTTGCTGCTCAAACGCCAGTTCCGCCCCGACAAGGGGCTGACCACCATCGGCGGCGTCGACATCATGGCGCTGGACGTGCTGGAACTGCGCGCCGATGTGCAGGTGCTGGACCGGCCGGCCGTGGTTGAAAGCACGATCGCCGAATATCTGCGGTTGTCGGCACCCAATGCCGATCCGGCGGCGATGCTGGAGGCGCTGCATCTGGTCGGGCTGGATGACCGTATCGCCATGATGCCCGATGGCATGCAGACAATGCTTTCATCCAACGGCTATCCGTTGTCGATGGCCAAGACCATGCAGCTGCGGCTGGCGGCGGCGCTGCTCGCCGGGCCGCGCATTCTGGTGCTGTCGCCGCTTTATGACATGGTGACGCGCCATCGGCTGCAGGCGGTGTTCGATCGGCTGGCTGGCAGCCGCACGACGATGCTGTATTTTACCAACCGCCCGGAAGACCTGTCGCTGGACGGCTATCTGTGGCTTGGCCGCGAAAGCCAGGCTGTCGTGCCGGACCGGGCAACCTTTGATCGTATGCGTCTTGCCGGTGGCCGCGAAATCAAATCCATGGAGGCTGGCCTTGGCGATGCGCGCTGACGACTGGCGGCACTTCCCGACGCTGGCCGCCATCCGGCCGCCGCGCGTGGTGCGCGCCATCGCCATCTTGGTGATAGTCGGCATCATCGGCAGTCTCGTCTTTGCCTTCACCGTGCCATGGGTGCAGACCGCGCCGGGCACCGGCCAGGTAATCGCCCGCGATCCGCGCGACCGGCAACAGGCGATCACAGCCATGGTGACGGGCCGCATCGAACGCTGGTTCGTGACCGATGGCAGCCAGGTCGCAAAGGGCGATCCGATCGCCGAGGTTGTCGATATCGATCCGCAATTGCTCGAACGGCTGGATTCGCAGCGCCGCCAGCTTGAATCCGAAATCGACACGACGCGCGGTGCCATGGCGGTCGCACAGCGCGATGTCGATCGCACCAAGACGCTTTTTGATGAAGGGCTGGCGGCGCGCCGGGATTATGAACTGGCCCTGCTGAAGGTCGCCGATTACCGCGCCAAGATCGCCAAGGCATCGGCTGATCTGAACAGTGTGCTGGTCAACCGGCAACGCCAATCCGTGCAATTGATCAAGGCGCCGCGCGATGGCCGCATCATGCGGGTCGAACCGATCGATTCAGCGACCCTGGTCAAGCAGGGCGATACGCTGGCCAGCTTCGTGCCCGCCGAAACCAGCCGCGTGGTGGAACTTTATATCGATGGCCGGGACGTGCCGCTGGTGCAAATCGGCCGCCGGGCCCGGTTGGAATTCGAAGGCTGGCCGGCGATCCAGTTTTCAGGCTGGCCATCGGTAGCGCGCGGCCTGTTCGACGGGCGGGTGGCGGCAATCGATGTTGCGGCATCACCAAACGGATTGTTCCGCATCCTTGTCGAACCGGCGCCCGACCGGCCAGCCTGGCCCAGCGAACCGTCGGTTCGGCTCGGCGCCAAGGTGCAGGGTTGGGTGGTGATGGACACTGTGAAGGTCTGGTTCGAAATCTGGCGCCTGTTGAATGATTTCCCGCTGCAATTTACGGCGGGAACGGCGCCGGCGATGAATGGCGAGGCGAGCGATGCTGCTGCCACGCCGAAATAGCCCGGGCGGCATGCTGGCGCTCGGGCTGACCGGGCTGCTGGCGATGGCGACACCGGTTGCGGCGGCGGTTGCGACGGCGGAACAGGCAGGCGCGGCGCCCGCCGCACAGCGAACGACACCTCGGCCAGCGCCGCTGCTGCTCGATGAGGTGCTCGCGTCATCGCGCGTCCATGCCCCGCAGGTGCTGGAGGCACTGGCCAAGGTGCGCGGCGCGGAAGGCAAAAGGCTGAGCGCGGATGCAGCCTTTGACACAGTGTTCAGCGCCGCCGCCGATACAAGGCTCAGCGGCTATTATGATGGCCGCGATCTTGAAGCCAAGGTGACCAAGCCGCTCGGCAGCCTGGGGGGCTATGCCTATGGCGGCTATCGCGTCTCGGGCGGCCGCTTTCCGATCTACGAAGATGAACGCTACACCAGCCAGGTCGGTGAATTGAAGGCTGGGGCGGTGTTCGCCCTGTTGCGCGATCGCTTCATCGATGAACGCCGATTTGGCCGCATCGCCGCCGATGCCGATATCGCGCTGGCCGATGCCGACCGGTTGATGGTGGCCATCGGCGTGCAGGCGCGGGCGATCGGCGCCTATAACGCCTGGGTTTCGGCGGGCCTGCGGTTGCAAGTGTATCAGGATCTGCTGGCTTTGGCGCAGGATCGGCAGGCCGGATTCCGGCGGCAGGTGGCGACCGGCGCGCGGCCAAGCATCCTGCTCACCGAAAATGAACAGAATATCCTGCGCCGCGAAACATTGGTGGTGCAATCCGAACAGGCGTTGGCACAGGCCGCCAACAGCCTCTCACTATATTTGCGTGATGCCGAGGGCCAGCCATTGATCCCGGAGGCCGCCCGCTTGCCGCCGGCATTTGCCGCGCCGCTGGCCGCCACTGCTAACAGGGCGCTGCTGGTCGCCGCGCGGCCCGATCTGCGCGCCATCGATATCCGCATGCGCCAGGCCAGCCAGCGGCTGGAACTGGATCGCAATGCCATGAAACCGCGGCTCGATCTGAAGGTCGAGGCGTCGAACGACTTCGGGCCATTGGGGGCCGGCGGCATATCGCGGCGCGGCTTTGAATCAAAGGTCGGGCTGAGCTTCAGCGTCCCATTGCAACAAAGTGCGGCGCGCGGTCGGCTGGCGCAGACCCGCGCTGAAATCGCGGGCTTTGAACAACGCCGCAGGCTGCTGGAGGACCAGATACGCATCGATATCACCGGGCTGGGCATCGCTGTGACCAACACCGCAAAGCTGGCGACGCTGGCCGAACAGGAGGCCGAACGCGCCACAACCATGGCAGGCGCCGAGCGCCGCCGTTTCACGCTGGGCGCGTCCGATTTCTTCCTCGTCAACGTTCGCGAGGAGGCCGCCGCCGATGCCCGTGTCCGCCTGCTCGACGCCGCCTACCGCCGCATCATCGCCAATGCCGACCTGGCCGCTGCAACCGCCGATGTGGCAGCGCTGGGGCTTTAGAGCGCTTTCCAACTTGGTCGGTAAGCGCTCTAGGCCTTCAACAGCGCCGAATCGAACGGCAATGACCGCAGGCGCACGCCGGTGGCCGCAAACACCGCATTGGCCAGTGCTGGCGCGACGGCGGGGTAGCCCGGCTCACCCAACCCGGTCGGGTTGTTGTCGGTGATGACGAATTCCACCTCGACGGGCGGCGCGTCGGCGATGCGGAGCAACGGGTAACTATCGAAATTGCGCTGCTCCACCGCGCCATTCTTGAAGGTGACGCTAAGACCCTGTGCCGCCCCCAATGCGTCCAGAACCGAACCCTGCACCTGGTGCAGCGCACCTGACGGGTTGACGATCTGCCGCCCGACATCGGCGGCGACCCAGACTTTGGCGACCGAAATCGTGCCGTCCTTGGCAACCGAGGCCTCGATGACATTGGCGAAATAGCCGAGGTGGCTGAAGTGAAAGGCGATGCCGAGGCCCGCACGCGGCGGCAGTTTGCGCCCCCAATCGGCCATTTTGGCCGCGGTGTTGAGCACACCCAGCGCCCGTGCGCCATTGAAGCTGCGCGGGCTGGTCGGGTCGCCATTGATATGGCCATCGGCCAGCAAGGCGCGGCGGAAGGCGACCGGGTCCTGACCGGCGGCGTGCGCCAGTTCGTCGATGAAGCCCTGCATGACAAAGCCAAAGGCGTTGTTTTCGGGCGCGCGCAGCCACCAGGTGCTGGCGGCGAGCGGGATCGATGAACCATCCACGCGGAAGTGCGGCACGAACCCGGCGGGGAACTGATCCTCGTCGATGCCGGCGGCCAGCGCGAACTTTGTCGGCGTGCCAAAGCTGACGAAATGGTTTTTCCACGCCATCAGCTTGCCATCGCCATCCAGCCCGGCTTCGAAGTGGTGGAAGCCGCCGGGGCGATACATGCCGCCGGTAATGTCGTCCTCACGCGTCCAGGTCATCTTCACCGGCACGCCGGCTTCGCGCGCGATCCAGGCCGCCTGCACCATGTAATCGCCGGCCAGCCGCCGGCCGAAACCGCCGCCGCTGCGCATCATGTGGATGGTGATGTCCCCTGGCGCGACGCCCAGGGCGGTCGCCACCGCCTTGCGCCCGGCCTCCGGGTTCTGCGTCGGTGCCCAGATCTCGATCTTGCCGCCGCTGGTCGCTGCGGTGCAATTCATCGGCTCCATCGCCGCATGGGCGAGGAACGGGTAGCTGTAATCCGCCTTCACCACCTTGGCGGCCTTGCCGAGCGCCGTCCCGGCGTCGCCCTTGTTGGCGATCGTCTGCTGCGGCGGCATCGCGGCGAGGCGGCGCGCCTCTGCCACAAAGGCGTCGGTCGATTGATCGGGCGCCGGCGGATGATCCCAATTGATCTTCAGCGCCTTGCGAGCATTGTCCGCAGCCCATGTATTGTCGGCGATCACGGCGACGCCCGCGACCAGCCCTTCGGTGCCAGGCACGATGAACACGTTGCTTACGCCCGGCATGGCGCGCGCGGCTGCCATATCGACGCTGGCGACCTTGCCGCCGAACACCGGGCATTTTTCGAACACGGCAAACTTCATGCCCGGCACGACGGTATCGATGCCGAACAAGGGCTTGCCGGTAACGATCGCCTGGTTGTCGACGCCGCCGATGGGCTTGCCGATGATGCGGAAATCCCTGGGGTCCTTCAGCTGCAATGTCGCGGTATCGGGGGCCTTCATGGTCGCCGCCGCATTAACGAGCGTGCCATAGGCGGCGCTGCGCCCTGATGGCGTGTGGTGGACTGTGCCGCTCGCGGTGGTCAGCGTATCAACGCCAACGCCCCATTGTTTCGCCGCCGCCGCGACCAGCATG
>JBBQPR010000049.1:0-24165 GCA_038217075.1 Sphingomonadales bacterium
AGCGGGGCATGGGGAAGAGCCTCAGAACAAAGGAAAGTGAGAAACGGGCCGGCACCGCATGGCAGCGCCGGCCCGGTTAGGACTGTTTACCAGCGGTAATGCGAGAAGGCGCGGTTGGCTTCGGCCATCCGGTGAGTGTCTTCACGCTTCTTCACGGCAGAACCACGGTTCGACGCAGCGTCCATCAGTTCACCCGACAGCCGGGCGGCCATCGTGTGTTCAGCGCGCTTGCGGGCGGCGGAGATGATCCAGCGGATGGCCAAAGCCTGGCCACGTTCCGGACGCACTTCAACCGGCACCTGATAGGTCGCACCACCAACGCGGCGGCTGCGCACTTCGATACCCGGACGCACGTTGGCGAGCGCATCGTGGAACACGCCCAGCGGTTCGCGGCGGGCCTTGGTTTCGATCACTTCCAGAGCGGAATAGACGATCTTTTCTGCGACCGACTTTTTGCCCTGGAGCATAACGAGGTTCATGAATTTCGAAAGCACCTGATCGCCGAACTTGGGATCCGGCAGGATAACGCGCTTTTCGGGGCGACGACGACGTGACATGATCTATATCCCCCTTACTTCGGACGCTTGGCGCCGTATTTCGAACGGCTCTGCTTGCGGTTCTTCACACCCTGCGTGTCGAGCACACCGCGAACGATGTGATAGCGCACGCCGGGAAGATCCTTCACGCGGCCGCCGCGAATCAGCACGACCGAGTGTTCCTGCAAATTGTGGCCTTCACCCGGGATGTAACCGATGACTTCAAAGCCATTGGTCAAACGGATCTTGGCCACCTTGCGGAGCGCCGAGTTCGGCTTCTTTGGGGTGGTGGTGTAAACGCGGGTGCAAACACCACGCTTTTGCGGGTTGGCCTCCATGGCCGGCACCTTGTTGCGCGCCTTTTGCGGCGTGCGACCCTTGCGGATCAACTGGTTGATCGTTGGCATCGTCTCTCTTCTCGCTTCAGCAATCTGCCACCATGGCAGGCCGCCTACTCCAGACTTGCCCCGTTGATGCGCCTTGCAAAAAGCGCATCACATAAGTGCGAAAGGCCCCCCGATTTCCGGAAAGGCCGTCCGCACACGGTGCCAGCTGTCGTATTCCCCAAAGGACGTTGCCGCCTTTCAGGGAAGCGCGCCTTTAGCGGCAATGCCCTGCGCGGTCAACCACCCGCATGCCGGTATTGCCCCTGATTCAGAGCGCGCCGTGGCAGTGTTTGAACTTGCGGCCCGAACCACACGGGCAATCGGCGTTGCGGCTAACGGTCTGGCGCCATTCGGCCAGGTCTTCGGGATCAACCTCGATCATTTCGGCCGTGGCGCTTTGGGCGGCGGCCAGCATGCCGGGCGGCAAGGCCGAGCCAAACGCATCGAAGTTCATGGTCGGGCCGGATTCGTTTTCGCCGGTGGCCGGATCGATGTGGGTGGTGATGAACGACGGCAATTCCGCCGGCGGTTCATCAGCCTGCAGGTTGAACTGGGCGTTGGCCAGCATGCGGGTCACATCTTCACGCACGGACTGCAGCATGCGTTCGAACAAAGCGAATGCTTCGCGCTTGTATTCGTTGATCGGCGTTTTCTGGGCATAGGCGCGCAAGTGGATCACCGAACGCAGCGAATCCAGCGTGGCCAGATGCTCCTTCCAATGGTGATCGAGCGCTTGCAGCAGGAAGCTTTTTTCGATGCTGATCCAGGTATCGGCCGGCAATTCCGTCGCCTTGGCCGCCACCAGCGCATCCGAAGCTTCCATCAGGCGATCGAGCACGATTTCAGGATCAATGGCGGCTTCAAGCGGCCAACCGGTCACATCGATGGCCAGGCCCAGTGTGCCGGTCACATCTTCCTGCAAGCCGGCGATATCCCATTGTTCGGGATAGCTGCCGAGCGGGCAACGGGTGGCGACGATAGCGTTGACCGTTTCATGGCGCATGTCGATCACGACATCGCCAACGGTTTCGCTATCCATGATGTCGGATCGCTGCTCGTAAACCACCTTGCGCTGGTCGTTCATGACATCATCATATTGCAGCAGCTGTTTGCGCACGTCGTAGTTGCGCGCTTCCACCTTTTTCTGGGCCGTCTCGATTGCCTTGGAAATCCAGGGGTGGATGATCGCCTCCCCTTCCTGCAGGCCCGAATTCATCAGCCGCGACAGCATGTTCTGCTGGCCGAAGATGCGCAGCAGATCATCGTCGAGGCTGAGGTAAAAGCGTGACAAGCCGGGATCGCCCTGGCGCCCCGAACGGCCGCGCAACTGATTGTCGATGCGCCGGCTTTCGTGGCGTTCGGTGCCCAGCACGAACAGGCCGCCATTGGCCTTAACCTGTTCGCGTTCGGCGTTCACTTCGGCCTTGATCCTGGCTTCGACGGCATCCCGCTCCGGCCCGGCCGGCATGTCGGCCAGTTCCCGGGCCAGCCGGGCTTCCTCGTTGCCGCCCAGCTTGATGTCGGTCCCGCGGCCAGCCATGTTGGTGGCAATGGTAACAGCGCCGATACGGCCCGCCTCTTCAACGATGGCCGCTTCCTGTTCGTGGTAGCGGGCGTTGAGCACCACGTGTTCGACATTTTCGGTTTTCAGATATTCCGAAAGCAGTTCGCTCTTCTCGATCGAAACCGTGCCGACCAGCACCGGCTGCCCGCGCGCCTGCGCCTCGCGGACGCTTTTGACGATGGCCTTATATTTGTCTTCGCTGTTCTTGTAGAATTCATCATCAACGTCCTGGCGCAGCACCTCCACGTTGGTGGGGATTTCGACGACGTTGAGCTTGTAAATATCATAGAATTCCGCGGCTTCGGTGTTGGCCGTGCCGGTCATGCCGCCCAGTTTGGGATACATGCGGAAATAATTCTGGAAGGTGATGCTGGCAAGCGTCTGGTTTTCCGGCATGATCTGCACGCCTTCCTTGGCCTCCACCGCCTGGTGCAAGCCTTCGGACCAGCGGCGACCATCCATCATGCGGCCAGTGAATTCATCAATGATGGTCACCTTGCCGTCGCGCACGATATAGTCGGTGTCGCGCCGGAAGATGATGATGGCCCGCAGCGCCTGGTTCAGGTGGTGGACGACCTGCGTATTTTCAAAATCATACAGGTTTTCGCCCTCCAGCAGCCCGGCGGCGGCAAGCATCTTTTCCACCTTTTCGGTGCCAGCCTCGGTCAGGATCACCGAACGCTGTTTTTCATCAACCTCGACGTCCTCCCGCTCCAGCTCCTTCACCACGGCATTGACCTGGGTATAAAGCTGCGACTTGTCGTCGGTGGGGCCGGAGATGATCAGCGGCGTGCGCGCTTCGTCGATAAGCACCGAATCCACTTCGTCGACCACGGCAAAGTTGAAGGGACGCTGCACCATCTGTTCGCGCGTATATTTCATGTTGTCGCGCAGATAGTCGAAACCGAATTCGTTGTTGGTGCCATAGGTGATGTCGGCGGCATAGGCGGCGCGGCGGGTCTCGTCATCGATATTGGGCACGATGACGCCGATGGTGAGCCCAAGGAATTTATAGACCTGGCCCATCCAGGCGGCGTCGCGTGAGGCCAGATAATCATTGACCGTGACGACATGCACGCCCTTGCCGGCGAGCGCGTTCAGATAGACGGCGAGCGTTGCCACCAGCGTCTTGCCTTCACCGGTGCGCATTTCGGCGATTTCGCCACGGTGCAGCACGATGCCGCCGACCAGCTGCACATCATAGTGGCGCTGGCCCAGCGCGCGACGGGCGGCCTCGCGCACGGTCGCAAAGGCTTCGGGCAGGATGTCGTCGAGCGTCTTGCCGGCGGCAAGCTCGGCCTTCAGCTTTTTGGTCTGCGCCTGCAAGGCGTCGTCCGAAAGCGCTTCGATCGCCGGTTCGAACGCGTTGATGCGCGCCACGATGCCGCCAAGTGATTTGACGTAACGGTCGTTTGACGAACCAAAGAGCCGTTTGGCGATGCCGCCGAATCCGAGCATGAAAATCCTAACGCACAGGCGAGTGGGGGGCGCCACGCGCCACCATTATCGAACCCGGGCGATGTAAGGGCGGCAGGGCCTTTCGTCAATTATGCCCCGGCACGACGCAACCGTTTCCCGGCGCGCGGCGCCTACCGTAGCCCGGCGCACCGCGCCGTCCCGCCCGCGTTCAGGCGTCCTTGGGCTCGCGCTGCCGCGGCGGCGCTTGCGCTGCTGGCGATGCCGTGGCGGCGGGGCGGCGTTTGTTCTTGCGGCGCAGCCCGAAATTCACCGCCTTTTGCACCCGTGGATAGCGGCGCGTGTACCGCACATAGCGTCGCCGCGCCCAGCTTGAGTTGCGCAGCACCAGCGCCAGCCCGAAGGCGAAAATGAAAATGCCGAGCGGCCCCGGCGTCGGTATCCCGATGATCGGCGCCACCAGCATCAAAAGCACGCCCAGCCCCAGCTGGAACACCCGGAAGGGTTCGCTGCGGATCAGCACATCAAGGAAGCGCGGGCGGTTCACGATGTGGCTCGTCTAAAAGGCCTATGTGGCAGCCACAAGGCAGTGGCCGGATCAGAATTGCACCAACCGGCAATCGCCGGCTTGAGGTGCAAGCATGCCACACCTAAGGTCAATAGCGGGTCATGGAATTTGGTTAGGTTCACAAAGGATTTCTATGGTCTCCCATGTCGGAACGGTCGCGTTCCTCGGGCTTGAAGCGCGCCGGGTCGATGTTCAGGTGCAGATTTCCAGCGGCGCCGTCGGTTTCTTTACCGTCGGCCTGCCCGACAAGGCGGTGAAGGAAAGCCGCGAACGCGTGCAGGCGACGCTGGATGCCATCGGCCTGGCGCTGCCGCCGCGCCGTGTCGTCGTCAACCTCTCGCCCGCCGATCTGCCCAAGGAAGGTTCGCACTACGACCTGCCGATCGCGCTTGGCCTGTTGACCGCCATGGGCGTCATTGGTGCCGATGCGCTGGAGGGTTTCCTTGTTGTCGGGGAGCTCGGCCTCGATGGCCGGCTGGCGCCGGTGCCGGGCGTGCTGCTCGCTGCGCTGCACGCTGCCGAACATGAAATGGGCCTGATCTGCCCGGCGGCGCAGGGCGGCGAGGCGGCCTGGGCCGGCGAAGTCGATGTGGTCGCGGCGCCGGATCTGTTGTCGCTGCTCAACCATCTGAAGGGCACGCAATTGCTGTCGCCGCCGCAGCGCAGCCTGGCAGAACTTACCCGTAGCGGCCCCGACATGGCCGAGATCAAGGGCCAGGAAACCGCCAAGCGCGCTGTCGAGATCGCCGCTGCCGGCGGCCATAATTTGTTGATGAGCGGGCCGCCCGGCTCCGGCAAATCGCTGCTTGCCGCCGCGCTGCCCGGCATATTGCCCGAATTGACGCCATCGGAAGCGCTGGAGGTTTCCATGGTCGCATCGATGGCGGGCGAACTGGAAGGCGGGCGGCTGGTGCGCACCCGGCCGTTCCGGGCGCCCCACCACAGCGCGTCGATGCCGGCGCTGGTCGGTGGCGGCATGCGGGCGCGGCCCGGTGAAGTCAGCCTGGCGCATCTGGGCATATTGTTCCTCGATGAATTGCCGGAATTCCAGCGCGGCGTGCTCGATTCGCTGCGCCAGCCGCTGGAGACCGGCACGGTGATGGTGGCGCGCGCCGCCGCGCATGTCAGCTATCCGGCCCGCGTGCAGTTGATCGCCGCGATGAACCCTTGCCGTTGCGGCTATCTCGGCGACGCGGCACAGGCCTGTTCGCGCGCCCCCAAATGCGCCGTCGATTATCAGGCGCGGCTGTCGGGGCCCTTGCTCGATCGCATCGATCTGCACGTCGATGTGCCGGCTGTCAGCGCCGCCGACCTGACGCTGCCGCCGCCCGCCGAAACCTCCGCCGATGTCGCGGCCAGGGTCGCCGCTGCCCGCGCCATCCAGACGGCGCGTTATGCCGGCCACGCCGCGCGGACCAATGCCGAGGCCGATGGGAAATTGCTCGAAGCCGCCGCGACGCCCGACGAAGCGGGCCGGAAGTTGCTCACCCAGGCGGCGGAGTCGCTGCGGCTGTCGGCGCGCGGCTACCACCGGGTGCTGCGGGTGGCACGCACGCTCGCCGATCTTGCCGGCGCCCAACAGGTGACGCGCCTGCACATCGCCGAGGCATTGAGTTTTCGCAGGCGGCCGCCGGTCAATTGAGCCCGACGCTTGCGCCGCTCGGTTACCCGCGGCCCATCGGATATCGCGCCGCGCCTTCGGGGATCGCCACCCATGCGTGGCGGTGGGTTTCCCAGACGGAGGCGCGGGGCGGGCCGAGCGCCGGGTCGGCAAAGCAGCCGGCGGCGATGCCGGCCAGCCCCGGGTTCTTTTCGGCGACGAACAGGATGTTGCTGCCACAGGCGACGCAGAAATGGCTGGTGAAGTGGCGGCCCTCATCGGTGGGGCGGGCATAGGCGCGTGTTTCGCCGGCCAGCGTCGCCGCCGCCTCCGGCACCCAGACGATGCTGCCGAATTGCGATCCGGTGCGCCGCTGGCAGGCCTGGCAATGGCACATGTTGATGACCGCCAATGGCACGTCTGCGGTAACCGTCACGGTGACGGCACCGCAGTGACAGGTGGCGATCCGGTTCACGGCTTCAGTTCGCGCGCCAGGGCTTTTCGGGTCTTTTCGCCATAGGGTGGCTTGAACCCGGCAAGGCCGGCGAGGTCGATCTTGGGCTGGGTGTAGATGGCCTTGGCGTGGCTGAACGCCTTGAAGCCGTCATGGCCGTGGTAGCTGCCCATGCCGGCCGGGCCGATGCCGCCAAAGGGCAGTTCTTCGGCGGAGACGTGGAACACGACATCATTGACGGTGACGCCGCCCGAGATGGTGCGATCCAGCACGCGGCGCTGCTCGGCGTCATCCTTGCCAAACCAGTACAAGCCTAGCGGGCGATCGCGGCGGTTGATTTCGTCGATGGCGCCATCGACCGATTCATAGGTGCGCACCGGCAGCAGCGGCCCGAAGATTTCTTCCTGCATCACGGTCATGTCGTCGGTCGGGTTGCGGATGATGTGCAGCGGCATCTTGTTGGTGTTCTGCTTCGAAAAATCCTCGTTCGCCGGATTGACGATATCGACGGTCGCGCCCTTGGCGATGGCATCGGCGACATGCGCTTCCAGCCGTTCGCGGTGGCGGGCGCCCAGCACCGATGTGTAGTCCGGGTTGGCGAGCAGCGTCGGGTACATTTTGGCGGTGGCGGTCTTCAGGCCTTCGACAACGGCGCCTTCCCGCTCCCGGGGCACCAGCAGGTAATCGGGCGCCAGGCAGATCTGGCCGGCGTTCATCATCTTGCCCATGGCGATGCGTTCGGTGGCAACGCCGATATCGGCCGACCGGCTGACGATGGTCGGTGATTTGCCGCCGAGTTCGAGCGTCAGCGGCACCAGGTTCTTCGCCGCCGCCGCCATGACGTGGCGGCCGATGCCGGTGCCGCCGGTGAAGATCATGTGATCGAAGGGCAATTCGGAGAATGCCTTGCCGGCTTCAGCGCCGCCGGTGATCACGGTTATTTCGGTTTCATCGAACGCCGCCTCGATCAATGCCTTCATCAACGCCGAGGTGACGGGGGTGAATTCGGATGGCTTGATCATGGCGCGGTTGCCCGCCGCCAGAACACCGGCCAGGGGCCCGAAGGTCAGGTTCACCGGGAAGTTCCACGGGCTGATGATGCCGATGACGCCCTTTGGCTGAAACTCCACCCGGGCGCGGGCGCCGAGCAGTTTCATCGGGAAATCCAGCGGCCGGGATTCGGGCTTCATCCAGCGATCGAGGTGCTTGATGCCGTGCTTCAATGGCTTGAGCGACGACATGATGTCCGTCACCAGCGACATTTCGGTGGAACGGTGGCCAAAGTCTTCGGACAGCGCCGCGACCAGCCGGTCCTTGTTGTCGAGGATAAGCGCGATGGCGCGGCGCAGCCGGTCCTTGCGGGCGGCGGCGGTAACCGGCAATTCAGCGGTAAAGGCGGCGCGCTGGCGATGGAGGATATCGAGCATCGCCGCGGCATCGCGGGCATCCCAGGCGGCGGTGTTGGTGGCCATTTTGTGTTTCCCCAGATCGTTTCGGCGACGCTAGTGCCAAAGCTGGCAATTTCCAAGTGGCACTTAAATCAGGCGCGAAAGCGCAGCACCGGGCGGCCTTCGGCATGGCCGACGCCGCTGGTCTCGCTGGCGTCATACCGGAGCAGCGTCTGTCGCCAGAATGCCAGCGCGCCGAGGTTTTCGGGCATGACGGCGGCTTCCCAACGGCCGGGCCGGGTGGCGACCATGGCGGCGACCGCGGCGCTGCCGGTGCCGGTGCGGCGGTATTTGCGCAGCACGAAGAACTCCCCGATGTTCCAGTCACAGCCTTGCCCCGACGGGCAGCGCCGGTCGATGGTGACGAAGCCGGCGGTGATGCCGTGGCACAGGATGAGGTGCGAGCCGGCGCCATCGGCGACCGGCACGCGCCGCAGATGGACATTGAAGCGACCATCGGGGCCGGGATCGATCCAGCCGGAGCCGGGCGATTCCAGCGCCGAGAAATCATAGGCGTAAAGTTGCAGCAGCGCATCGAACAGCCGGTCATCGGCCTCGGTCGCCGGGCGCAGGGTGACGGCGCCGGGTGGAATGAGGGCGGAGGGCGGGTCGTGCATCGACCTTGGTTTATCACGCGCGGCGATGATCGCACATTCACCGCTGGCGCCAGCGGCGGTCTTGGGCTTTTATGGCGGAAATCGAGACAAACGGGCTGGGGATCAAGCATGACCAACGCGACTGCCGAACGACCGGCGCATCTGCCGGCCAGCTTTCCGGTGATGAGCATTGCCGAGGCCCATGCCGCGCTGACGGCGCCCGGATCGGCGCTGGAAATGGAGACCCTGGTCATTCGCGGCCGGCCGACGCGGACGTGGAAGAATGCGCCGGCGTCGCTGCGCGCGGTGTTCGAAACCGGGCGCGGCCATGGCGACAAGATCTTCATGGTCCATGAGGATGAGCGGGTCAGTTTCGAACAGTTTTCCCGCGCGACACTGCGGCTGGCGGCGCAACTGACCGCCGATGGGGTGCAGAAGGGCGACCGCGTCGCGGTGGTGATGCGCAACCTGCCGGAATGGCCGGTGGCGTTTTTTGCCGCCAGCCTGTGCGGGGCGATCGTCACGCCGCTGAACGCCTGGTGGACCGGCGCCGAGCTGGAATATGGGCTGAGCGACAGCGGCACAACGGTGATGTTCATCGACAGCGAGCGGCTGGCGCGGCTGTCGGAACATCTGCCCAACCTGCCCGAGCTGGAGCGGATTTACGTGACGCGCTCCGACGAGGATGAACTGGGCGACCCGCGCGAGGTGCGGCTGGAGGCGGTGATCGGCGGGCCGGGCAGTTGGGGCGATATCGCCGACCGGCCGCTGCCCGATGTCGAAATCGGCCCGGAGGATGATGCGACGCTGTTCTATACCAGCGGCACCACCGGCAAGCCCAAGGGTGCGCTCGGCACGCATCGCAACATGGTGTCCAACATCATGGCCAGCGGTTTTGCCGCGGCGCGCGCCTATCTGCGGCGCGGCGAGCCGGTGCCGGCGGCCGACCCCGATGCGCCGCAAAAGGCGACGTTGCTGAGCGTGCCGTTCTTTCACGCCACCGGCAGCCACGCCGTATTGTCACCGTCTTTATATGCCGGCGCCAAGCTGGTGCTGATGCGCAAATGGGACGTGATGACGGCGATGGCGCTGATTGAAAAGGAGCGCATTACTGGCTGTGGCGGCGTGCCGACCATCGCCTGGCAGATCATCGAGCACCCGGAACGCGCGCGGTTCGACCTGTCGAGCCTGGAGACGGTTTCCTATGGCGGCGCGCCATCGGCGCCGGAACTGGTGCGGCAGATCAGGAAGGTGTTCAAAAAGGCGATGCCCGGCAATGGCTGGGGCATGACCGAAACCAGCGCGACCTTCACCAGCCATATCGGCGAGGATTATGAACTGCGGCCCGACAGCTGTGGCCCGGCGTGCGCGGTGTGCGACCTGAAGGTGACCGACCCCGATGGCAACATCCTGCCGGTGGGCACGGTTGGCGAGCTTTGGGGGTTCGGCCCCAATGTGGTGAAGGAATATTGGAACAAGCCGGAGGCCAGCGAAGCCACCTTTGTCGATGGCTGGGTGCGCACCGGCGACCTGGCGCGGCTGGACGAGGAAGGGTTCTGCTTCATCATCGACCGGGCCAAGGACATGCTGATCCGCGGCGGTGAGAACATTTATTGCGTCGAGGTGGAAAGCGCCATGTGCGAGCATCCGGCGATCATGGACGCGGCGCTGGTCGGGCGGCCGCACAAGACGCTGGGCGAGGAGCCGGTGGCGTTCGTCACGCTGAAACCCGGCACATCGGCGACCGAGGACGAGCTTCGCGGCTTTGTCGCGGCGCGGCTGGCGGCGTTCAAGGTGCCGGTGGCGATCCATTTTCAGACGGAACCACTGGTGCGCAACGCCAATGGCAAGATCTTGAAGACGGAATTGAAGAAGCTGGTTGGCGGGTGAGGGAGATTTTTACCAGTGAAAACAAGGTTGTCACGTTAAGTCCACTGTAACGCCACGGGGTTGAGGGGTTGTTTCGGACGGTTTGTTCGGACGTTGGTGGCAAGGTGCGGCCGGAAGCCAAGCGTTTTCTTGTATAACCAGATAGGTGATAATTGTCAATGCGGCTGTGCCCTGGCCGATAGCTAGGAACACCCTCACCCGGGCCGCCCTTCGGGCGTCTCTCGCCTCTCCCGCAGGCGGGAGAGGGGGGACCCATATCGACCCTAGAACGTCCCCGGCAGGTCGCGCTGTGCCGGGTCGGGGCGGTTCGGCATCAGCAGGCTGCGCTTGCTGGCGGAGGCGCTGGCGGTTTGCGTCTTGGCGGCGGTGCTGATTGCGGTGCAGCTGCGCCCGGCGAGGGAATCGAGCGCGATCCTGGTCGAGTTTTCGCGCGGGTCGCCCATCGGATAAAGCAGTTCATCGCTGGCGGCGCAGCTGGCGCCGACGGTGCTGGCGAGGCCGTTGAAATAGCCGCCCTGGCGATCGGCGTTTTCGGTGGCGAAGGCGACGACGCGCAGCCGGTCGTCACAGGCGGCGCGATCGAGCGGAATCTGGCCGACAGGCTTGCCAAAAGTGTTGGTGCCGATCAGCGCCGAATTGGCCTTGAAATAGGGCGTGAAGGCATTGATCACCAATTCGCTGGCCGATGCGGTGTCGCCGGTGCCGATGAAGGCCAGCTTCATCGGTGCGACCGATTGCGATTGCCGCCGGAACGCGCGGGTCTGGTTGCTCGACGATTTTTCGGGGCGGTAGGTGGTGTAGTCGATCACATCCGAGGCGAAGCGATTGTCGCCCATCAGATCGGCCAGATATTCCGCCGTCGAGACCAGGCCGCCGCCATTGTAGCGCAGATCGACGATGACCCGGGTGATGCCGGCGGCGCGAAAGCTGGCGAAGGCGTTGCGCAGCGCGGGTTCGGCCGGTGAAATGAAGGTGCGCAAATTGACATAGCCGACCTTGGTGCCGCCATCGTCGAGGATCTGCACACCGTATCGCGGCGAGACGGCTTCGATGGAAAAATCCGCCTTGGTGATGGTGACGTCGCGGGTGCCGGTGCCCGACGCGAGGCGGAGGACTCGGGTGACGCCGGCTGTGGTCGGGCCAAAGGCGTCGGTCAACGCCGCGGCGCCGCCCCCGGCGAGGATGGAATCGACGGTTTTGACATCGGTTTCGCTGGTGCCGATGCCGATAATCTCCGCCCCGCGATCGATGCCCGCGGCCAGCGCCGGGGCATTTTCATAGGCGTCGGCGACGAACACCCGCCGGGCGACGCTGTCGGTTTGCAGGCGGATGCCGAAGGCCGCAGTACTGCCGGAATTAAGATAGGCGTCCTCGCTGGCGATGGAGGTCAGATAGGTGAAAAAGCGATCCCGCCCCTGGCCGCGTGCCGTGGCGGTGAGCGCGTCGATATAATCGCTGACTGTCGCATAGGGGGTTGGATCGAGCGTCGCCGGCAGGGTTTGGGGGAACAGATACCATTCGCGGATCTGTGCCGCCGCCCAATCCTGCCGGGCGCGCAGGCTGCAGGTAGCGGTGGGGGTTGGTGACGGGCTTGGTGACGGGCCGGGCGTGATGCCGCCGGTGCTGGACCCGGCCGGCGCGGCGGTGCCGCCGCAGCCAGCAAGCGCCAGCGCAAGGGCAGCGGTGAGGAGGCTACGGCCCATGCCGGCGCGGTTCCGACGCGATTTTGCGGGTCCAGATTTTGCGGGTCCAGATTTTGCCGATCCAAACGCAACCACATACGCCATGGCAAACCCCTTGCCGCAGCCGATATAGCGACTATTGCAGCGTGCGGCGATGGCCCGGCCAAGACAAGCGGGTTCGCCGGGAAGCGTGCAAATGCTGCGACAAGCGGTACGGCGCGGCGGAACATCCGCCATGCACCGGCGTTGCTACGACGCGAAATTGCAGAGGAGATACATATGGGCAAAGGTTGTCTGCTTTGGGCTGTCGGGGTTCCCATCCCGGTGATCATTTTGTTGTACGTGTTCCACATCCTGTAGCGCCAATTGCCGGGGCGGGGGCGCTGCGCTATGGCCCGGCGATGAAGCGCCCGCCCACCGCCGCCGACCCTGCCGAGCTTGCAACCTTCCTTGCGGCGAACCCCGGCATCGAATTCCTCGACATTCATTTCACCAACCTGGCCGGGGTGCCGCGCGGCAAGCGGCTGCGCGCCCATGAATTCGCCAGCGCCTTTGAACAGGGGCGGTTCCTGCCGGGGTCGATCCTGGTGGTCGATATCACCGGGCTCGATGTCGAGGAATCGGGCATGGTGTGGGAAGATGGCGATGCCGATCGCATCGGCTGGCCGGTGCCGGGCACGCTGGCGCGGGCGCCCTGGCTGGGGGCCGACAGCGCCGATGTGATGCTGGCGATGCACGAGCTGGATGGCCGGGCGTGCGACCTTGATCCGCGCAGCGTGCTGAAGAATGTGCTGGCGCGCTTTGCTGCCGATGGTTTGACCCCGGTGGTGGCGTGCGAGCTGGAATTCTATCTGCTCGATGCGCGGCGCGGGCGCGATGGCGGCATAAGGCAAGCGCGCGGGCGCGATGGCCGGGCGCAGGCGCACCGGCAGGTTTACGGGATGGATTCGATCGACCTGGATGGCGATTATCTGCGCGATCTGTGGGGTGCCTGTGATGCGCTGGGCCTGCCGACGGGGGCCGCGATCGGTGAATATGCGCCGGGGCAATATGAGATGACGCTGGCGCACAAGCCCGACGCCATCGGGGCCTGCGACGATGCCGTGCGGTTCAAGCGCGCCGCCAAGGGGGTTGCCGACCGGCACCGCCGCACCGCGACCTTCATGGCCAAGCCGTTCGCCGAGCTTTCGGGATCGGGCCTGCACATCCATGTGTCGGTGAACGATGCCAAGGGGCGCAACATCTTTGCGTCGGCCGATGCCGCCGGGTCGGCGCACCTCCACCATGCCATCGGTGGCGCGGCGATGTTGATGCCGGCGTCGATTGCGGTGTTTGCGCCCAATTCCAACAGCTATCGCCGGTTCCGGCCCAACAGCTATGCGCCGGTGCGCGCCGGTTGGGGGGTCAACAACCGCACTGTGCCGTTGCGGGTGCCGGCAGGCCCGGCGGCGTCGCGGCACCTGGAGCATCGATTGTCGGGCGCCGATGCCAACCCCTATCTGGCGGTGGCGAGCGTGCTGGCCGGCATCCACCACGGCCTGACCCATGAAATCGACCCCGGCCCGCCGGTGACCGGCGATGGCTATGCGACGGGGGAGCGTCTGCCGACCGATTGGGCGCATGCGCTGGCGCTGTTCGAAAGTTCGGGTTTGCTGGCGGATTATTGGGGCGGCCGCGCGGCGGAGATGTTCGCCACGATGAAGCGGGTGGAGCAGGAACGCTATAATGCCGTGGTGACGCCGCTGGATTATGATTGGGTGCTGCGTTCGGCCTAGGCTTCGCTGGTACTGGGCTTTGCTGGTCCTACGCTTCGTTCACCGATAGCCGACCATCCGCCATCACGATGCGCTGTTCACCGCTTGGCGGCGGGGCACCGCGCGGCCAGCGCGCGCCGACGAGGCGGCCACGCGCGATCCGGATGACATTGACGGCGTTTGACTGGTTGCCGCCCAGGATGTGGTAGCTGTTCGCATCCTCCCCCACGTAAAAGGCAACATGGCCGAGCCCGCTGGCCGGCGATTTGCGCCAGAACACCATCACCGCCGCCGGTTGCGGCACCGGGCATGGCACCCCAAAGCCGGACCATGCTCGCGCGCCGAGCGGATTGGTGGGAAGCGCTTCGCCGGGCATGGTGAGGCCGATGCAATGCGCGGCGAACAGCCCGCACCACGGCACTTCATCGTCCGTATAGCTGATGCCAAGCCGCCGGCCCCAGCCGATGATCAGCGGGTTGCTGCCCGGACCGGTATCTTCGGTGACGCCAATGCAGCGCTGGGCCTCGAGGAACCATGGCATGGCGAGCGATTGCAGCGAATCCGCCGGTGCCGGTGCCGCGCCCAGCGCCGCCTGGGTGAGCGGGCCAGCAATGCCATCGGGATCAAGGCCATTGGCGGCCTGAAAGGCGGTAATTGCGGCGGCTGTGAGCCTGCCCATCGCGCCATCGATCGGTCCCGGGTCGAAACCGCGCGCCGCAAGTGCCTGTTGCAATTGGGTGATTGTCATCGCAAGCCCCCATTTTGAACTGATGATCCTGACATGTCTGGCGGCGAATGTAAATCTTGCTGGAGCGTGGTTTCCCATGCGCGCGCTGTTCGGCTAAGGGAAGGACCAACGCCGCGCACCGGCTGCAAGCACCAACCACCAAAGGCCCTCGCATGAAGTTTTTTGCCGATACCGCCGATACTGCCGAAATCGCGTCGCTGGCCGCCACGGGCCTGTTGGACGGGGTGACGACCAACCCGTCGCTGATCCACAAATCCGGCCGCAATTTCCTGGAAGTCATCAAGGAAATCGCCAGCCTGACCGATGGCCCGGTGTCGGCCGAGGTGGTGGCGACGAAGACCGCCGACATGCTGCGCGAAGCCGAAGTGCTGAAGAAGCTGGGCGACAATATCTGCATCAAGCTGCCGCTGACCATCGACGGACTGACCGCGTGCAAGGCGCTGACCGACGAAGGCACCATGGTCAATGTGACTTTGTGTTTTTCGGCCAACCAGGCGTTGCTGGCGGCCAAGGCCGGTGCGACGTTCATTTCGCCGTTTGTCGGCCGGTTGGATGACATTGGTTTCGATGGCATGCAGCTGATCGAAGACATCAAGATGATCTATGACAATTACGCCTTTGAAACCGAGATCCTGGTCGCCAGCGTGCGCCACCCGGTGCATGTGTTGCAGGCGGCAAAGCTGGGCGCCGATGTCGCCACCATGCCGCCCGCCGTCATCCGGGCGCTGGCCAACCACCCATTGACCGACAAGGGGCTGGAGGCGTTTTTGAGCGATTGGGCCAAGACCGGGCAATCGATTTTGTGAGGCGGGCGGGGCCTGCATGAGCGCGGCGGGCCTTGATGCGCCGGTTACGCTGGATGCGCTGGCCGCCGCCTGGTTGACCAGCCTTGCCGATGCCCGCCGCCTGTCGCCGCATACCGTCCGCGCCTATGCGCTGACGCTGGAGCAGTTCGGCGATTTCCTGTCGCAGCATCTGGGCGGCGCGGTTGCGGCGGCGCAACTGGCGGTGCTGAGCCCGGCCGATTTCCGCAGCTTTCTGGCGTCGCGGCGTGGCGACGGGTTGGCGAATGTTTCCATCGCCCGCGCGGTTTCGGCGCTGCGGACGTTCTTTGCCTGGGCGCGGCGGCACCATGGCATAGGGTGCGACGGGATTGCCGGGTTGAAATCGCCCAAGCTGCCGCGCCGGGTGCCGCGCCCGGTGTCGCCCGGCGATGTCGGTGACTTGATCGCGGCGGTGGGCGATGATGCGCGTTCGCCATGGACAGCGGCGCGCGATACGGCGGTGTTGCTGTTGCTGTATGGCGCCGGGCTGCGCATTGCGGAGGCGCTGTCGCTGACCGGTGCGGTGCTGCCGCTGGGCGACACGATCACCGTGACCGGCAAGCGCAACAAGACGCGGGGCGTGCCGTTGCTGCCGGTGGTGGCCGAGGCGATCCTGGCCTATGTGGCGCTGTCACCCTGGCCGCCGGCGCGGGATCTGCCGTTGTTCCGCGGGGTGCGTGGCGGGCCGTTGGATCCGGGCATCGTGCGCAGCGCCGTCCGTGCGGCGCGCCCGGCGCTGGGCCTGCCGGCGAGCGCCACGCCGCATGCGCTGCGGCACAGTTTTGCGACGCATTTGCTGGCGCGCGGTGCGGATTTGCGATCGATTCAGGAATTGCTGGGCCATGCCAGCCTGTCATCGACGCAGGTCTATACGGCGGTCGATGCGGCGCAGTTGCTGGATGTGTATCGCAACGCCCATCCCCGGGCGTAAGCGCGGTAAATCAGGCGGCGCGGCGGCGGCGGCCGTTCAACCGGAAACGGCGTTATTCGATGCGTTCGATGGTTTGGGCCGCAACCTTGCAATTCGGCGCGTAATCCGTGCCCATGATCGAAATATCGCACGGGTAGGTCGCGTTGATCTTGGCCTGCAGCCCGGTGGCCGCCAGAAGCAGCACGTTGCAGGCGGCGTCGGAACTGCAGTTCACATCATTGACCGAGGCGGTGAAGACGGATTTCGCCGGATCAAGCCGAGGCGCTGCGGCCTTGAAGGCATTCATGGCATCGGTATAGCTCGTCGTGCTGCTGCGGCCGACCGCGAGCTGGCGCACGGCGACGCGAGTCGCATCGGTCAGGGTCAGGCGGTTGGTATAGGCGGTGCCGAACTTGGTGATGCCGAACAGCAAGGCGCCCAGCAATGGCAATACCAGGACGAATTCAACGGCCACGGCGCCGCGACTGTTCGATACGAGGCGCGCCAACCCGGAAAGCATGCCCTGCGCTTCGGACGCTGCCGCTCTTGCATCCATTTTGCAAACCCCCATGCTTTGGCAAGTGATCTGACCATGGCGAGCGGCATAACTCTGCCGAACCACAGCTGTTAATCAAATCTTATGGGTAAGTTAACAAAAAATCGCTCAAAGAGTCAATGGTTTCTTGATCCGTAATAATACGTATGCGGTTGCAGCCGCCGCCGGCGCACCGAAAGATGTCGCATAGAATTGATTTTTCGACGGTGGCCGGGCGATAGTCGCAGTTGCGATTTCTGGTCGCCGGCAGGTGGCGTCAGGGCGGAGAACCCCGGCGCTGCGCACTGAATGTGATGGCGTTCACTCTGAAAATCAATAACTTGCCGTTGCACTGAACATTGATATCTGCAAAATCGACGCCCTGGTTCGGGAAATAGATGGCGCCCTGCAATTTCGATGCGGCATCGCCATTGATCTTGCTGACATTGTTGGTGTTGACGCTGCGGCGACCCTGATAGATCAGCACGCCCGCAAGGGTGCCGGATGTCGGCGCGGTGAGGTTGAGGGTCGCTTTGCCATTGAAATCGACCGTCGCCTCGCCGCCGACCATCGGGCCGGCGGCGAGGCTGGAACATGATCGGGATTGCCGGCGGCCGGGCCGCGGTGGCCGATTTCAGCTTGAAACGTGGCGCAGGCCGTTGCGGCGTCGCATGGTGAAGCCGACCAGCGCGAGCCCGGTGATCAGCGTTGCCCAGGTCTGGCTGTCGGGCACGCTGCTCATCATCGCGCTGGGGGCAAAGGCATCGGTGGCAAAATAATCGGGCGATGCCTGCACGCCGGCGGCATAGCCGGAAAGCCCGTCGAGATAGCGACCGTCTGCGCCGGCCTGATCCGCAGGTGCGGCATTTCCCGTGATCGCCGGCGCCATGGCGTTATCGCCGGCCATGACGTTGTCGCCAGTCGTCGGCGCCGCATCGGGATCGGTGCCGATCGGATTGCCGACATCGCTGCCGATTCCCGTATCGACAGGCACGCCGGCGATATAGGCGACCGCGAAGGCGCCATAGGGTGCGCCAAAGGCGGCGGTTACCGGGCTCGGGCGGTCGCCGGGCAAGCGGACAAAGGCGCTGGCCCGGGATGTGGCGGCAAGCAGGCTGCCGGCATCGCCAAAGCCGCCCGGTGCGACCGCCTGGGCATCGTCCGCGCTGATGAGGCGAATGGGCAGGGGCTCGCCGAGCCCGGCGGTGAAGGGCAGCGCCGTCGTGGCTGGTGACGCCCCGCCGGGCGCGGTGGTGGCGGTGGTGGCGGCGGCGCGTCGGGGTGTCGCGTGCGACCTGGCAGCCGCGACGGCGGTGCGTGGCGGCACGGCGCGTGCCGCCGGGACGGCCTTTTTGGCGGTCGCCAGAAATTCTGCGCTGCTCATTTCGTCGACGGGCCTGGCCTGCGACGGCACAACCAGTTGCAGTTCAACCAGACCGATTGCGGCGACCAGGCCGGCGATCATGTAATAGCTTTTTTTCACGGGGCGTCTCCTGGGTTGTCACCCCCAGCAACGGCCGCGCGCAAACTTGGTTAATAGCGATTTGCCATGTCGCGATGATTTTTTTGAAAGGGCCGATCAGCAGCGGCGATCAACGCCGGTGAACCAGCCCGCCGCCGGGGCGGTCGGTTGGCGGGCCTCCGGCACCAGCCGGCGCAGGCGGGCGGCAAAGGCGCGCAGGCAGACTTCGCCTTCGCCCAGCGGCCCCGGCGTGAACATCGATGAGGCGATGCCGGCCTGCACCCGGCCGACGAGCGCCGTATCCTCGGCATTCACCTGCCGGTTGATGCGCCAGTTCAGATAGCGGGCGGCGCGCATTTCACGGCGATCATCGGGCAGCGCATAGCTGATTTCGCGGATGATGGTTTCGGTCGGCGATACCGGCAGGAATTGCATGAAATCCACCTGATCGGGGTAGATGTCGAAGGCGACGTTGGGCCACAGCTTGAAATACAGCCAGCGGTTTTGCGCACCGTCATCGAGATGATCGACGCGCGGCAGCAGGCGGCGATAGGCCTGCTCGCTCCAACCGGTGCCGACTGTTCCCATATCGCCCCACATCTTGTCGCAATGCGCCTGGGCTTCGATGCCATAGCTGGTGCCGAACAGGCGTTTCAGGCCGGGGTGGGCGACGGGGATATGCAGGCCATCGGAATAATTGTCGGCAATCGCCTTCCAGTTGACCGGGCGGGGGCGCAGCGTGACGCGGCCGAGCGCGCGCAGATCCTCGAAGCGATAGGGGTCGATTTCGGCCTGATAGGGCGCCATCATGGTGGCGACGGAGGGCCCGTCGCTGTCCAGCCGGACGAACACGAACCCCGCCCAGATTTCGCAATCGACCGGGACAAGGCCGTGATCGGCGAGGACGAGGCCGGGGTATTGGCCGCGTTCGGGCAGGCCGATCAGCCGGCCATCCAGCCCATAGGTCCAGGCGTGATAGGGGCAGACGAGGCGTTTGGCGCAACCGGCGTCGCCATCGAGCAGCCGCGAGCCGCGGTGCCGGCAGACATTGGCAAAGGCGCGGATGGCACCATCATCGCCGCGCACCGTGATGATGGATTCGCCCAGATATTCCAGCGTGCGCCAGTCGCCGGGGCCGGGGATGTCGCTGATGTGGCAGACCACCTGCCAGGCCTGGCGCAGCAGCCGGACCTGCTCGGCGGCGAAGAATTCCGCGTCATGATAGACCCAGCCGGGCAGGCTTTCGCCGGCCTGGGGGTCGATGGCAGGCACGGCGCGCAGCGCGGTCATTTTGCGAGTTCGGTCAGCAGCACGTGCCAATGCGTCAGCGCCGGGGCGATGGCGGCGACCGGCACGCGTTCATTCAGGCCGTGGATGAACACGTCCGATTCCTTCATGAACAGGCCGCTGGTGCCGAACGACGGGATGCCGAGCGCGCGGTAATAGACGCTGTCGCTGGCGCCGGCATCCATCGATGGCACCGGCACGATGCCCGGATAGGCGGCGGCGACCGCCTTGTTGACCGCGCCGACCACATCGGGGCGCAGCGGCGATGGCGGGGTGGACACCCATTGCTGCCCGGTGGCGACCGTGACTGCCGGATCGGCAACGATTTTTTCGAGCTCGGCGCGGACGGTTTCGGCGCTGACGCCGGGGAAGATGCGGCAATTGACCAGCATGTCGGCCTTTTGCGGCAGGGCGTTGGGGGCATGGCCACCGGTGACCATGGTTGGCACGCAGGTGGTGCCGATCTGGCCGATGAGGCCGGGTTCGGCGCGCAGCGTGGTGATGGCGGCGGCGTCGGCGGGGTTTTTGGCAAAGGCGATCATCGCGGCGCCGATGCTGCCCCCGGCCTTTTTGCCCGCCGCGGTCAGTGAGGCGCGGGTGATATCGTTGATCTGCGGGGTGAAGCGATAATCGTTGATGCGGATGGCGGCGGCGGCGAGTTGCGCAATGGCGTTGGTGGCGGTCGGCCGGCTGCTGTGGCCGCCGGGGTTGGTGACGATGACATGATAATCGGCATAGGTTTTTTCGGCTGCCGACAGGCCATAGCCTTCGGGGACGCCCTTTTCATCGAGGCCGCCGCCGCCGGCATCGTCGTTGAGCAGGAATTCGACGCCGGCTGCCTTGGCCTGTTTGGCCTGGATTTCGGCAGTGACACCGGCGGTTTCCTCATCGCCCGACAGGAACAGATGGATGTCGCGACCGGGCTTGAAGCCTTCGCTTTTCAGCCGGACGAGGGTGGCGATGATCATCGATACGTCGAATTTATTGTCGCCGGCGCCGCGGCCGAAGATGTAACCGCCTTCATCGATGGCGGTGAACGGGTTGCGGACCCAATCCTTTGGATCGGCCTCCACGACATCCATGTGGCCGGCGACGGCCATGGGTGGTTTCTTGCCGCTGCCCTTCCAGATCAGGTGGAGATTGGCGGTTTCGCCGACCGGTTCGATGGCGATATCGCCGGCCGCAAAGCCGCCGGCGACGAGCACCGATTTCAGATATTCGGCATAGGCCGGCACCTGGCCGCGTCCCTGCACCGTGGCAAAGCCGACGCCTTTCATCAGGATGGCCTTCGCCTGCGTGGCGTCGCCGGGGGCGGCGGCAGCGGGCGCGGCGAGTGCGAGGAGGAGCGGCAGCGAAAGGGTGCGGAATGTGATCATGGCGCCATCCCTACAGGCTTTGGTGCCGCCGCAAAAGCCGGGGTTTTGTGGCGGTGGGCGCGGCATCCGGGGCGTTCATTGCACGAAAAGCGCTTGACCGGCGCGGCGGCAGACCGGAAGCCTGCACAGCCATGAATACCAATCGCCTCACCCGCTATATCATCATCGGGCTCATTCTGGGCCTTGTCACCGGCTATGCCATCAACCGGCTGGCGACGTCGCCGGAACAGGCCAGGGAAATCGCCGGCTATCTGGGCATCATCACCGATGTCTTCCTGCGGTTGATCAAGATGATCATCGCGCCGCTGGTGCTTTCAACGCTGGTCGTCGGCATCGCGCACATGGGCAGCGGCGGCGCGGTTGGCCGCACCTTCGTGCGCACCCTGGCCTGGTTCATCACCGCGTCGATCGTATCGCTGTCGCTGGGCATATTGATGGTCAATCTGCTGGCGCCGGGGGTTGGCGTCGGGCTGGCGCTGCCGGCGGCGGACGCGGTTTCGGGCGTTTCCAGCAAGGCCTTCGACCTGAAGGAATTCGTTGGCCATATCGTGCCCAAATCGATCATCGAGGCGATGGCGACCAACGAGATTTTGCAGATCGTGGTGTTTTCGCTGTTCGCCGGCGTCGCGCTGATTTCCATCGGCGATGCCGGCAAGCCGATTATCCGCGGGCTCGATGCGTTGATGCACATGATGCTGAAGGTGACCGGCTATGTGATGAACGTCGCGCCCTATGCGGTGTTCGCCGCGGTGGCGTCGGCCATCGCTATCGAGGGGCTGGGCATCCTTGTCACCTTTGGCAAGTTCATCGGCAGCTTCTACCTGGCGCTGTTCATGCTGTGGGCGTTGTTGCTGGGTGCCGGCGCCGTGGTTGTCGGCGTGCCCGCGATCCGCCGGCTGGTCGGCGATATCCGCGAACCGTTCCTGATCACCTTTGCCACCGCGTCTTCGGAGGCCGCCTATCCCAAGCTGCTGGAGGCCCTGGAGCGGCATGGCGTGCCCAATCGCATCGCCAGTTTCGTTTTGCCGCTGGGGTATTCGTTCAACCTTGATGGGTCGATGATGTATTGCGCCTTTGCCAGCATCTTCATCGCCCAGGCCTATGGCATCGATCTGTCGCTGGGGCAGGAAATCGCCATGCTGGGGCTGTTGATGATCACGTCAAAGGGCATTGCCGGGGTGCCGCGCGCCTCGTTGGTGGTGATTGCCGCGACGCTGCCCTATTTCGGAATTCCGGAGGCCGGGCTTTTGCTGATCCTGGCCGTCGATCACTTCCTCGACATGGGGCGCAGCGCCACCAATGTCATCGGCAATGCGGTGGCGACGGCGGTGATCGCCAAATGGGACGCGGCCGAGCCGTCGTCCGAGACGCTCGTCGTCCCGACGCTGCACTGATCGGCGTCGCAGCACGACCATGGCACGGCGCACGCTTGTAACCGGCGGATCGGGCTTTATCGGCAGCAATGTCGTGGCGGCCCTGCTGGCGCGTGCGGCCAGCGAAGGCGGGGCGGTGCTGTCGATCGACAGCCGGCCGCCGCGCAATCCGGCCAATGCCGGCGTGCACCGGCCTGTCGATATCTGCGACCGGGCGGCGTTGCAGGCGGCGTTCGATGATTTTCGCCCCGATGCGGTGATCCATCTGGCGGCGCGGACCGATCTGCTCGGCAGCGGCCTTGGCGATTATGCGGCGAACATCGAAGGGACGGCGGCGTTGCTGGCGGTGCTGGAAACGCAGGCGCAGTTGGTGCGCACGCTGTATGCCTCATCGATGCTGGTGTGCCGGCTGGGCTATCAACCGGCGACGCCCACCGATTATGCGCCGAACACCGCCTATGGCGCCAGCAAGGTCGAGGCCGAAAAGCTGGTGCGCGCCGCCGATCCCGGCAGGCAGCGGATAGTGCTGTGCCGGCCGACGTCGATCTGGGGGCCGTGGTTCGGGGAGCCGTATCGCAATTTCTTCGATGCGGTGGTCGGGGGCTATTACATCCACCCCGATGGCGCTTCGACGCGGCGGTCCTATGGCTATGTCGAAAATGCCGTGGCGCAGATCGACGCGTTGATGGCGGCGGCGCCGGCGGCGCTGGGCGACGAGGTTTACCATCTTGCCGATTACGCACCTGTGGATATCGGGCACTGGGCCGACATGATCGCGGCGGCGAGCGGCCGGCGGCGGCCGTTGCGGGTGCCGCTGGCATTGCTGCGGCTGGCGGCGCGGGCGGGCGACGGGTTGAAGGCGCTGGGCTGGGCGCGGCCGCCGCTGACCAGTTTCAGGCTGGGCAATATGGTGACGGACGCGGTGCTCGATACCGGGCCGATGCAGGCGCTGTGCCCGCAATTGCCGGTGGGAATTGCCGAAGGGGTGGCGCGCACCGTTGCCTGGATGGCGGCGCACCGGGGCTGAACGGCCGCCATGAAAAAGGCGGGCAAGCCCAGGCTTGCCCGCCGATCTTTTCCAAGCGTCGCGACCGCTCAGTACTTCACGCGAACCCGGACGTACCAGAAGCCGCCGTTGAAGCCGAACGGTCCGCCGGCGCGCGGATAGATCTGGCCATCGGAGGTGCTGCCCGTCACGTCGTAGATCGGGTTGTCACCGGTCGGCGCGATCCGGTCGGGTTTGGTGTTGAAGATGTTATTGCCACCCACCGTAAGCGTGTAATGATCGGCGAAGGTATAGCTGACATCGAGATCGGACGTCACCTTGCCGCGGAAAACCTGGCCCGGGTAATCGTTCTGGGTCGACCAACTGCTGAAATAGTTGGTGCGTGCGTTGATCGACCAGTTATCCTTCGAGAAGTTTCCACTCAACACGATGCGATGCTTGGGGGCGAAATTGGAAATATCGCTGATCCGTACGGCATTGATTGCATTGGGATCAAAGCTCGTAACCGTGCTCTTGTTATAATTATAGGCCAGCGTGTAGTTCGAATTCCAACCAAGCAAATTTGTCTTCCAGTTGCCGACAACGTCCACACCTTGCGTCTTGGTGGCGAAGCCGTTGGTGAAATACTGGATGTCTCCGCCTTCACCGACCGCAGCGAGCGCCGGTTCACGAATGAGGTCGGCCGCCGTCACACTGAAGGTGTTGGTGATGCTGATCCGGTTGCGCACGGCGATCGAATAACCATCAACG
>JBBQPR010000050.1:0-23918 GCA_038217075.1 Sphingomonadales bacterium
CCGGAAGCTGTTGCCAAGCGCCTCAACACCCGGTTATAGCGCGCCCTTCGCGGAGTCGTGGGTGAGCGGCTGAAACCAGTAGTTTGCTAAACTGCCGATCTGGGTAACCGGATCCGAGGGTTCGAATCCCTCCGACTCCGCCACTTTCCCCCTGACATTTCCCGGCGCAAGATCGCCGGGATCGAGCGCGAACCAGCCTTGGCTGCCGCAATATACGGCATCCAAATCAGCAGCCGCGCGCCAGGGCGCGTCAATCCTTGGCGCGTTCCTCGTAAGTGCCTTCTTCGGTGTTGACGACGATGCGGGTGCCGACGTCGATGTGCGGCGGCACCATGACGCGCGCGCCGCCACTGACCTGTGCCGGCTTGTATGACGACGATGCCGTCTGGCCTTTGACCACGGGTTCGGTGGAAAGAATCTCGACCGTCACCCGCGCCGGCAACTGGATCGACACCGGGTTGCCATCGAACATCAACAGCGAGCATTCGGAATTTTCCTGCAGCCAGACCATCTGTTCGGCGATCATCGCGGCCGGCACCACGACCTGATCGTAGTTTTCATTGTTGATGAACACATGGTTGTCGCCATCGGCGTAGAGGTAGTTGTGTTTCACTTCCTCGACATAGGCGCGTTCCAGGCCTTCGCCGGTCTTGGTGGTGATGACGGTCTTCACGCCATCGGCGATGCGCCGCATTTCGATGGTGGTAGTGGGTGTACCCTTGCCGGGACGAAAGGTTTCGGCCTTCAGCACGACATAAAGCTGCCCCCCGTCATGTTCGAGCACGAAGCCCTTGCGGACGTTGCTGGCGATGATCTTTACCATGAAAAGGGCCCTTGCCTGTCGAACCGCAAGGCGTCAGGGCCTGCAGCAATGTTGGAATCGTGTAGCGCCCGTAGCGGGCCGACGCAAAAAGGCCAAGCCCGTTGCGCATGGCCGGATCGGAAAGGCCGCCCATGACGATCGAATATTGGCGGCGTGATGTGCATGCCGACCGGCGGCCCCTGTTGCTGCAGCGCGGGCAGGTGAAGGCGGCACTTCGCAGATGGTTCGAAGCAGCGGGCTTTGTCGAGACCGAGGTCGGCGCGATGCAGGTGTCCCCCGGCAACGAAACGCACCTGCAGGCGTTTGCCGCGGAATGGCGACCAGAGGGCGCGCCGGCGCAGCGCCGTTACCTGCACACCTCCCCCGAATTTGCCGCCAAAAAGCTGTTGGCGGCCGGTGAAACGCGCATCGTCGATTTCGCGCGGGTGTGGCGCAATGGCGAATCAGGCCCGCTGCATTCGCCCGAATTCACCATGGTCGAATGGTATCGGACCGGCGTGCCCTATGGCGTGGTGATGGACGACAGCATCGCCCTGTGCCGGGCGGCGTTGGCAGCGGCAGGGCGGGCGCGGCTGGAATGGCGCGGGGCCGCCTGTGATGCCGGTGCCGAGGCCGAAGTGATCACCGTGACCGAGGCATTCCGTGCCCATGCCGGCATCGATCTCGCCGCCATGCTGGACGACCGCGACGCATTGGCGGCGGCGGCGTCCGCGCTGGGCGTGACGGTGTTCGACGGCGACAATTGGTCCGACCTGTTCAGCAAGGTCATCGTCACCCATGTCGAGCCACGGCTGGGCGACGGGCGGCTGACCTTGTTGACCGAATATCCGATCGCCGAGTCGGCGCTGGCCCGGCCCTGCGCGCATGACCTGCGCTTTGCCGAGCGATTCGAGCTTTATGCCTGCGGCGTTGAACTGGCCAATGGCTTTGGCGAATTGACCGATGCCGATGAACAGCGGCGGCGGTTCGAGGCCGAGATGGACGAAAAGCAGCGGATCTATGGCGATCGTTACCCGATCGACGAGGATCTGTTGACGGCGCTGCGAACCATGCCTGACGCTAGCGGCGTGGCGCTCGGTTTTGATCGGTTGGTCATGCTGGCCACGGGCGCCCGTCACATCAACGATATGCTTTGGACGCCGTTTCCAGTTTGATGGCAGCGGGATGCCGCCGCCAGATGGGGCCGCCAGATGGGGCTGATTGCCACGCCGCGACGCGCCTTGTCCTTTGGTACTGGCGCCGCGCGCGGCGGTGCGGCATTAACGTGGTCCGACCCATACAGAACGGACCGATCGCCATGAAGCGTATTGCCGCCCTCGCCGCCCCGACCCTGGTTGCAGCCCTGCTCGCCGCTGGCCTGGCATCGACACCGGCGCTTGCCGCGTTAAAGGTCGGCGCCGCCGCGCCCGAGTTTTCTGCCGATGGGGCGCTGGCCGGCGAGCCGTTCAAGTTCAACCTTGCTGCTGCGCTGAAAAAGGGCCCGGTGGTCGTCTATTTCTTCCCCGCCGCCTTTACATCCGGCTGCACGATCGAGGCGCATAATTTTGCCGAGGCCGCCGCCGATTTCGAGGCGATGGGCGCAACGCTGATCGGGCTGACAGCGGGCAATGTGGACAGGATCGCCGAATTTTCGGTGGCCGAGTGCCGCAACAAATTCCCAGTTGCCGGCGACCCCAAGCTTGCCATCGCCAAGAAATATGACGCGACGCTGGCGCTGATGCCCGGCCATTCGGACCGCACATCCTATGTCATCACACCCGATGGCAAGGTCGGTGCCGTTTATTCCAACCTGTCGCCCAAGAACCATGTCGAAGAAATGCTGGCGGGCGTGAAGGCCTGGCGCGCCAGCCACCCGAAATAGCGCGGGGGGGCGCGGCTTCGCCGAGAGCGATCTCAAGGCTTCTCGACGCTGGCCTTGTCGACGCCGGCGGCACCCGTCTGCCGATCAAAGGCACTGACAGTGACAAGATAACTGCCCTTGGCAGCGAGCGGCAAGTCTGCGCCGAAATTGCCGGTCGTGCCGGCATAGGTGAGCGGTACATCGGGCAGCGGCGTGCCATCGCGGACCACATGGGCGCGGACATCGAAGCGGCCTGCATCCCATAGCCCGCCGGGTTCGATCGGGCAGCCGCACATCATCGCGACATGGGCGGTGACGTGCATGGCCGGGGCATCCTTTGCCGCGTGCGCCGGGGTCGCGGGGTCGGTGATATCGACGACCAGCCCCGGCAATTCGAGCACCCAGCCATCGCCGACGACCGGTGCGCCGGGGATCAACCAATGCTGTGCCATCACCCGCACCGCCGATTGCGGCTGGGCCAGCGGGCCGGTCGCCGACACCTCCACCAGTCGGGGCGCGTCGATATCGATCGTGGCGGCAAAGCCCGCCGTCGTCGCATCGGCGCGGGGGGCGTCACGCGGCGCTGTTTCCATTATGCGCTTGGTATTACCGGTGCCGCCGGTGGTCACGCCCTGCGCCAGGATGGCGCCGCTGGCGGCATCGCGGACGATGATGCCCGCACCGCCCATCCCGGATCCGACGAACTTGGCGCCCTGGCTGATGACGCGGACGACGATATTTGTTGGCGTAGCCAGCGCCGGTGCAGCGAGAATCAACGCCGCCAACACGGGCGTCGTCGCCGCCATCACTCGAAATCTGCCCATACCGGTGCTCCCCGAACCATGTTTTCCACGCATGGAATGGCCCGATCTCCGGTCACGGGCAAGCGCGCAATTATGCCGTGGCGGCGTGGTGATGCTGTTGCAACTGCCACGGACTACGCACTTTGCCGCCGGCTATTCCGAAACGACGAGCACTTCAAAGCTGCCCGGCACCGCCTTGGGACGGCCCGGGCCGCTGCTGTCGTAACGGGCGGTCGGCAGATAGAGTTTGCCGGTTGCCGGATCGACGGCGCCGGTGCGGGCGCCAGTCTGGGTGGCGACCTTGGCGACGATGTGCGGCAGGGCGTTGGCCGCATCGATGACCGCCAGCGTGCCGTCACCGCCCGACGGGATATAGGCGCGCTTGCGCTTGGCATCCCAGATCACCGCATCGGGGCGCGGCCCGATGGCGATATCGGCCAGCAGCTTGCCGGTCGATGCCGCCACGGTCTTGGCAACGCCATTGGCGCAGGCGGCGATCAACACGCCGCTGTCGGTCAACGCCAGCCCGCTGGGATCTTCACAGCCCGGCAACGCGGTGCGGCGCACGACCTTGCGCGCCTTGATGTCGACCATGGCGATTTCGGACTTGTCCTCGACATTGACGAACAAATGGCCCTTGCCGTCGACAACGGCGAATTCGAGCGCGCCGCCGATGGTGACGCTGCCGATGGCCTTGGCCGCCTTGGGATCGATGATCGTCGCGGTGCCATCATCGGCGTTCATCACCCAGACCGTACCGGAGCGGGCATCATAGGTGGCGGCATCGGGCTTGGCGCCCACCTTGATCGTTGCGGTGATGGCGCCGGTGCGGGCATTGAACAGCGTCGCCGTATTGGGCGTGCCATTGGTGCTGACGCCGATGTTGCTGCCCGGAATGACGAATGACGCATGAACGCGGGCGCCGGGCACGAACTGCGGCGTGACCTTGCCGGTGGCCAGATCAACCACCATCACGCCGTCGCTGCGCGACACGAACAGCCGGTTGCCGGCGGTATCGACGCTGGCATAATCCCAGCCGCCATCGGCACCGGCAATGCGGGCGGTGACATGCGGTTCCGGCGCCATGGCGGGTGCGGCAACGCTGGCGGTGCCGATGACGAAGCTGGCGGCGGTAAGGCTGGCGGTGGCTGCAAATCGACCAAAGGCCCGGATGTTCATCTTGCTCTCCTCTATCACTGCCGGTCAGAAATGCAGGCGAACACCGGCTTCATAGCTGATGTCGTAATACTCGCGCTGGATCGGCCGGTTCGTGAAGCCTTCGTAATATCGTAGCGGCGTGTTGGCGAGATTCTTGGCGTTGAAATAGACGCTCATCTGCGGCGTGATCGCGTAGCTGCTGGTCAGATCAACGGTGGTCCGGGCATCCTGGAACACATCAAAGCCCGCCGAGCCTGCAATGCCGAAGATCGCCGCCGAGACATGCTGGGCCGATATCCGCAGCTGGATGTTGTGCGCCTCGTAAAAGCCGCCAACGTTCCAGGTCAGCTTTGACGTGCCCGGCAATACCGAGAAATCGCCGGGCCGAATCTCGATGCGGCTATCGACATAGGTGATGTTGCCGGCAAGGCCGAGGCCGTCGAACGGCGCCGGCAGCATGGCAAAGCGCTGGGAATATTGCGCCTCCACACCGCGCGCATGCGAACTGCCGACGTTGCTGTAGGTGTTGACGGTATAGCGGCTGCCATCGCCAAGGTAATCGACGCCGCGCTGGACACGGGCGAGGACGTAATCCTTGAACTCCTTGTCAAACAGCCCGACCGACAGGATGCCGGAATGCGGCAGATACCATTCGATCGCCGCATCGAAAGCGTTGACCGTCGTCGGTTTCAGATCGGGGTTGCCGACCGACACCGCCAAGTTCCCCTGATCAACCGTGGCGGCGCTGTTGACCTGCAGGAAGCCGGGCCGGCCGATGCCCGTTGACCAGGTGGCGCGGGCGACGATGTCCGGCGCAAAATCATAGCGCAGCTGCACCGTGGGGAACACGTCGGTATAGTTGGTGCGGCGCGCAGTCGGTGTGATCGTGTCATTGCCATCGACATCGGTGGTGATGACATTGCCGCGATAGGTAGCGGCGGTGTTTTCGACGCGCAGACCGGCCAGCACGCCCAGCTTGCCGAACCGGCCCTGATATTGAGCATAGCCGGCATAGACGTTTTCGGTGTCGTTGAAGAAGCCGCCGGGGTTGGGGCTGGTCGCGCCGCCGTTGGTCAGCGCCCGGATACCGGCGAGATCGGGTCGGTAGCCGATCGCATAGCGGCCATAGAAATCATTGTACGGGCCGTCGCCCTGCAACTGCGCCAGAGTCGGGGCGGGCGATGGCAAGCCATAGGTCGCGTTGGCCGGCGCGTCGATCTTGTCGCGCAGGCGCAGCTTGCCGCCGAATTTCAGGCTTTCGTCGCTGCCCAGCAGCGTCACAGGGATGGTGACATTGAGCTGCCCGGCCCATTCGCGATCATGGGCACGCTCGGTGGCGTTGGTCAGGCGGGTCAGCGTGAACAGCCCGGTGTTGTTGGGGTTGAAGCTGCCGACATTGAAGGTCGGGAAATCCGGGTTGGTGATATTGTCATAGGCGACGCTCAACGCGCCCTGATACTGGAAGCGGCTGTTGTAATCATAGTCGCGGTGGTAGGTCGAAGACGTATAGCTGCCCTGGTAATCGATTACGACGCTGCCCAGATCATTGCGGCCACCGGCGGCGGCGACAAAGTTGAGATGGGTTTCCTGTTCATCGCGTGAGGCAACGCGCGAACTGGCGTCAGAGGCGATAAAACCGTTGGGATTGCCGGGGTCGGCCGTCACCGGGTCTCCCAGATCATTCAGCTGCAGGATCTGGCGCTTTACTGATTCGGTATAGCCGGCGTTTGTGGCGCGAACGTAATAGTGTGTCTGCGGGTTGGGATCATAGGCCAGTTCGCCGCCAAAGCCGAAGCGGCGGCGGTTGTAGCTGTAGCGGCGGAAATCCACGCCATCGAACACCTTGTCCGGCACATCGGGCTGGCCGTTGACATAGCCGGCTTCGAGATCATCAAAGCCGCGATGGTCTTCGTGGTAGGAACCATAAACGACGATGCCGAACGGTTTGTCGGGCCCGCCAAAGCGCGTGCCAGCCGCCGCATCGAGGCGGATGATGCGGCCATCATCATGCGCCGGCTGATAGCCGCCGCCGATGGTGAAATCGAGAAACGTCTTCTTGACGTTGCTCGCCGACCGGGGCGTCAGTTCGACCGACCCGCCAAGCCCTTCGGCCTCCTGATCGGGCAGGCCGGTCTTGCGCACCACGAGCCGGTCGATGGCGCCGATCGGCACCGTATCGAGCTCGACGGCGCGGCCACCGCCACCGAAATAGGTGCCGCCCGGTTGGGTGTTAAGGAGCGTAACCCCGCCAAGGGTGGTGCCGTTCAGATTGCCATCGATGCCGCGAATGTTGACGAAGCGACCTTCGCCGGTGTCGATGGCGATGCTGACACCTGGCACGCGGCCAAGCGATTCCGCAGCGTTGAAGTCCGGATATTTGATGATGTCCTCGGCCGCCTGGATGTTGAGCAGATTGGGCGCCAGTCTTTCCTCGGCGCGCGCCGTGGCGGCCTCGCGGGTGCCGGTAACAATGATCGTCGAATCGCCGGGGGCGTCGGCGGCTGCGTCGGCGGCCGCAACGGCGGCAGTGGCCATCTGGGCGCTGCCGGCAAGGCCGGCCACCGCGATGAGGGTCAATGGCTTGAAATACGGTGCTGGCATTGGTCATGTCCCCGTTTTGATTCGCGCCAGAGCTAGGGGGGCATTGCGACACGTCCGCTACAGTTGGATTAATAATGCTCCACGTTCCTGAACGAGGCGCCAGTCCGGTAGGCATCCGCGTTGACCGATTGGTGGCGCAATCGGTCTGCCGTGGGCAAAAGCCGCTTTGGGCCGGCGATCGTTCACCTTAGGGTGGGGATCGAGCACGCGGACCTGGGCGCCTCTCCGCTTGCGCTACTGCCGGAATCGCGAAGGGACCAGACGCAATGAACGACCGTGCCAACACCCATTCGAGCGACGCCAGCGGCAGCGACCGCGAAGACGTGCGCTACCTTGGCCGGTTGCTCGGCGATGTCATCCGCACCCAGGATGGCGCCGCAGTTTTCGACGCCATCGAAGGGGTGCGCCAGGCATCGGTGGCATCGCACCGCGCGCCGGATGCGGCGGCCACCGCGCGGCTGAGCGGCCGCTTGCAGAGCCTCGATCTGGGCGACACGCTGCGCTTCGTGCGCGGCTTTCTGCTGTTCTCGCTGCTCGCCAATCTGGCGGAAGATCGCGGCAGCCCGGCGACCGGGCAAGAGGCGACAATGGCCGGCGCCATGGCCAGCCTGGCGGCAGTGGGCGTTCAAAAGGCCGCCATCGTCGAGCTGTTGGCCGGCGCGCTGATCGTGCCGGTATTGACCGCCCACCCCACCGAAGTGCGCCGCAAGAGCATGATCGACCGGGAGGCGACGATCACCGAGCTGATGGCCAATTGCAGCAGCGGTTATTGCGACGCCGATACCGAGGCCGAACTGATCCGCCAGATCACCATATTGTGGCAGACGCGGCCGCTGCGCGCCGTAAAACCGGTGGTGACCGACGAGATCCAATCCGCGCTGTCCTATCTGCGCGGCAGCTTCCTGCCGGTGCTGCCGGCGCTGCATGCGCGGTGGGAGGCGCTGGCCGGCGCCGAGCTGCCGCCGTTCCTGCGCCCTGGCAGCTGGATCGGCGGTGACCGCGACGGCAACCCCAATGTCAACGCAGCGACCCTTGAGGCGGCGTTGACGGCGCAGGCCGGCGCGGTGATCGGGCATTATCTCGCCGAGTTGAACACCATGGGTGCCGAGCTTTCGATGTCGGCGGCTTATGTCGATGCCACCCCGGCGCTGCTCGCGCTGGCCGAGGCCAGCGGCGACATGGCGGCGACGCGCGCCGATGAACCGTATCGCCGGGCGCTGTCGGGCGTTTATGCCCGCACCGCCGCCAGCTACCGGGCGCTGGCCGGTGGCCCGCCGCCGCTTGCCGCCATGGTGCCAGGCGCGGCCTATGACACGGCGAACGACTTGCTGGCGGATCTTGAGTCGGTCGCGGCATCGCTCGCGGCGCATGGCGGCCTGGTGATGGTCGGCAACCGGCTCGACATGCTGATCCGGGCGGTGAAGATCTTCGGCTTTCGGCTGGCGACGCTTGATCTGCGGCAGAACGCCGATGTCCACGCAAGGGTGGTCGGGGAATTGCTCGGCATCGCCGGCGTGCCGGGCGATTATGCCGCCATGGACGATGCGGCGCGGGTGGCGTTGCTGGGCGGCGAGCTCGCGTCGCCGCGCCTGCTGTTCAACCCGCACGCCCGCTACAGCGATGAAACCATGTCGGAAATGGCGATCTTGCGCGCCGCCGCCGCCGCCCATGAACGCTTTGGGCCAGAGGTGATCCGCGCCTATATCGTTTCCAAGACCAGTGGCGTTTCCAACCTGCTGGAAGTCTATGTCCTGTTGAAGGAGGTCGGGCTTTATATCCCCGGCGACGTGCCGGCCTGCCCGATCATGGCGGTGCCGCTGTTCGAGACGATCGAGGATCTGGAGGCGGCGCCGCAGGTGATGGCGGATTATCTCGATCGGCCCAAGGCCAAGGCGCTGGCCGATGCGCGCGGGCATCAGGAGGTGATGATCGGCTATTCCGACAGCAACAAGGATGGCGGCTACATGACCTCCAACTGGTCGCTGCACGAAGGCGCGCTGGCGCTGTCGAAGGTGTTCGCGGAGCGGGGCCTGCGCATGCAGCTGTTCCATGGCCGCGGCGGCGCAGTCGGGCGCGGCGGCGGGCCGGCGTTTGACGCCATCCGCGCCCAGCCGCCGGGCACGGTCATGGGCCGCATCCGCATCACCGAACAGGGCGAGGTGATCGCGTCGAAATACGGCGACCCGGACAAGGCCGCCGCCAGCCTGGAAACGATGGCGGCAGCGACGGTGCTGGCCAGCCTGGAGCCGCCGCGGTTGAGCAGCGCGGACTTTGCGCGGTTCCGCACCGCCATGTCGGGCATCAGCGCCGCCGCCTGCGCCAGCTATCGCGGGCTGGTCTATGAGGCGCCGGGGTTCAACGCCTTTTTCCGCGCGGCGACGCCGATCACCGAGATCGCCGAGTTGAAGATCGGATCGCGGCCGGCGTCGCGGACGCGCAGCGACCGGATCGAGGATTTGCGGGCCATCCCCTGGGTGTTCAGCTGGGCACAGGCGCGGATCATGTTGCCGGGCTGGTATGGTGCCGGCCATGCGCTGGCGGCGTTCGAAGACAAGGGCTTGCTGGGGGAGATGGTGGAGGCCTGGCCGTTCCTGGCGGCGGCACTGTCCAATCTGGAGATGGTGCTGGCCAAATCGAACATGACGATCGCCGAGCGCTATGCCGGGCTGGTGCCCGATGCGGCACTGCGCCGGTCGATCTTTGGGACCATATCGGATGGTTGGCAACGGACGCACGATGTACTTCTGGAACTGACCGGCCAGACCGAGTTGCTCGACAAGCAGCCGGCGCTGGCGCGGTCGGTAAAGCTGCGGCTGCCCTATATCGACCCGCTCAACGAGTTGCAGATCGACCTGATCCGGCGGCGGCGCAGCGGCGAGGCGGACCCCAGGATTGCGGAGGGGATTCATTTGACGATCAACGGGATCGCAGCCGGGTTGCGGAACAGCGGGTGAGTCGCAGCGCCGCGCGCGCGCTGCCAGCAGCGCGCCGACAGGCGCAAGACCGGCCAGCGAGGCGGTTGGCTGCGCCAACCGAACTCGTCTGACGTCAGCATGGGCTTTGCCCATGCCCCTTGCTTCCTGCCTTGTTGCCTGCCTTGCTGCCTGTCCGGGGGAAAGCGAGAAAAGCCCCCCTCTCCCGGGCCGCCCGCAGCGCCTCCCGACCTTCCCTCACGCGGGGGAGAGGCACGAAGCCCCGAAAGGGGCCAAGTGCCACACCTCGACGCAGGCGCTTCACCAGCGGCGGCACTGCGCTAAGGTCCGCCGCATGGCCCCGCCCGCTCCCCTGCCCACTCCAATGCCCATACCCCCTGCCCCCGCGCTTGCCGTGCACGGCCTTGGCAAATCGGTGCCGGGTGGCCGGCGATTGTTCGACGGTCTGGAACTGGTGGTGGCGCCGGGTGAAATCGTTGCGATCATGGGCGAATCGGGGGTCGGCAAATCGACGCTTCTTAACCTGGTCGCCGGGCTGGACAGCGCCGACACCGGCAGCATCGCCATTGCCGGGCGCGGTCTTGCCGGGCTCGATGATGATGTGCGCACCGTGTTGCGGCGCGATTCGATCGGGTTTGTGTTCCAGGCCTTTCATGTGTTGCCGCACCTGACGCTGGCGCAGAATATCGCGTTGCCGCTGCTTTTGGCGCGGGCGGCACCCGTTCCGGCGCTGTTGCGCGCCGAGGCGATGCTGGGCGCGGTCGGACTGACCGGGCGCGGCGGTGATTACCCGGCGCAGCTTTCGGGTGGGGAATTGCAGCGCATCGCCATCGCGCGGGCGCTGGTGCACCGCCCGGCGCTCATTCTGGCCGATGAGCCGACCGGCAATCTGGACCCCGAAACCGCGGCGCGCATCCTGTCGCTGTTGCTGGAACAGGTGCGGGCATCGGGCGCGGCGGCGGTGATCGTGACGCACAGCGACCGGGCGGCGGCAATTGCCGACCGGGTGCTGGTGCTGGGCACCGCCGGGTTGGTGGCGCACGAAAATGTGTTGCCGCGGGCTGCCGAGTGATGGGGGCCGGGGCCGCGGCCCTGCTGCCGCCCACGGCCGGTTATCCCGCCACCGCGGCGCGCTGGATGATGCTGGGTGAATGGCGGGCACATCCGGCGCGGTTGATCGTCGGCGCGCTGGCCATTGCGGTTGGTGTGGCGCTGGGGTTTGCCGTGCATGTCGTCAACCGCACCGCGCTGGAAAGTTTCGACCGGGCGGTGCACAGCGTCAACGGTGCCGCCGAATTGCAGGTGCGCGCCGCCACCCCGGCTGGCTTTGCCGAGGCCTTGTACCCGCGCATCGCCGGCATAGCCGGGGTGGCGTCGGTGAGCCCGGTGGTAGAACTGGCGGCGAGTGCCGGGACGCCGGCCGGAACCGGGGCGGGCAACGGGGCCGGTAGCGGGCGCTGGGCGCGGTTGACGCTGTTGGGCCTTGATGTGTTGCGCGCCGTGCGAGTGACGCCAAGCCTGGTCGGGATGCCGATGGCGGGCGGGCCGGGCGCGGGTGAAGTCACGGGCGGATCGGAGAACGGTGACGCGGTGTTCGTCAGCAGTGCGGCACTGCGCCTTTTCGGGGCGCGGATCGGCGATGATGTGACGATCACCGCCGCCGGGGTGACGAGGCGGTTGCACATTGCCGGCACGCTGGCGGGCGCCGGCGATGACCAGGCGCTGGCGGTGATCGATATCGCCGATGCGCAATGGCGGTTTGGGCAATTGGGGCGGTTGCAGCGCATCGATTTGCGGCTGGCACCAGGGGTGGACCGCGATGCCGTGCGCGCGGCGATCGGCGCCGTGCTGCCCGCCGATGCGGCGCTGGTATCGCCCGAAAACGAGGCGCAGCGCAGCGACAGCCTTTCCCGCGCCTATCGCGTCAATCTGGAAATGCTGGCCATGGTGGCGCTGTTGACCGGCGGATTCCTGGTGTTTTCGGCGCAATCGCTGTCGGTGGCGCGGCGGCGGCCGCAATTTGCCTTGCTGCGCGTGCTGGGGCTGACCCGGGCGGCGCTGGTGCGGCAGGTGGTGACCGAAGGCGCGATCCTGGGCGTGGCCGGGGCGGCGCTGGGCATCGGGTTGGGCTATGGCCTCGCCGATCTGGCGGTGCGGTTGCTGGGCGGTGATCTGGGTGGTGGTTATTTCGGGCAAGGGGCGGTGCGGCTGGTGTTCCCGGCGGCAGCGGCGCTGGCCTTTGCCGGGATCGGCGTTGGCGTGGCGGTGGTGAGCAGCCTGTTGCCGGCAACCGAAGCCGGGCGCGCGCAGCCGGCAGTGGCATTGAAGGGCGGCAGCGAGGCCAGCGACCCGCGTGCCCGGCCGCCGGGCTGGCCGGGGCTGTGCCTGTTGGCCGCCGGCGGTGTTGCAGCATTGGGGCCACCGATATGGGGACTGCCATTGCTGGGGTATCTGGCGATGGCACTGTTATTGGCGGGCGGCGTGGCGGCGATGCCGTGGCTCACCCGGCGCTTGCTGGCGCAGATCCTGCGGGTGCGGATGCCGCGCACGGTGGCAATCGATCTGGCGTTGCAGCGGCTTTGGGGTGCACCGGGGCAGGCCGCGGTGGCGCTGTGCGGGATTGTCGCCTCCACCAGCCTGATGGTGGCGATGGCGGTGATGGTGGCGAGTTTCCGCACCTCCGTCGACGCCTGGCTGGTGCAGGTGTTGCCATCCGACGTCTATCTGCACGTTGAAGGTGCCGAGGCCGGAGGGCTGGACCGGGCGGCGCAGGCGCGGCTGACAAACGCGCCGGGGGTGGCGGCGATCCGGTTCGTGCGGCAATTGCCGTTGCGGCTGGCGGCGGACAAGCCGGCGGTGATGTTGGTGGCGCAACCGATCGATGCGGGGGCGCCGGGGACCGAGCTGCCGTTGCTGGGCCGGTCGCTGCCGGTGCCGGCGGGCGCGGTGCCGGTGTGGGTGTCGGAGCCGATGGGCTGGCTGTACGGCGTCAAGCCGGGGGACAGGATGGACTTGCCGTTGGGCGGTGGCGCGCGGCCGGTGTTCGTTGCCGGGGTGTGGCGGGATTATGCCCGGCAGTTCGGCGCGATTGCCATGGCGACGCGCGATTATGCGGCGGCGACGGGCGATGCCACGGTGACGGAGGCGGCGGTGACGCTGGCGCCGGGCGCGGCGGCGGGGCCGGTGACGGCGGCGTTACGGGGGCGATTGCCGTCCGGGCTGGCGGCGCAGACCCGCTTTGCCGAGCCGCGGCAGTTGCGGGCGATGGCGTTGAAGGTGTTCGATCGCAGTTTTGCCATCACCTATGCACTGGAAGCGATTGCGATCGGGATCGGGTTGATCGGTGTGGCGACGACGTTTTCGGCGCAGACTCTGGCGCGGCGGCGGGAGTTCGGCATGTTGCGCCATATCGGCGTGCAGCGGCGACAGATCATTGCGATGCTGGCCGCCGAGGGCGCGTTGCTGGGGGCGGTCGGGGTGGTTGCCGGGCTGGGGCTGGGCGTTGTGATGGCGCAGGTGCTGATCCATGTCGTCAACCCGCAGAGTTTCCACTGGACGATGGATACCAGCATCCCCTGGGGGCTGTTCGCCGGGCTGGCGGTGGCACTGGTGGCGGCGGCGGCGGGTACGGCGGTGCTGGCCGGGCGGCGGGCATTGTCGGCAGACGCGGTGAACGCCGTGCGGCAGGATTGGTGATGCGGTGGTTTTTGCTGGTGCTGGCGGTGTTGCTGGCGGGTGCTGGACCGGTGGAAAAGCCGCTGCTGCCCGACTATGCCGTGGTGCGGCCCGGGGTGGCGATGCAGTTTCCGCGCGATCATGGCGGGCACCCTGAATTTCGCACCGAATGGTGGTACGTTACCGGCTGGCTGAAGACTGCAAACGGCAAGGATCTGGGGTTCCAGATCACCTTTTTCCGTACCCGGCCGCCGGTGGACCAGCGCAATCCCAGTGCCTTTGCACCAAAGCAGATCATCTTCGCCCATGCGGCGATCTCTGACCCGGCGGTAGGGCGTTTGCAGCATGATCAGCGCATTGCCCGCGCCGGCTTCGGGCTGGCGGGCGCCGCGGTGGGTGACGCCGATGTGCGGGTGGATGACTGGCGGTTACGGCGCGGCGGCGATGGTGTGTGGCGAGCCGAGGTCGCAGGCGATGGCTTTGCGTTGAATATCGCGCTGACCCCGGCGCAAGCGGCCATCCTGCAAGGTGAGGCCGGCTATAGCCGCAAGGGGCCTGACGTGCGGGAGGCGAGCCATTATTACAGCATCCCGCATCTGGCGGTGAGCGGGCGATTGACGCGTGGCGGTCGTGCAGAGGCGGTGACGGGCACGGCCTGGATGGACCGCGAATGGTCATCGACATTGCTCAACCCGCGCGCTGTCGGCTGGGACTGGCTGGGGCTCAACATGGACGATGGCGGCGCGCTGACGCTGTTCCGCATCCGCGATGCGGCGGGTGCAGCGGTCTGGGCGGGCGGATCGTATCGCGATGCGGCGGGCGCCCTGACCCGGCTGGGGCCGAAAGATGTGCGCTTTGCCGATGCCCGGCCATGGCGGTCACCGCGCACCGGGGCGGCGTGGCCAGTGGCACCGCAGGTGACGTTCATGTTGCGCGGCAAGCCATTGGTATTGCAGGTAATACCGCTGATGAATGATCAGGAGCTCGACAGCCGAGCCGGTGGCGGCCCGGTCTATTGGGAAGGCGCCGTGACCGTGCCGGGCGGGCGCGGCTATCTGGAGTTGACGGGCTATTTCCAACCCCTGAAGATGTAGTTGAAGATTTAACGGTGCAAAAAGCAACCAAGGCATTGAACTGTTGCGGGTTCTGGCCTATTGACCCGGCCGCACCGTCGGTTCGGCATATCGTTGCCGTTCCAGCCGCCAAGACCTGTTCGCGATTGTGGGCCGGCCAATTGCAAAGCCCTGACCACCCGAATGTCCCACACATTTTTGCCGGCGCTTGACCGGATTGACGCCGTCATCACCTGGGTTGACGGCGCAGACCCCGCGCATGCCGCCCGCCGCAGCACCCACATGAGCCCGGTTCCGGCGAATGAAAACGGCACCAACCCCCATCGCTGGGCGTGCAACGACGAACTTGTCTATTGCCTGTCGTCCATCGCCAACCATGCACCATGGATCGGCCGCATCTGGATTGTCACAGATGCGCAACGACCCGATCTGGCGAAGGTGCCGGCCTCGATCCGGGACCGCATCGAGATCATCGACCACACGGTGTTGTTTGCCGGGCATGAGGCCGTGTTGCCGACGTTCAATTCGATGACCATCGAAAGCATGATCTGGCGGATACCGGGCCTGGCCGAACGCTTTGTCTATTTCAACGACGACGTGTTCCTGACCGGGCCGATTGCGCCATCGGATGTGTTCGCCGGGATGGCACCGGTGCTGCGCGGCAAATGGGTCGATCTGGGGGGCTTGCTCAGCGATCCGGCAAGTCGCCACGACCCGGCGGCGTTGAACGGTTTTGCCCAGATCAATGCAGCGGCGATGCTGGGCTTTGGCGCGACGCGGTTGTTTGTGGGCGCCCATGTCGTGCATCCCATCCGGCGGTCCGTGCTGGCGGCGCTTTTCGACCGGTTCCAGGCCGCCTTCATAGCCAATATCGGTCACCGATTTCGCGACATCGGCCAATTCCTGCCCCAGGCGCTGCACAACCACGCCTGCCTTGCCGCGGGCGATTGCGTGCTGGAAACGGTGCCCGACTATCTTCACCTGCGCAGCGGCGCGGTGTTCGATCTGCCGCTTTCGGATGTTCGCCGTTATTTGAAGCGGGCGTTGCGGCCCGACATCAAGTTTTTGTGCATCAACGACCTGCCGCAACTGGAGGCGGCCATTCCCGATACGCGCCGCTGGATCGAGCGCGCGATCGCCGTGGCCGCCTGAACGGGTAACGCGCGGCAATTGGCTTTCGTGCGGCGCGCGCTTAACTAGGTCGTGATGGCCACCGATCCCCGACCAACCGACCTGCCCGGCATCTGGGCGCCGCCGCTGAGGGATGCGGTGCCGCGCGGGCTGTGCACCGATTGCGGGGTGTCGCGCAGTGACAGCCCCAATGACTGTGGCAGCGCCTGCCAGTTCATCAAGCCCGATTATACGGCGCTGGAGCAGCGGGTGCATGGGCGGATACGTGACCCTGCCAAGGGCGACGAGGCGTTTTTCGGGGCGTATCAAGCGATGTTCCGCGCGTCGTTGCGGGCACCGTCGCAGGGCGCGCAATGGACCGGGATCACCAGCCGGATCGGCGAGAAGCTGCTCGAAACCGGCGCTGTCGATGCGGTGCTGACCATGGCGCCGGACGCGACGGACAAATGGAAGCCCGTGCCGGTGATCGTCACCCGGCCAGAGGATATGGCGCAGGTGCGCGGCATGCGCATGGGTTATGCGCCCTTGCTGGCGCTGCTGGAACCGGCGCGGGCGGCCGGGCATCGCCGCGTCGCCATCATCGGCATTCCGTGCCAGGTCCATGCGCTGCGCGCGCTGGAGCAAAGCCTGGGGTTCGAGCGGCTGTATGTGATCGGCACGCCGTGTTCGGACAATACCACCACCGCCAATTTCCACGAATTCCTGACGCTGTTGTCGGATGATCCGGACAGCATCACCTATCTGGAATTTCGCGCTGATTATCATGTCGAGCTGCGTTTTGCCGATGGCCGTACAAAGGCCGTGCCGTTCCTGATGCTGCCGCTGTCCGATCTGCGGCCGGATTTCTTTCCGCTGACCTGCCGGACCTGTGTCGATTACACCAACAGCCTCGCCGATATCACCGTGGGCTATATGGGCGGCAGCGGCGAACAATGGCTGTTGGTGCGCAACGATCGCGGCGCCGAACTGGTGGCGCTGTTGGGCGATGAACTGCGCACCGGGGCGCCCGCCGATGCGGGCAAGCGCGCCGGGGCGGTGAAGGGGTTTTTGGCCAATACCGAGCGCGCCGCCGGTGGGCTGCCGTTGCGCCGGATGCCGCAATGGCTGCGGCCGATCGTTGGCTGGTTGATGCCGCGTGTCGGGCCAAAGGGGCTGGAATTCGCCCGGGCGCGGGTGGAGATGAAGGCCATCGAGACGATTTTGCACCTGCGCCGCGAAAAGCCGGCGCGGATGAAGGCGATGGTGCCGGCGCATGTCTGGGCATTGGCGGCCCGCTATGGCCTGGTACCGGGCGATGGCGAGCAATAGGGCGGTAAGGCGGGCAGGCACAGGCCCGTACAGCAAGCGAGCCGGATCCTTGCGGACCCGGCCCTGCTGACTTCGGCGCGGCGGCGGGACTTTGTCCCTGCTGCCGGCCGCTCTCTCCCCAGTCTAGTAGTGGACGGTCACCCGTGCGTAGAGGAATCGACCGTTGAAGCCAAATGGCGACAGGCTCGAATAAGGCAGGAAAAAGTTGTTGCTGCCGAATGCGCCGCCGGCTGGCAGGCGATCCGGATAGACATCAAAGACGTTGTTGGCGCCAACCGCGACTTCCATGCCCTTCAACGGCTTTACGCGGACTTCCATGTCGGTGATCCATTTCGGCGACAGGGTGAAATCATTGGCGACGCCGCCCTTTGGCACGGTGATCGCGGCGCTGCTGCCGGCGAGGAAGACTTCGCCATAGCGGGTGGTGCGCACCGTCGCCGAGAAAATGCCCTTGTCCCAATCGACGCCGGCGTTGAACTTGTCACGCGGCTGGCCATCGGTGATGCGGAACGATTCCGTGCGGCCGAACAACAGCAGGCCCGGCAGCGACGGCAGCACCGCGCGGCTGAGGATCTTGGTAGTGTTGCGGTTGAAACCGGCGGACAGGTTGAAATTGCCGGCGCCGAATTCCGGCAGGCGATAGCTGGCGACGACATCGACACCCTGGGTGCGCGTGTCGATACCATTGATGAAGAAGCGTGCAGAGGTGACATTGTTGATGCCGGCACCGACGAGCAGGTTGACCACCGCGGCACCGGTGAGATTTTCGCTGAGCACGATGCGATCACGGATCTTGATGTTGTAGTAATCAATCGTCAGGTTCAGCCCGTGGAACGGGTTGAGCGCGGCGCCAACGCTGAAGTTGGTGGATTTTTCAGCCTTTAGCGGCTTGGAACCCAATGCCACGGCCACCGGATCGGCAACACCGAAGGTGCCGACTTCGATAAGCTGGCCGGCGACATTGTTGGTCGAGGTGGTGGTGAAGAACTGCTGCGCCAGCGACGGCGCGCGGAAGCCGGTGGAGACCGAACCGCGCAGGGCATAGCCCTTGATCGGTTCCCAGCGCGCCGCAAACTTGCCGTTCACCGTGCTGCCGAAATCCGAATAATGTTCGTAGCGACCAGCGGCCTGGACGGTGATCTGATCATTGATATCGGCATCGAGCTCGACATAGCCGGCGACGCTGTGGCGCGACACGTCGAGCGCGTTGTTGGGGCGGAAACCGGGGAACACCTGCGAACCGCCGGCAGCGTTGAAAGGTGCCACCGAGAACGGCCCGTTGATATAGCTGCCGACGTCGCCTGCGGTGATGCGGAAGGCATCGCGGCGATATTCGGCACCGGCGGCGAAGGTGACGCTCTTCAACCCGCCAAAGGTGACGTCGCGCGACACGTCGAGGTTGATCGAGGTCTGGCCGGAACGCAGGCTGCCGGCGTCGAACCGGACCGGGCTGTTCTTGCCGCCAAGCGAGGTGTTGAAGGTGTTGGCCACATCATATTGCAGGCGGTTGGCGCCATTGACGGCCGACAGATCGACATTCCAGTCGGCAAGCGTGCCCTTGATGCCGACAGCAATGGATGAATCGACGATGTCACTGACGATCAGCGGCAGGAAGCCATTGGGATAAAATGGCACAAAGCTGGTGGTCGATGCCGCGAAATCGCGGTTGCGAGCATCATTGGAGCGGCGATAGAAGCCGGCGCCATTGGCCTGGCGGATGCCATAGCTGCCAAAGCTGTAGAGCTGGAAATTTTCGCCCAGATCGATGGCGGAATTCATGAAGAAGTTATAATCGCGTGCCTTGCCGTCGCCATAACGGTGACTGTAGCGATCGAAGGTCAGCTCGTTGGGATCGCCGACCGTGACATATTGGCGGCGCGGATCGGCGCCGGAACGGTTGGTCGGGCTGCGATCCGAATATTGCGCGGTGAAGTTGAAATAACCCTTGGCGCCGAGTGCGACGCCGATATTGGTGGCGACGGTGATGATCTCGCCATCGCTGCGATGCTTGTCCTTGCCGGTGGTGGTCAGGCCCAGGATATCGTTGCTGCTGTTGCTGCTGGGCGTCACGACGACGGGAAGGCCATTGGCGCCGACCTGTACGCCGGTGACATCGGCAACGCCCTTCAGATTGGTGTCATATTGGCCATAGGTGATGGTGCCGGTGATGCCCGACGCCTTTTTCAGCTGGATGTTGATGACGCCGGCGATGGCGTCCGACCCATATTGCGAAGCGGCGCCGTCGCGCAGCACTTCGATGCGTTCGATGGCAATGGGCGGAATTTCATTGAGATCGACCGCCGACGAGCCGCGACCGACCGAACCGTTGAGATTGAGCAGGGCCGAAGCGTGCCGGCGCTTGCCGTTGACGAGCACCAGAACCTGATCGGGCGACAGGCCGCGCAGCGAGGCGGGACGCAGTGAATCGGTGCCATCGGTGAGCGACGGCTGCGGGAAGTTGAACGACGGGACCAGTTGGTTGAGCACCTTGTTGGTTTCTGTAAAACCGCTGCGGGCCAGCGCTTCGCCGCCGATGACGTCGATCGGCACGGTGCTGTCGGCGACAGTGCGATCGGTACGGCGGGTGCCGGTGACGATGATGACGGCGCCTTCATCGGGTTCCGCTGCGGCGGCCTGAGGGGCCGGCGCCTGGGCCAGAAGCGGTGCGGGTGCACCGGTGACGGCGATGGCGGAAACACCGAGAAACAAGCCGATTTTACGTGAGATTAGCATGGAAACGCCCCTGTTTTGGTCGCAAAACGCGGCGTTATTGCTGAAAACGTCGCCTTTTTATTCGAAATCGCTGTAGGCGCGCGATTCCAAAACAGGAACCTGAAACGACAGATGTTACAGACTTTGGTGCGTGCCGTGACATTTCGGTTACAGTCGGCAAACCTGCCACAGGTGCGAATTCCGGCTATTGCCCGGCGCGGGACCGGCCCGTTGCGGGCCCGGAAGGGGCAAGTTGCGGGAGCCGGGCGGCATTGGCGACGCGGGCGGTGAGCGCGTAGAAAAAGCGGTTGAAGTCCGACGCGGCCTGGAAATCGATGGGCTGGGTGATGTCGTCGGCGGGCTTGTGATAGCGGGTGCGATACCAGAGCCGGTAGCGACCTTCGGCTTCGGTCCCCGGATCATAGCCGAACATGAAACTGACGCCGGGGACGCCCGATTTGAGGAACGGCGACGCATCGGTGCGGCCGATCATGCCGCGTTCGGGTTCCAGATCGGCGCGGACTTCGACGCCCATGGGCGCAGCGACGGCGCGGACATCGTCGACAAGATTGCTTTTGTCGAGGCCGATGAGGGTGAGGATCTTCAGCGGGAACAGCGGCCGGATCGCATCGAGGTTGATGTCGGCGATGACGGTTTGCAGGATGGTCTTGTGATCGACGAACCAATGCGCGCCGAGCAGGCCCTTTTCCTCACCGGTGAACACCGCGAACAGCACCGGGCGGGCGAACCCCCTGCCCTTGCGGCGTTCGGCGAGACGGATGAGCGTGGCGACATAGGCGGCATCATCGAAGGCGCCATTGTAGATGGCATCACCGTTGACCGGTTCGCCGATGCCATAGCCATCGAGGTGGGCGGAAACGACGAGCGCTTCGCCGGCAAGTTTGGGGTCGGTGCCGGGCAGTAGGGCAAGAATGTTGGGGCTGGTGAGTTGCTGGCGGGCCTGCGCGAATTTCGCCTGCAGCCGGGTCTTGAGCGCCAGGCTGGGCAGCGAGCCTGCGGCGATGGCGGTCGCGAGGATGGCGTGAGCGCTGTGCCCCGATCCGGCGAACAGCACCGGCAGCGCCGCAGTATTGAGCCGCATGGTGGGCAGTTCGGGTTTTGCGGCACTATCGTCCGTTGCCAGCGTCAGGGTGCGCGCATAGGCGTCGGGCCAACGCGGCGGTTCGATGGCAAAGCCGATGTCGTCGATGTTGATGAGGCCCACGGCGCCATGCGCGATGGCGGCGGCGCTGCGTTCGGCCGCGGCCGGCATGCCGGCGCGGCGGCCGCCGAAGCAGACAAGGATGGTGCCGCGCACCGCATCGGTGACAGCGGCGGTGCCGCAATAGCCGCCAAAGCTGAGCGGTGCATCGAGCGTGGCGGGCAGCGCGGTGCTGGCACGGATCGAGATATCGTGAAGGAAGCGCAACGGCGTGGTGCGCTTTGGCCCGATGACGGCAAAGCTGGTGCCGGCGGTGGTGACGCGGACTTCGTTGATCGGGACGCTTTGCAGATAGCCGCCATCGGTGCCGGCGGGTTTGAGACCGGCGGCCTTGAAGGCGGCGGCGACCATGTTTGCAGCGCGGGCATAATCGGCGGAGCCGGTGTCGCGGCCGCGCATGGCGTCGCTCGACAGGGTGGTGATGCGGGCCCACCAGGCGGCGGTATCGGGGTCTTTTGGGCCGGGTGCGGGTGCGGCCTTTGCCGGGTGGTCGGTGCGGGCCGGCGGTGCGGCCTGTGCGGGGGCGGCGATGAGGGCGACGAGTGCGGTTGCTGCGAAAATGTGGTGATTGGCCATGTGATCGTCCCCTGACAGAGGCACGAATGAAGCCGCACGCGAAGCGAATGTCCATGGGCGTGAATATCCTGCGGGTGTTTTGTCGCTGTCGGTGCTTGACCGGGCGGGCTGCGCCGGGGACATGGGGGCATGCAGGATTTGGGCGCGTTTCTGGGGCGGGTGAAGGTGCGGCAGACGCCCGCGCTGGTGGTGCGGCGCGCGGCGTTGATGGCCAATCTGGCCGCCATGCAGGCGGCGTGCGACGCCGCCGGGGTGCGGCTGCGCGCCCATGGCAAGATGCACAAATGTTCGACGCTGGCGCGGGCGCAGGTGGCGGCAGGGGCGATTGGCGTGTGTTGCCAGACGGTGGGCGAGGCGGAAGCCTATGTGGCGGGTGGCATTGCCGATGTGATGGTGACGGCGCCGGTGCCGCCCTGGGGTTGGGCGCGGCTGGCGGCGCTGTCGCACGGTGGAGCGAAAGTCGCGGCGGTGATTGATTCAATGCAGCAACTGGCCGGGGCGGTGGCGGCTGGCGCGGATATGACATTGTTCGTCGATGTCGATCTGGGGCAGCACCGGGCCGGAGTTTCGCCCGATGCGGCCCCAGCGCTGGCGGCGGCGATCGTGGCGGCGGGCCTGCGTTATGGCGGGGTGCAGGCCTATGCCGGGCATATCCAGCATGTGGCGGGGCCTGCACGGGCGGCGGCCAATGCGGCGGCGACGGCGCGGCTGGCGGTGCTGGTCGCGGTGTTGCAGGCCCACGGCCTGGCGCCGGAACAGGTGACGGGCGGTGGCACCGGGACCTATGCGCTCGATCTGGCGGGCGGGGTGTTCACCGAACTGCAGGCCGGCAGCTATGCCTTGATGGACGTGGAATATGGTGATTGCGGCGGGCCGGACGGGGTTTGGCCGTTCCAGCCGGCGTTGTTCATTGCGTCGACCGTGGTTTCGGCGCGGCACCGGGCGATGGTGACATGCGATGCCGGGTTGAAGGCCGTGCATTCCGATGGGCCTCGACCGCGCGTTGTGGCGGGTTCGGCAGCGGGTAGCCGCTGGCGATCCATGGGCGATGAGCATGGCGCGATCATGCACCCGGCCTATCTGGCGCGGTTGAGTGGGGCGGCGGATGTGGTTGCCGAAGTGGATGCCATTGATGCCGAGGCTGAAACGGCGGCACCGGACGCGCCGGTTGAGGGCGATATCGTCTGGTTGCAGCCCGGCCATGTCGACCCGACGGTGGCGTTGCACGATGCGTTCGTGGTGGTGGATGAGGACGGCGGCAGCGAAATCTGGCCGATCGATGCAAGAAGGAAGACTGTGTGACGAAGTGGAAGCTAGGCATCATCGGCGGTTCGGGCCTGTATGCGCTGGAGGCACTGGAGGATGCGCGCTGGGTGAAGGTGGATAGCCCCTGGGGCCAGCCGTCCGATGCGGTGCTGACAGGGCATATCGGTGGCGTTGAACTGGCGTTCCTGCCGCGCCATGGCCGCGGCCATGTGGTGCCGCCGCATCTGCTCAACGCGCGGGCCAATATCGATGTGCTGAAGCGGCTGGGCTGCACCGATGTGCTGGCGGTATCCGCCGTGGGATCGTTGCAGGAGGATTTTGCGCCGGGCGAATTCGTGGCGGTGGACCAGTTCATCGATCGGACAAAGGGGCGGCCCTCGACGTTTTTTGAATCGGGCATGGTGGCGCATGTGCCGATGGCCGACCCGGTGTGCCCGCGGCTGACCGGCCTGGCGGTGGCGGCGGCTCGGTCGGCGGGCGCGGTGGTGCACGAGGGCGCGACCTATCTCGCCATGGAAGGCCCGCAGTTTTCGACACGGGCGGAAAGCCTGCTGTACCGAAGCTGGGGTTGTGGCGTGATCGGCATGACCGCCTGTCCGGAAGCCAAGCTCGCCCGCGAGGCGGAGTTGCCTTACGCCTTGCTGGCGATGGTGACGGATTATGACTGCTGGCGCCCCTCGGACTCTGGGGCGGGCGATGTCGATGTTGCCGAGATCATCCGGGTGATGCACGCCAATGCCGAGATTGCCCGCGCGGCGGTGGTGGCGCTGGTGCGTTCGCTGCCGGCGGTGCGCACC
>JBBQPR010000051.1:0-23250 GCA_038217075.1 Sphingomonadales bacterium
GCCGCCCGCGCTGCGCACCGATGCCGCCGGTTTCTACATGCTGCTGCGCAACCTTGGCGGCTCCATCGGCATCAGCCTGACGGTTGGCGTTCTGGCGCGGCAGGCCCAGATCAGCCATGCCGACATGGCTTCGGCGCTGACACCGTTCGATCTGCCATGGGCCGACAGCAGCATTGCCCGCCTGCTGGGTGCGGATGCGGTGATCGCCATGCTGGACGGAACGGTCAACAAACAGGCGGCGATGATCGCCTATATCGACGTTTTCCGCATGATGTTCTGGATTACGGTGGCGATGACGCCGCTGGTGCTGCTGCTGCGCCGCCCCAAGAGCACCGGGCCGGCGGTGCATCTGGCGGATTAGCGACGGATTTCATTTCGAGGGTGCCGGCCCCCGCCCCTGCCCCCGACCTATGCCCAGCGCGCCGATGCCGATGCCCAGCAATATGATCGCCGTCGCGACCAACAGCCGGGTGGAAAGCGCCTCGCCCAGCCATAGCGCCCCGCCGATGGTGGCAACGACTGGCACCAGCAATTGCACGATGCCCGCTGTCGTGACGCCCAGCCGGGGCAGCACGCCATACCAGGCGATATAGCCAAGCCCCGACGTGACCGCCCCCGACGCAACGGCAAGACCGATGCCGGCGACGCTGGCGGGGACCGATGCCGACGGCAGCAGTAAAAGCAGGCCCAGCGGTGTCGCCCCGATGAAGTTGCGCGCCGAACGCGCTACCGGGTCGCCGGCGCCCCTGCCCAGCAAGGTATAGCCCGCCCACGCCACACCGGCGACGAGCATCAGCAACAGCGCCACGACCCTGGGCGCCGCCAGACCGGGCGCGAGCAGCCAGACCAGCCCGGCCAGCGCGACCGTGATGCCGAGCAGTTCGATACGGCCGGGGGGCCGACCTGCAGCCGTTGCGGCAGCGATCATCGAAAGCTGCACCACCGCGAACAGGATCAAGGCGCCAGTGGCCGTGGTGAGTTGCAGATAGGCAAAGGAAAAGCCGGCGGCGTAGAGAAACAGCGCTGCAATACCGGGCCAATCATCCCGTCGCGGCCGGATCGGCAGGCCGCGACGCGCGGCGAGCACCGCCAGCATGGCAGCCCCCGACGCAAGCCGGATGGCGGCAAAGGCGCCGGGCCCGATCAGGCCTTGCGCCAAGGCTGCGCGTGTCAGCAGCGAATTGCCGGCAAATGCGAGCAACGCGAACGCCGTCAGCGCGACAATTCGCGGCCGGGCAAGGGGCATCAGCCGGGTTTCAATAGGGCACGCCAGCGCGGGCGCCCTTGCGCAGGGCATCGGCGTACCAGATGAACTCATCCAGAAATCGCTTCAGCGATCGGTCGAGGCGCGCATCTTCGGCAACGCCGGCCTCGCTCAGCGCGGTGCGGATGCGCGGGATCGGCATAAGGCTGGGGATGCTGGGCATGCCCAATTCGCCCAGGGTCATGCGCAATTGCATCGCCGCGCGCACCCCGCCGAACTGCCCTGCGGAATAGCAGACGATGCCCGAAGGTCGCCAGAAATACTCTTCGAGGAAATGATCGAGCAGGTTCTTCAGCGCCGGCGGAATGCCATGGTTATATTCGCCGCTGACGATCAGAAAGCCGTGCGCGCTGCGAAAAATGTCGGCAACACGCTGCATGTCGGCGGGCGCTTCGCCCTTGGGATATTCCTTGAACATGCGGTCCAGCAACGGAAATTGCACCGCCATCGTGTCGACGAGAACAGGTTCATGGCCGCGCGCCGCCAGCGCCTGCATGACCCAATGCACCGCCCGGATGCCGGCACGGTCCCGCCGCATGGAGCCATACAGGACAGGAATGCGCATTGCCGTCATCGTTGCCTCCGCAATCGAGCCTATTTGACCGGTCCGTCTCGCACAACCTTGCCGCCCTTCATCACCAGCCGGACATCGCGGACAGCAGCAATATTGCGCACGGGATCCCCAGCAACCGCGACCAGATCGGCAAGCAGCCCCACGGCAATACGGCCACGATCACCAAGGCCAAAGCTGTTGGCATTGCCCGCCGTCGCCGCGTGCAGCACCGCTGCATTGGGCATCCCGGCAGCCGCCATCAGTACCATTTCGCGGGCATTTTCGCCATGTGCGAAGACGCCGACATCGCCGCCGACGCACATCTTCACGCCAGCAGCGAGGGCCAGCGCAAAGGCCTTGCGATCCCCGATAACCGCCGCCGGCGCCGGTTCCGCGCCGTTCCAGCCACGATAGCGCGCGATGGCATCGCCCGCGGCCAGCGTCGGGCACAGCGTTACGCCGCGATCATGCATCAGCTTGAAGATCTCGGCCGTCCCGTCGTTGCCATGCTCGATGGCGTCGACCCCGGCCAGGATGGCGCGGCGCATGCCTTCGGGTGTCGATGCGTGCGCGGTAACGAGGCGGCCGGCCGAATGCGCCACCTCCACCGCCATCGCCATCTCGGCCTGCGTGAACGTCGGGCGGCTGGGTTCCCCCGGTCCCCAGCGGTAATCGGCGTACAGTTTGATGAGATCGGCGCCATTGCCGATCTGCCGGCGCACGGCCGTGACCAGCGCCGGGCCATCGACTGCCTCGGCACCCAGCGGTACATCGACGCCCGGCTCAAAGCCGCGCGGGCCATAGGCGCCGGTTGCCACCAGCGCGCGGGTGGCAACAATCATCCGCGGGCCTTCGATGATGCCCTGTTCGATGGCGCGTTTCAGCCCGACATCGGCATAGCCCGCGCCTTCGGTGCCAAGGTCGCGCGTCGTGGTGAACCCCGCCATCAGCGTCGCGCGGGCCGCGACACCGGCGCGCAGCGTGCGCAGCGCCAATGGCTCGTGCAGCACCTGATCGTCCCAGGGCATCTCGTTATAGGGGTGGAGCAGCAGGTGGCTGTGGCCTTCGATCATGCCGGGCATCAGCGTATCACCCGGCAGATCGATGGTGCGCGCACCGGCGGGCACCGGCAGCGATGGCCCGACAGCGACGATATGATCACCATCGACCAGCACCTGCCAGCCGGGGTGCATCACATCGCCGTCAAAAACCTGCGCTGGTTTCAGCAATATCGGCTCCGCCGCAACCGGCGCCGCCAGCGCCAGCAGTGCCGCGATCAACATCCGCATCGGTTATCCCCCAGAGTTCATGCCATTGTCATGCCGGCGGCGGCACCAGCCCGATTGCTTGCAATACCACTGCCTGCGCCACCATCACCACCAGCCAATACAGGCAATCGGTAGCGATAACCGCGGCGGAAATCCCGCGTTGGCGCAGGGTCACGATGGTCGCCGGCACGACGAAGCCGATCCAGATGACAAAGGCGGAGCCGGTCGCCATGATCCAGGGCGCGGCCTTGGGTGGTGCCAGGATCAGTGCGCCGGCAAGGATCGCGGCGAACCAGGCCTGAAGAACGAATGCCAGCAGGTAGAATCCGATGCTGCGCCGTTGCCGCCGCACGGCAAGGCCGGCCACCAGCCCGGCGAACGTTGCGACAAGGATGGCGATAGCGTTGAGCTGTATGTAGATCATCGGCGGTGATTGTGGCGTGTTTCAGTGGTGCCGCAAAGGGCCTGTGACAGCGATGCAGCAGCAATCAGGCACTGGCAGATCCGCACAGCATGATGGTGCCGGCCATGCTCACGCAGCGGAAATGCGCGCCGGACGAAGCGGATTCAACGGATTTGGCCGGCAATCGGGCGGTATTTGCAGGCCGCGCGGCGGGCGTATACAAGCGCGGCGAGGGTATTTCGGCGCACGAAAGCGTGTTGGCCTGACCTGTTTTGGAGGTATTTCGATGGCAGATGTGACCCCCGACCTGTTGCTGGGGCGGTTGAACCATGTCGGCATCGCTTGCGTCAGCATCGATGCAACAATTGCCATGTACGAAAAACTGTTCGGCGCCACGGTTTCGACACCGGCGTTCGACCTGCCGGCACAGGGGGTTCGGGTGGCCTTTATCGATGTCGCCAACAGCCAGCTTGAGCTGATCGAGCCGCTGGGTGCCGATTCGCCTATCCACGGCTTTTTAAAGAAGAACCCCAGCGGTGGTCAGCACCATGTCTGTTTCGAGGTTGCGGACATCATCGGCGCGCGTGATGCGATGCGGGCGCGCGGCGCCACGGTGCTCGGCACGGGCGAACCTCGCATGGGGGCGCATGGTGTGCCGGTCATTTTCGTGCACCCGCGCGACACCGGCGGCGTGCTCATCGAACTGATGGCAACGCCGACGGGGCATTGAATCCGATTGGACGAGAATCGATCAGGGTTGTCATTCCGGGCTCGACCCGGGATGACAACCCGACCTGAACGCAATCGGATTTAGTTGCGGCGGCCGCTGAGCAGCCAGCCAACGACAAAACCAAGCGCGATCCCGCCGGCGAGCACGGCGACCGGCTGTTCCTGCACGGCGGTCTTCACCCGGGCCTGGCTGTCTTCAGCCAGCTTGGCAGCGCGTTCGCGTGCCTCGCGAGCCGTCTCCGGCGCCTTGTCGGCCCAATCCTTGACCGTTTCGCTGGCCTTGCCATAAACTTCCTTGGCGCGGCCATACGCCTGTTCGGCCTTGCCCTTCAATTCGTGGATCTTGCCTTCGACCTGCATATTGGCATCGCCGATCGCAGCGCCAACGGCACCCTCGGCCGAGCCAACCGCTTCGTCGATGCCGCCTTTGATGGTCTGCTTGTTGATCGCCATTGCTATTTTCCTTTTAAGGGGCTGAATGATGAACACAGATAGGTAGCGCTCTCGCCGATTGAAAGGGCCACAGCAGCCCCAATCTGGCGATTCATTGTATGAACACGCCAACCGGGAAAAAGTTCATTCGTCGGCGCGAACTTTCGATCGAGACTGCTTTACCCCGGATCGCACCGCCTTTCCAGTCAGTCGCCGTTCCTTGGCGCCCGCGCTGGGCCGTGTCGGTTTCCGCTTGATCGGCCGCACCTCGGCAGCCGCGACCAGCCCGGCCAGCCTTTCGCGGGCATCGGCGCGGTTGCGTTCCTGGGTGCGAAAGCGTTCGGCGGTGATGATAAGCACCCCATCGCGCGTCATCCGGCTGCCGGCCAGCCGCATCAGCCGCACCGCGACATCATCGGGCAGGCTGGGCGAACCGCGCACGTCGAAACGCAGTTGCACGGCGCTGGAAACCTTGTTGACGTTCTGCCCGCCCGGCCCGGAGGCGCGGATGAAGCTTTCGTCCAGTTCGGCTTCGGGGATCATAATCGGCATGACGGCTCCAATAGCCGCTTTCCGCGGTGCCGCAAAAGCGGCTAGCGTGTCGCCAACCTTGGGAGAACGACATGATCACCGTCCACCATCTGAACAACAGCCGTTCGCAGCGCATCGTCTGGCTGCTGGAGGAGCTGGCGCTGCCGTATGCGATCAAGCATTACAGTCGCGACGCGGTGACCAACCTCGCCCCGCCTGAACTGAAGGCGATCCACCCGCTCGGCAAGTCGCCGGTGATCGATGATGACGGCCGGGTGGTGACCGAATCCGGCGCCATTACCGATTACATCATCCGCCGCCACGGGGGTGGCCGGTTGGCGCCGAAGCCCGGTACCGATGCGCATGAAACCTATCTCGAATGGCTGCACTTTGCCGAAGGATCGGCGATGACGCCATTCCTGCTGGCGCTGTATACCGCCCGGCTTGGCGATGCCGCAGCACCCTTGCAGGAGCGGATTCAGGAACAGATCGGCGCCCATGTCGGCTATTTTTCGGCGGCACTTGGCAGCAACGACTGGCTGGTCGAAAACACCCTGTCGGGCGCCGACATCATGATGAGCTTCATCGCCGAAATCGCCACGGCGCAGGGGCTTGGGGCGCATTTCCCGAACCTGGCGGCCTATGCCAAACGGCTGCAGGCGCGCCCGGCGTGGCAGGCCGCGATGGCCAAGACCGAACCCTATAACTTCCTGATCAAATAGGCCTTGTGGCGCTGGCGGCGATTGCCGTCAGCGCGCCCCGGCGGGTGGCCGCGCCATGCCGAAATAGGCCAACACTGCGATCAGCAGCGCGGCGCACATGATCATGGTGACCGGCACCGGCGTATTGTCGTGCATCGCCGCCACCGTTGCCGATGTGGTCGCCCCGGCGGCAAAGCCCGCGGCACCGAACAGCCCGGATGTCGCGCCGGCGCGCAGCGGATCGATGTTGAGCGCGCCGGCCAGCGCATTGGCGGCGATGAAGCCATTCGACGAGAGCACGACGAACAGCCCCGCCATCACCAGCCATTTCGACGCCCCGGCCAACGCCAGCCCGAAAAGGCCCATGCCGAACAGTGCGGCGAACACGCACGCCACCGCCAGGATGCGATCGGGCGAATAATAGAGCAGCAGGCGGCGGTTGACCTGGCTGGAGCCGATGACGCCGACCGCGATACCGGCAAAGATCAGCCCGAACTGCGCCGGGGTGAAGCCCCAGATGTCGATGACCAGATCGGGCGCGGCGGCGATATAGCTGAACAGCGTCGCGCCGTTGCAGGCCGATACCAGTGTGTAGCCCAGCAATCGCCGGCTTTTCAGCAGGTCGAGATAGGCGCTGAGAATGGATTGCCCGCGCGATTTCGCTTCGGTTTCGGCGGAACGGCTTTCATCGAGCCGGAACCACACGGCGCCAAACACCGCCGCGCCGAACAAGCCGAGCACGACGAACACCGCGCGCCACGAAACGGCACGGGCCAGCCAGCCGCCTACCGTTGGCGCGACCAGCGGTGCGACGGCCAGCACCAGCACCAGCAGCGAGAAGATGCGGGCCGAATCGCGGTGGTCATACCGGTCGCGGACAACGGCGCGGGCGACCACCATGCCGGCGCAACAGCCCAGCGCCTGGCCGAAACGGCCGGCCACGAGCAGTTCGATCGACGGCGCAAACGCGCAGGCGAGGCTGGCGACGACATAGACGAGGCAACCGAACAACACCGCCGGTCGGCGGCCCAACCTGTCGCTGACCGGGCCATAGACCAGTTGCCCGAGCGCCATGCCGACGAAGAACGCCGACAGCGTCAACTGCACCGCCGCCGGTGACACGGCATAATCGCGGGCAATGCTGGGCAGCGTCGGCAGGTACAAATCGATGCTGACGGCGCCGAACGCGGTCAGCGAGCCAAGCAGCAATATCTCGCCGAGGCTGGGCGTGCGCGGGTTATGGGCGACGGGCTGGTGCATGCTGCATTGCGGCATAGGGGAGTATCGCCGCGCGGTCGAGGGGGCGCGGCGACAAGCCAGATGCGATTGCGCAACTATAAAGGCAGTATTGTCATCCCGGGCTTGACCCGGGACCCAGTTTTCCTTGCGCAGTGCCAAAACAGAAAAAAGCTGGGTCCCGGGTCAAGCCCGGGATGACAAGTCAATTTGAATAGGCTTGGGTCCTGTCGTCGGCGCATCGGATGGCGCGATGCACCGCAGGCGTACGCGAAGGCAGCCTAAGCGCGCGCGCCTTCGATCAGGCCAACGCTGTTGTGGCGCAGCGCTTCGAGCACCGCCGTCACGATGGCGGGGGCGTCAAGACCGGCTTCGGCATATTGCTTGGCCGGGCTGTCATGGTCCTGGAAAATGTCGGGCAGGCGCAGGGTGCGCACCTTCAGGCCGCCATCGGTCAGGCCTTCATCGCTCAGCCAGGTCAGCACATGGGCGCCAAAGCCGCCGGCGGCGCCTTCTTCGATGGTCACCAGCACATCATGGGTGGCGGCGAGATGGCGGATCAGCGCGTGGTCGAGCGGCTTGGCAAAACGCATGTCGGCAACGGTGGTGCTGAGGCCCTTGCTTTCCAGTTCCTCGGCGGCGGTCAGTGCATCGCCGAGCCGGGTGCCGAGCGACAGCAGCGCGACGGTCTTGCCCTCGCGCACGATGCGACCCTTGCCGATTTCCAGCCGGGTGCGCACCGCCGGAATGGCGACGCCCGTGCCTTCGCCGCGCGGGTAGCGCACCGCGATGGGGCCGGTGTCATGCAGCGCCATGGTGTGCACCATGTCGGAAAGCTCGGCTTCGTCCGATGCCGCCATGACAACGAAATTCGGCAGCGTCGAAAGATAGGTGACATCAAAGGCGCCCGCGTGCGTGCAGCCATCGGCACCGACAAGCCCGGCGCGGTCGATGCCGAACCGCACCGGCAGGTTCTGGATCGCGACGTCATGCACGACCTGGTCATAGGCGCGTTGCAGGAAGGTGCTGTAAATCGCGCAGAATGGCCGCATGCCCTGCGCGGCCAGGCCAGCGGCAAAGGTGACGGCGTGTTGTTCGGCGATGCCGACATCGAAGGATCGTTCCGGGAACGCCTTGGCGAAACGGTCGACGCCGGTGCCCGACGGCATGGCGGCAGTGATCGCGACGATGGTCGAATCGCGCTTGGCTTCCTCGATCATCGCGTCGCCAAAGACGTTCTGATAGGCTGGCGCGCTCGGTTTTGGCTTGACCTGCGCCCCCGAAACCACGTCGAATTTCTGCACGCCGTGATATTTGTCGGCAGCGGCTTCGGCGGGCGCATAGCCCTTGCCCTTTTGCGTCACGACATGGACGAGAATCGGGCCTTCGGCTGCGTCCCGGACGTTTTCCAGCACCGGCAGCAGATGTTCAAGATTATGGCCATCGATCGGGCCGACGTAATAAAAGCCCAGTTCCTCGAACAGCGTGCCACCGCCCTGCGCCATGCCGCGGGCATATTCATCGACCTGCCGCGCCGCCTTTTTCAGCGGGGTCGGCAACGCCTTGCGCGCCATTTGCTTCACCGCTTCGCGAAGGCCTAGGAACGATTGCGACGACAACAGCCGCGCCAGATAGGCCGACAGCGCGCCAACCGGCGGGGCAATGGACATGTCATTGTCATTCAGGATCACCACCAGCCGGTTGCCGGCCTGATAGGCATTGTTCATGGCTTCATAGGCCATGCCCGCCGACATCGAGCCATCACCGATGACTGCGATGGCCTTGCCCGGCACACCCTTCAGCTTGTTGGCAACGGCAAAACCGATCGCCGCCGAAATCGACGTCGAGCTGTGCGCGGCGCCGAACGGATCATATTCGCTCTCTGTGCGCTTGGTGAAGCCGGACAGCCCGCCGCCCTGACGCAACGTGCGAATGCGATCGCGACGCCCGGTCAGGATCTTGTGGGGATAGGCCTGGTGGCCAACGTCCCAGACCAGCCGGTCCGTGGGCGTGTTGAACACATAATGCAGGGCGACCGTCAGTTCGATGACGCCGAGTCCAGCACCAAGATGGCCGCCGGTCGTGGAGACCGCGTCGATCATCTCCGTGCGCAGCTCATCGGCGAGCTGGCGCAAGTCTTCATGGCGCAGCCGCTTCATGTCCGCCGGCACGTTGACGGTGTCGAGCAAGGGGGTCGAGGGTCGTTGTGTCACCAAGGTCCGCCGAATTTGTTGATTCTTCATGACAGTGCTAGCGACTTCGAGCGCCGGTGTCGATGCAGGCCACGACTATCGGGGCCCATGGCAGGTCGCATTGGTCACGCACATGTTGCACAGCGGCCACGCACCTCGATGACAGGCTTTTCGGGGCGGAAACCGGCAGCGCTGGCGGTTTCCCTGATCCGGGCGCTCAGTTGGTCATCATCGACATGGGTCGCGCGGCCGCAAATGTCGCATACCAGAAAGATGCAGTCGTGCTGGCAATCCGGGTGGCCGTTGGCGAGATAGGCGTTGGCCGATTCGACCCGGGTTGCCACATTGGTTGCGACGAACAGGTCGAGAATACGATAGACACTGTTGGCAGCGATGCGGCGGCCCTCGGCGGTGCTGACCGCTTCGGTGACATCATAGGCGCTGGCCGGTTTTTCGAACGCCGCCAGCGCCGTGAACACGGCGGCGCGCATCGATGTCCATTGTTCGCCGGCGCCGACAATGGCGCGTTCGGCGGCCAGCGTCAGCGACGGGCCGGTGCGGACGCGGTGATCATGATCATGGGTTACCGACATGACATGGTTATCGGCGTTTCTGCGTCGCGCGGCAACCGTTGCGGGGTTTGTGAAATTCGGGTCCGGCCCACGCCCCCTGCCCAACCACCCTTCAGGCTATGCTCGTGGGTGGTTGGGCAGGGGGCGTGGCCCGGACCCGACACCGCGAAGCGAAACGAACAATCACCCCCGCGCGGCGCGCAAGTTCCACAGGTGCGCAGCGCCAAGCAGGCTGACCCCGGCGACCGACACCAGCACCTCGGCGCGGCCACCGTGCGCGATGAACAACGATGCCGCCATCAACGCGATGCCGATGGCGCCGAGCAGGCCGACGCCCAACTGGCCATGCACGCTGACACCGCGCCACAGTGCAATGGCGGCAAGCGGCAGGGCCAGCAACAGGCCGACCAGATGGACATTATGGCCCAGCCAGTCACCCGACGCGGCGAAAACCGTCAGCAACAACGATCCGGCCAGGCAATGCAACAGGCACAGCCCCGAAAGCGTCATCGCGGATTTGTCGAGCAGGCTGCTGAAACGGGCGGACATGCAAATGGGGATATATTATCTCATTGGCTCGCGCAAGCCGATGCGTCCCGAAATGCGCCCGGTTGAAAGGGCCCGCGACCATCACGCTCTTGGCGGCACCGGCGGATTGCGGCAAAGGGCGGCGATGGTTTCGATTGCACCCCTGACTGCGGCCGCGCCCGACACCGCCGCCAACGCCCGGCCCCGCGCCATTGCCGCCTGGTTGCTGGCGGTTGCGGCACTGGTTTTCGCGATGGTCGTGGTCGGCGGCATCACCCGGCTGACCGAATCGGGCCTGTCGATTACCCGTTGGGACGTGGTTTCCGGCACATTGCCGCCCCTGGGTGCCGCAGAATGGCAGGCGCAGTTCGATGCCTATCGCGCATCGTCGCAATATCGGCTGATGAACAGCGGCATGACGCTTTCCGAGTTCAAGGGCATCTTTTTCTGGGAATATGTGCACCGCCTGCTTGGCCGGTTGATCGGGCTGGCCTTTGCGTTGCCGCTGGCCTGGTTCTGGCTGCGCAGGGCGATTCCGGTCGGTTACAAACCGCGCCTGCTGGCGCTGCTGATGCTGGGCGGGCTGCAGGGCACCATCGGCTGGTGGATGGTGTCGTCGGGCCTCGTCAACCGCACCGAGGTCGCGCATCAACGGCTGGCGGTGCATCTGGTTACGGCGTTGACGATCATGGCGGGCTGTATCTGGACGGCGCTTGATCTGCGGAGGCAAGGCAGCGTTACCGAAGCGCGCGTTCGCGGCTGGGTGCTGCCGTTCGCCGCCCTGCTGACGGTGCAGATCATCTGGGGTGCGTTCGTCGCCGGAATGCGCGCCGGCCATGTGTCGGACACCTGGCCGCTGATGTTCGGGCAATTCGTGCCGCCCGATCTGGTGACGCGCATCGGGGATCTGGTCGATTCGCCGCTGACCGTGCATTTCATCCACCGCACATTGGCAATCGTCGTGGCGCTGGCAACGCTGCACATCGCGGCAAAGCTGTGGCGGACAGGTGCGGGCGGCCGCGCTCTGGCGATGGGCGGCGCGGTAGTGGCGCAATTCGGCCTTGGCGTGGCAACCGTGATGAGCGGAGTCGCCATTCCGATCGGTGTCGCCCATCAGGCCTGTGGCGCCGTGCTGGTGGCAGCAACGGTCTGGTGTGCGCATTGGGCTGTGCAGGGCCGCAGTAATGGGCCGGGCCGCCGCAAGGGACAACCGGCATGATTGCGACCAACATATTGGGCGGGCCATTGGCGCTGTGTTCGGCGGAACCACTGACCGGCTGGATGCGCGACGGCTGCTGCAACACTGATGAAAACGACCATGGCCGCCACGTCGTCTGCGCGGTGATGACCGCGGAATTCCTCGCCTTCAGCCGGGCGGTCGGCAATGATTTGAGCACGCCGCGCCCGGAATTCGGCTTTGCCGGCTTGAAGCCCGGCGATCGCTGGTGCCTGTGCGCCGACCGGTGGGAGGAAGCCCGCATTGCCGGCTTTGCGCCGGAAGTGGTGCTGGCGGCGACCCATGCCAAGGCGCTGGAATCGACCGCGCTCGGGCATTTGCAAGCGCACGCCGCGAGCGAAGAACCTGCCACCGAATGAACTGGGACGGCGCCGTCTTCACCGGTGCCAAGCTCGCCGCCCTGCACGGCGACAGCCTGTTGGTCTATCGCCGCGACAACAAACCCGATATCCCCTTCCCCGGCCTGATCGATCTGCCCGGCGGCGGCCGTGAAGGCGATGAAAGCCCCGCCGAATGTGCGCTGCGTGAACTTCACGAGGAATTCGGCATCCGCGTGGCGGCCGAACGGCTGCACTATGCCCGCGCCTACCAGCTATCCTGGTATCGGCCGATGCCGTCCTGGTTTCTCGCCGTGCGGCTGACCGATGCCGATATCGCCGCCATCCGTTTCGGCGATGAAGGAAGCGATTGGCAGTTGATGACGGTGACCGGCTTCATCGGCCATGGCAGTGCGGTTTCGCACCTGCAGGATCGTACCGCCGATTATCTCGGCGCCACGACGGATCGAATAGCGGGTCAGTGGGCGATAGGGTATCATAACACCGTATCGAAAAACCCCGGAAAAGCTTGACGTCTGCCGGCGTTTCCGCGATATCGCCGCCATCCGGCTGGGGTTCCGCCCCGGCCGTTTTGCTTTCTTTGACCGGACACATGCCATGCTCACCCGTTCCACCGACTCGATCAAGCCTGCCGAGGTCGAGAAAAACTGGCTGCTGATCGACGCCGAAGGGCTTGTCGTCGGCCGCCTCGCCTCGCTGATCGCCAACCGCCTGCGCGGCAAGCACAAGGCCAGCTTTACCCCGCACGTCGATTGCGGTGACAACATCATCGTCATCAACGCCGACAAGGTGCGGTTCACCGGCAAGAAGGCGACCGACAAGATCTATTATCGCCACACCGGCCACCCCGGCGGCATCAAGGAAACCACCCCTGCCAAGATCCTGGAAGGCCGTTTCCCGGAACGCGTCCTGATCAAGGCGGTTGAGCGCATGGTCCCCCGCGGACCGCTCGGCCGTGCCCAGATGCGCAACCTGCGCGTCTTCAAGGGTACCGAGCACCCGCACACGGCGCAGAACCCGCAGGTGATCGATATCGCCGCGATGAACCGCAAGAATTCGACACTTACTGCTGATAAGAAGGCTGCTGAATAATGTCCGACACTCGCCAGTCTCTGTCCGATCTGGGCGGCATGCGCGACGGCTCCTACACCTCGGGTGCCGAAAACGCCGATGCGAACCACAACCCGGCGCACACCGGTGGTGGCGGCCCGCCCGCCCCGCTGCGCGACCAGGAAATCGATGCCTATGGCCGTGCCTATGCCACCGGCAAGCGCAAGAACGCCATCGCCCGCGTCTGGCTGAAGCCCGGCACCGGCAAGATCATCGTCAACGGCCGCGACCAGACGGTGTATTTCGCTCGTCCGACCTTGCGCCTCGTCATCAACCAGCCGTTCGACATCGTCGATCGCCGTGACCAGTATGATGTGATGTGCACCGTCGTCGGTGGCGGGCTTTCTGGCCAGGCCGGCGCCGTCAAGCACGGCATTTCGGTCGCGCTGACCCGGTACGAACCAACCCTGCGCACCGCCGTCAAGCAGGCCGGCTTCCTGACCCGCGATCCGCGCGTCGTCGAGCGCAAGAAGTACGGCAAGGCCAAGGCCCGCAAGAGCTTCCAGTTCTCGAAGCGCTAAACCGGCCTACACCTGGGCCAACACCCGAAACGAACACGCCCGTGCCACCCGGCACGGGCGTTTTTCGTTCGGGTTCTTGCTGTGACCGCCCGGCTATCATGTCCCCGTTAACCCGGGCATAAGGCGGGCATGATTCGCACCCTCGCCCTGTTGCTGCTTGCCCTGTTCGCTGCCCCGCTGGCGGCGCAGTCTGTATCCGACCAACCGCACACCCGCATCGCCATCATCGCCGAAAGCCTGAAGCCGGCGCCCGGGCAACCGCTCGGCATCGGCCTGATGCTGACGCCAAAGGCCGGCTGGCACACCTATTGGCAGAACCCCGGCGATGCCGGCGCGCCGACACGGGTCAAATGGACGTTGCCGCCAGGCACCCCCGAACCACCGCCGCTGGCCTATCCGGTGCCCGAAACACTGATCGTTTCGGGGCTGATGAACTATGTCTATGCTCATCCCAATGTGCTGGTGACATCGGTGACGCCGCCGGCCGACATGGCGCGCAACGCCGCCTTCACCATCACCGTCAAGGCCGATTGGCTGGTATGCAGCGATGATCAATGCGTGCCCGAAAGCGCAACGCTCAGCCTGCCGCTGAGCATCGGCGACGGCGCTGCCGATCCGGAAGACGGCTTTCGGGTCGCCATGGCCCGCGCCGACCTGCCAAAGCCTGTCGATTGGGCCGCAACCTGGTCCATCGCCAAGGGCAGCTTTGTCCTCGCCGTGCCGCTGGGTGCCGCCGACAAGGTCCGTGCCGCCTATTTCTTCCCGTTGACGGAGGGGGCCATCGACTATGCGGCGCCGCAGATGGTCACGATTGCCGGTGACAAGCTGCGCATCGAAACCAAGGTGGCGCCGGGTGACAATCCGCCGCTTACCGGGTCGGTCAGCGGCGTGCTGCGCATCGAGCGTGAAGGCGAGGCCAAGCCCATCGGTTTTGCACTGACAGCACAGCCGGGCGACGTGCCAGCCATGGGCGCCGCGCTGGGTGGCAGCCGCGGCGAGGACGCCGGCCCGACCCTGTTGCCGATCCTGCTCGCCGCCATCCTGGGCGGCATCATCCTCAACGTCATGCCGTGCGTGTTCCCCATTCTAAGCCTGAAGGCGCTCAGCCTCGCCAGCGGCAACATCGATCCGCGCTCCGCGCGGCGTGACGCGCTCGCTTATGCCGCCGGCGTCATCACCATCTGCGTCGCGCTGGGCGGGCTGGTGCTGTTGCTGCGCGCCGCAGGGTCGCAGGTCGGCTGGGCGTTCCAGCTGCAGGACCCGCGAGTCATCACCGGGCTGTTGTTGCTGGTCACCGCCATCGCACTCAACCTTGCCGGCGTGTTCGAAATCACCCTTGGCACCGGCAGCTTTGGCGAACAGACCATCCGCAAGGGCGGCGTCCTCGGCAGCTTTGCCACCGGCGCGCTGGCCGCATTCGTCGCCACACCCTGCACCGGGCCGTTCATGGCCGGCGCGCTGGGTGCCGCACTCATCCTGCCACCGCTGGACGCCATTGCGGTGTTCGCCGGGCTGGGCTTTGGCGTCGCCCTGCCCTTCCTGCTTGTCGGCTTCATCCCGGCGCTGCGGCGGCGGCTGCCAAAGCCCGGCCTGTGGATGACCCGGCTGCGCGCCATATTGTCGGTGCCGATGTTCATCACCGCGCTGGCGCTGGCCTGGGTGCTCGGCCGGCAGGCGGGCGTATCGGGCATGACCGCCGGATTGGCCGGCGCGATGCTGCTCGGGCTGCTGCTGTGGTGGCTGGGCAGCCGGCAACACCATGGCAACAGCGGCTGGATTCCCGCCGCCGGCGCGGTCCTCGCGGTAGCGGCGGCGATCATGCTGCTGCCGGTCGAGGCCCCCGCCTCGGCCCAGGCGACATCCGCCCCGGCGGCCCTGATGGCGCAGCACTATACCCCCGAAAAGCTAGCCGAATTGCGCGCCAGCAAGACGCCGATTTTCCTCTACATGACCGCCGATTGGTGCCTGACCTGCAAGGTGAACGAGCGCGGCGCCATGGCCGATGCGGCGGTGGCAACGGCCTTCAAGAAGAAAGGCATCGCCGTGCTGGAAGGCGACTGGACCCGCGGCGACACCGCCATTTCGCAATGGCTGGCCGACCAGGGCCGCGCCGGTGTGCCGGTCTATGTCTTCTACAGCGCCGACGGCCGGCAGGAAGAACTGCCCCAGATCCTGACGGTGGACAAGCTGGTCTCGCTCGGCTGAGTCGCGGGCCGCTTTCCGGCGGAAAAATGATCGGACCGGAAGCGACCCAATAGCCGACTTCGCGCTTCCGCCCACAGGAACAGGGGTCGGTTTCTAACGCCGCCGCTTGAACACGCGTTTGCCGGCGAGCCAGGTTTCGTCGATCTTTGTTTCCCAAAGCGTTGTCGCGGGAATGGCGAACGAGTCACGGTCGATGACGATGAAATCGGCCCATTTGCCGGGGGTCAGCGTGCCGACCTTGTCTTCGGCGTGGCCGGCCCAGGCGGCGCCGGTGGTGAAGGCGGCAAAGGCTTGCGGCAGGGTCAGCGCCTCCGAGACGCGCCAGCCGCCGGGGGGTTGGCCGTCGCGGGACTGGCGGGTGACGGCGGCGTGCAGGCCATAGAAGGGGTTGGGCGGTTCCACCGGGAAGTCCGATCCGCCGGCGATGCGGGCGCCGCTGTCCAGAATGGTTTTCCAGGCGTAGCCGCCCGCCAGCCGCGCCTCGCCGATGCGCGCCTCTGCCATGCCCTTGTCGCTGGTTGCGTGGGTTGGCTGGATGCTGGCGATGATGCCGAGGCGGGCAAAGCGCGGCAGGTCATCGGGCGACACGATCTGCGCATGTTCGTCGCGGTGGCGCAACGCCATCCGCTGCGCTTCCGGCACCGCAGCAAAGGCGCCGAGCACCGCGCCGTTCGCCGCATCGCCGATGGCGTGGACATTGACCTGAAACCCCTTGGCCGAGGCGTCGAGGATCATGCGGCGCAGCTTGCCTTCCTCGTGAAACGGGATGCCGGTCTGGCCGGGCGCGTCGCTGTAGGGCATTCGCATCCAGGCGCCGCGCGAACCGAGCGCGCCATCGGCCTGCAACTTCATCGCCATCATCGCCAACCGGTCGCCATATGCCCAGCCGATCGGGCCATCGGGCGCAATGGCGGTGCGGTTTTCGGGGCCATAGGCCATGGCATAAATGCGCGCCGTCAGCTTGCCGGCCCCGGCAAAGCGGCGATAGCGATCCCAGGTGGCGGGATCAATGCCGGCATCATGGGCACCCGTCAGCCCGACCGACGCCATGATTTCGAGCGCCTTTTTCAGCGCCGCGTCGGATTCGGCCGGCGTTGGTTCGGGAATTTTCGACGCGACCAGTTTCATGGCGCCATCGACAAGCACGCCCGTCGGATTGCCCTGTGCATCGCGTTCGATGCGACCATCCGCCGGGTCCTTAGTGGCGGCGGTGACGCCGGCGAGTTGCAGGGCGCGGGTGTTGGCCCAGCCGGCATGGCCATCGACGCGGCGCAGGAACGCCGGCTTGTTGCCGGTCACCGCATCAAGCTCGGCGGCGGTGGGGAAGCGGCCAAGGTTCCAGCGTTCCTGGTTCCAGCCGCCACCCTGAATCCAGGCGGCCTTGGTCTTGTATTGCCGCAGCCGGTCCTGTGCGTCCTTCAGCGAAGTCGTGCCGTTCAGATCGGCGCTCAACGCCAGCGTGCCAAGGCTCATGACATGGCCGTGCGCATCGATCAGCCCGGGCAACAGGGTGCGACCGCGCAGGTTGATTTTCTTGCCGCGCGGCGGGCGAACGCCTTCGGCCAGTGTTTCCTTCACCCTGCCATCGTCGCCGACAACCAGCGTCGCAAAGCGCGCGATGCTACCGCCCGCATCGATCGTATAGCCATTGGCGTTGGTAAAACTGGTGTCGGCCAGCGCCGGGGCGGCGAGCGCCAGCACGGCGACGGTTGCTGTGAAAATCACATGGTGTTTCATCATGCCGGTGAAGGTAGCGGGTTACGCGCACCGGCAACAAGTCGGAAACGCGTGATTGACAACAATTAGATATTTAGCTAATTATATTTTTATGAACAGCGTCTTCAAGGCCCTTGCCGATCCTACCCGACGCCGCGTGCTGGAATTGTTGCGTGAAGGCCCACGCACGGCCGGGCAACTCGCCGATAATTTCGCCGTTTCCAAGCCGACCATGTCGGCGCATTTTGCCGTGCTGAAGGCGGCTGATCTGGTTGCCTCCGAAAAACTCGGCAAGCAGGTCGTGTTCCGGCTGAAGCTGTCGGTGCTGGAAGACGCATTGCTGGGCTTTGCCGGCCTGTTCGCCGACCGCGGCACTTCGGCCGCCAGCACCACCCCTGTCGAAACGGGAGACCCCGCATGAACACGCTATCCGCCATTACCCTGCGCACCGGCCTTGCCTCGGCTATCGTCTTTGCGCTGGCCGCCGCCAATTTCCTCGCCGCGCCGGACAAGGCGCTGATCTGGTTGATCGCCGGGGGCACGATGGCGATCATCGCGTTCGTCACGATCCGGACGGCGCGATCAAGCGCCATCGACAATGTGCCGACGCAGCAGATGGATGGCGCCGCCATTGCAGCTGCGGCGCTGCTGGCGTTGGCATTGGGACTGACGCTGCTCCGTGGTCAGGGCATTGTCGATGGCGAAACCAATGACAGGCTGATCGGGATCGGCATCGGGCTGGTGCTTGCATCGCAAGGCAATGCCTTGCCCAAGACGCTGCGGCCGCTCACCGAAAGCCGTTGCTCCCCCGCCAACGCAGAGAAATTGCAACGCTTTGCCGGCTGGGCCGTTGTTCTGGCCGGGCTCGGCTTTGCGCTTGCCTGGGCGGTTCTGCCGATATCGATGGCGGCGAATGGCGCGATGGCCGTCTGCCTGATTGGCGTGGCGGCGACAGTCTGGCGGTGTCGGGTCGCCTTTAATGCCTGAGGCGGCGGATGAGCGATGATGTGTCCTGCCGGCCGCCACCCATCGCTTGCACATCGGCGTAGAATTGATCGACGAGCGCGCCGACCGGCAATGGCACGCCGAGCCGCCGGGCCTCATCGAGCGCCAGGCCAAGGTCCTTGCGCATCCAATCAACGGCAAAGCCGAAATCGAATTTGCCGGCGGCCATGGTGGTGGCGCGGTTTTCCATCTGCCAGCTTTGCGCGGCGCCCTTTGAAATCACATCGACGACCTGGCCGAGATCGAGGCCCGCCGCTTCGCCGAGCGCCAGCCCTTCGGCCAGCCCCTGCAATACGCCGGCGATGCACAGCTGGTTGACCATCTTGGTCAATTGCCCGCTGCCCGCCGGGCCCATATGGCCGATGCGTTTGGCGAACGCCTGCATGATCGGTTCGGCGGCGGCAAAGGCCTGGGGGGTGCCGCCGCACATGATGGTCAGCTGGCCATTTTCGGCGCCGGCTTGCCCGCCGGAAACCGGCGCATCGACGACATGGAGCCCGAGCGTTTCGCCCTGTTCGGCGAGTTCGCGGGCGATGGCGGCCGACACGGTGGTGTGATCGATGAACAAGGCACCGGGCGCCATCGCGGCAAAGGCGCCATCGGGGCCAAGCGTGACGGCGCGCAGATCATGGTCGGCCCCCACACAGGCGAGCACGGCATCGGCACCGCGCGCGGCCTCTGCGGGCGTGGCGGCAGCGCGGCCACCGTGCGCAGCGACCCAGGCGGCGGCCTTTTCGGCGGTGCGGTTGTAGACGGTGACATCATGGCCGGCGGCGGCGAGGTGTCGGGCCATGGGGGCGCCCATGACGCCAAGGCCGAGAAATGCGATTTTGGCCATGGCCGGTGCTTCCTTGCAGACTGTCCGCCTCCCCTAGCGGACCCGGCGCGCTGGGTGAAGCGCTGGGTGAAGCGTTGCTGGCCATGCGACAAAACAGCCGGTATGGAGCCGGGCATGAACGCCAGCACCGCCCCAGAAGCCGCAACACCTGCGACTGCGCCCTTGCCGATTTCGATCGGCGATGTGGAGGCCGCGGCGCGGGCGATCGAGGGATCGGTCATCCATACGCCGTGCCTGCGCAGCCAGACATTGTCCACGCTGACCGGTGCCGATGTCTGGCTGAAGTTCGAAAACCTGCAATTCACCGCTGCCTACAAGGAGCGCGGCGCGCTCAACAAGCTGCTCAGCCTGACGGCGGAGGAGCGGGCGCGCGGCGTGATCGCGGCATCGGCCGGCAACCATGCGCAGGGGCTGGCCTATCACGCACTTCGGCTGGGCATTCCCGCCACCATCGTCATGCCGAAATTCACGCCGGTGGTGAAGGTGCAGCAGACCGAAGGCCATGGCGCCAATGTCGTGCTGTTCGGTGAAAAATTCGAGGAAGCCAGCGCCCATGCCCATGAACTGGCGGCGAAGCGCGGCTTTGTGTTCGTCCACCCGTTCGATGATCCGCTGGTGATGGCGGGCCAGGGCACGGTCGGGCTGGAAATGCTCGATGCCGTGCCGGATCTGGATACGCTGGTGGTGCCGATCGGCGGCGGCGGGCTGATTTCGGGCATCGCGACGGTGGCCAAGGCGCGCAATCCCAAGATCGACGTGATCGGGGTGCAGGCGGAGCTTTACCCGTCGATGTACGCCATGTTGAAGGGTGAAACCGCCATTTGCGACGGCGATACGCTGGCCGAGGGCATTGCGGTGAAAACGCCCGGCAAGCTGACATCGGCGGTGGTGCGGGCGTTGGTCGACGATATCGTGCTGGTTGGCGAACGCGATCTGGAACGCGGCGTCGCCATGCTGCTCAACATCGAAAAGACCGTGGTCGAGGGCGCCGGCGCGGCCGGGCTTTCGGCATTGCTGGCGCATCCGCGGCGGTTTCGCGGCACGAAAGTGGGCCTGGTGCTGTGCGGCGGCAATATCGACACGCGGTTGCTGGCGAACGTGCTGCTGCGCGAACTGGCGCGGTCGGGCCGGCTGGCGCGGTTGCGCATCCGGTTGAAGGACCGGCCGGGGCAGTTGTTCGAAGTCGCGCGGATTTTCGACCAGCAACAGGTCAACATTCTGGAAGTCTATCACCAGCGCGTGTTCACCAGCCTGCCGGCCAAGGGCCTGATTGCGGAAATCGAGTGCGAAACCCGCGACGCCGACCATCTGCAACGGTTGCTCGAAGCGCTGCGCGCAGCTGGCTATGAAGTGCGGATGGTGGAAGCGGATTGACCTGAAATTGTCGAAAATCTTTACAGTTGCAGAATGTAAATTTCGATAACCTATTGATTTTTCAATGGTTGTGAAATTGGCACGGTTCTTGCTGATTCCATTGCATATCACCGTCACGCCGGGGGGCACCAATCAAATGCATATCGTTAAGACCACATTGCTTGCCGTCGCACTGATGGCCACACCCGTCGCTGCGAGCGCGGCGACGGTGCTTGTCGACAACAGCGTCGATGCCATCGGGCTGACGCCGGGGTTCAATGCCTCCAATACCACCGGCGGGCAGAATTTCCTGTCAGCGGTTACCTTTGCCAGCGGCGTGACGGTCGGCGGTTTTGATATTTATTCGGATTTCGAAAGCCAGGGCGGACCCAACCAACAGGGCTTCGCGGTTACGCTGCGGATCCGCGGCGACGATGGCGGCGCCCCGGGGGCGAGCGATCTTTTCACGCTGACCAGCACCATCACCACCGTCGACAATATCGGTTCGTCGACATCGATGACTCTGAAGCGTCTGCACGCGGATTTCGCGGCAACCAACCTTGCCGCCGGCAATTATTGGTTCGGCCTGAGCGGAACGGATGAAATCGGCTTCAACCTGGCGTTCAATGCGCCGGGCGCCAACGGTCTGTGGATATTGAGCGGTGCCAATAACGGAGGCAGCCTGCCTGACACGCTTGCCGCGTTTCGGGTGCTCGGCACCGCGGGTAGCGTGCCCGAAGCGGCGACCTGGGTGATGCTGATCGCCGGTTTCGGCCTCACCGGTGCGACCATGCGCCGGCGCCGGGCGACCGCAGCAGCCTGAGAGCCAACAATCGCTGGGTGCCGGCGGTGGCTGATCCTCGGCATGCCATTTCAAGCCCGCGATTTCGACCTGTTGATCGGAGGTCGCGGGCGTCTTGCAGTGATGCGCGATTTAATGCCGTTGATCGCCCTGCGAGCCAAAAGCGAGCGCTAGCTGTACGTGTAGCTCGTCTTGGTCTGGGTGAAGAACGCCACGGCGGCAAAGCCCTGTTCGCGGGCGCCATAACTGGATGATTTCGAGCCGCCGAACGGCACATGATAATCGACACCGGCGGTGGGCAAATTGACCATCGTCATCCCGGCCCTGGCGCGGCGCTGAAAATCCCGTGCGTGTTTCAGGCTGGTGGTGGCAATGCCGGCGGCGAGCCCGAACTCCGTCGTATTGGCGACGTGCAGCGCCGCTTCATAATCGGCAACGCGGATGGTGGTGGCGACCGGGCCGAAAACTTCCTCGGTGTTGATGCACATCGATGGCTCTGTATCGGCGATCAGCGTCGGCTGGACATACCAGCCGGGCGTGGTGCCGCTGATGCGGTTGCCGCCGGTGACGATGCGGCCGCCGGCCTGCCGAGCGATATCGATGTATTTGTAGCTGGTTTCCATCTGGGCTTCCGACACCGCCGGCCCCATCTGGGTTTGGGGATCGAGCGCATCGCCGACGCGCAACGCCGCGACCCGTTCGGCCAGCGCCGCGACAAATCGATCATGGATGCCGTCCGTCACGATCAACCGGCTGGAGGCGGTGCAACGCTGGCCGGTGGCAAGATAGCTGCCATCGAGCGCGATCATCACGGCGCGATCGAGATCGGCATCATCGAGCACGATCAACGGGTTCTTGCCGCCCATTTCCAGTTGTACCCGCGCCTGTCGCCGGGCCGCGCCCATCGCCACGCCGGCGCCGACCGATTGCGATCCGGTGAAGCTGATGCCGTCGACATCCGGGTGATCGACGATGGCCTGGCCAACGCCGCCGCGGCCGATGACCAGGTTGAACACACCCTTTGGCAGCCCGGCTTCGACAAGGATGTCGGCCAATGCCGAAGCTGTGGCGGGGGTCAGTCCGGCGGGCTTCATCACGACGGTGTTGCCAAAGGCCAGCGCCGGTGCCGCCTTCCATGCCGGGATGGCGATGGGGAAATTCCACGGCGTGATCAGGCCGTACACCCCCACCGCCTGCTGATAGGTCTGGATTTCGACGCCCGGACGAACGCTGTCGAGATTCTGGCCGTGGCGGCGCAGCGCCTCGCCGGCGAAATATTTGAAGATGCGGCCGGCGCGAACCGTCTCGCCAATGCCCTCCGCCAGAGTCTTGCCTTCCTCGCGCGACAATAGCCGGCCAAGCTGTTCTCGGCGTTCCATCACCAGCGTGCCGGCGCGATCGAGCACATCGGCGCGCACTTCCGGTGATGCGTCGGACCAGCCCGGAAAGGCCCGCCGGGCGGCCGCAACGGCCGCATCGACCTCGGCTTGGCCACCATCGGGCGTCAGCGCGACGATGTCGTTGGTGTTCGACGGGTTGCGGCGTTCGCCGGGGCAATCGCCGTCCACCCGCTCACCGTCGATCAGGTGACAAAGCCGGATAATGTCTGTCATCGCGTGGTCCTTGCGGTCGATGCCCGGTCGGCGGGCGATGGCATCAGTGTCGGGGCACGCCGCCGGGGTTGCAAGAGCGGGGCGGGCTCCGGCGCACTCGGGC
>JBBQPR010000052.1:0-22233 GCA_038217075.1 Sphingomonadales bacterium
GCTGCCAAAGGTCAATCTCACCTATAAAATCAACGATGACGCGCTGGTCTATTTCACCTTCTCGCGCGGCTTCCGCCCCGGCGGCGTCAACCGGCGCGGCACGCTGCCGCCCTATGCCGCCGACAAGCTCGACAATTTCGAATTCGGCTGGAAAACCAGCTGGGCCGACAACCGCCTGCGCTTCAACGGCGCGATCTTCCAGGAAAACTGGTCGAACATCCAATTGTCCTTCCTCGGGCTCAACGGCCTGTCGGAAGTGCGCAACGCCGGCGATGCCCGCATCCGCGGCGTGGAGTTCGATTTCAACTGGCTGCCCATCGATGGCCTGACGCTCAGCGCCGGCGGCAGCTACAGCGATGCCAAGCTGATCACGCCGTTCTGCAAGATCGCCAACGCTGCCTTTGATTGCAGCCTGCCCGGCAGCGACGGCACCGCCAACGCGCTGCTCGCGCCATCGGGGTCACGCCTGCCAAAAACGCCGCAATTCAAGGCCAATGGCATCGCTCGCTATGAATTCGGGCTTGGCGAGGGCACCACGGCGCATATCCAGGGGGTCGTCGTTTATGAAGGCAACAAGATCGGCGACCTGCGCACCGCCATCCGCCCGATCGTCGGCGATCTGGCCGCCTATACAACGGCGGATTTCAGCATTGGCGTCAAACATGGAAACTGGACGGCGGAATTGTTCGCCACCAACATCTTCGATGTGAACGGCCAGATCGCCCGCGGCGTGCAATGCGGTGAAACCGTCTGCGGCGACCCCGATGGCCTTACCCAGTCGGGCGGCATTTTCTACACCAACGTCATCCGGCCCCGCACCATCGGGCTGAAGGTCGGCACGAAGTTCTGACCCGATCGCGCTCTTGGCCCTCCCGTTGCTTTTGCACCGGGAGGGCAGCGCCGCGTCCGGAAACCGCCAGACACGCGCCGCACCACCGCTTATCCGTTGCCAATCCCCATAGGCACCGGAGGCTGGCCATGAATTTCCGCATCACCGCGCTCGATCCCGCGCCCTATGCGCCGCTGTTCGGCCTGTCCGACGCTGAACTCGCGGCGCGCGGCGCCCGCCGTGTGGTGGCGACAAGCACCCCCGGCTTCCCCTGCCGCGCCAGCCTTGCCGATGCCGAACCCGGCGACATGCTGATCCTCGTCAACCACCGTCACCTCGCCGGCAACACGCCCTATGCCGCCAGCCACGCCATCTACCTGCGGCAGGGTGCTGCCATGGCCCACCCGCAAACCGGCGAAATCCCCGCCGTTCTCGCCCGCCGGCTGCTGTCCGTCCGCGCTTTTGACGCAGCGGCGATGATGGTCGATGCCGATGTCGTCGATGGCACCGCGCTGGCGCCGCACCTGCAAAACCTGTTCGACCGCCACGACGTGGATTTCGTCCACCTGCATTTCGCCCGGCCCGGCTGTTTCGCCGCCGCCGTCCAGCGCGCCTGAGCCGCCGAGGCCGCCGACACGGCGCTTGCATTCGCCGGGCGCGCCGGAAAGGATGCGGCATGACCAGCACCCTCTCCCGCCGCCGCTTCGGCACCGCCGCCCTCGCCCTGTCGGCGCTCGCCCTCACCCCGCGCATCGCCCGCGCCGCCGCCATAGCCACTGCTGTCGATACGGGTGACCTCAAATCCATCACCACCGACGCCAAACCCATCGGCCCCGCCGAACGCGCCGCCCGCATCGCCCGGGCGCAGGACCTGATGGCCCGCGCCGGTATCGCCGCCATCATCCTCGAACCCGGCGCGTCGATGGACTATTTCACCGGCGTGCAATGGTGGCGCAGCGAACGGCTCACCGCCGCCGTCATCCCGGCAAAGGGCGAGCCCGTCATCGTCACGCCGTTCTTCGAAGAACCCTCCGTCCGCCAATCGCTCGGCATCCCGGCAAGCGTGCGTGTGTGGCAGGAGGATGAAGACCCGATCGCCCTCGTCGCCGGCGCACTGAAGGATCGCGGCGCCGCCGGCGGCCGCATCGGCATCGAGGAAACCGTGCGCTTTTTCGCCAGCGACGGGCTCGCCCATCACCTGCCGGGCGCCACCCTCACATCCGCCAACCCCGTCGTGCGCGGTTGCCGCATGATCAAGACACCGGCCGAAATCGCGCTGCTCCAGGCCGCCAATGACGTGACCATCGCCGCCATGCGCTGGGCGCACCCGCGCATCACACCCGGCATGGGCCGCGACGACATCGCCGCGCTGATCAACGCCGCCACCACCGCGCTGGGCGGCGAGCCCGAGGGCGCGCTCGTCCTGCTTGGCGAGGCATCGGCCTATCCGCACGGCTCGCGCAAACCGCAGATGGTGCGGGAGGGGGAGGTCGTGCTGCTCGATTGCGGCTGCGACGTGCACGGCTACACCTCCGACATCTCGCGCAGCTTCGTCCCCGGTGCGGCCAGCGCCGAAATCCGCAAGGTCTGGGACACGGTCGCCGAGGGCCAGCAAACCGCAAGGGCCGCCGCCCGTATCGGTGCGCCCGCCGGCAGCATCGATGACAGTGTGCGGCGATTCTATGAAAGCAAGGGCTTCGGCCCCGGCTATCAATTGCCCGGCCTGTCGCACCGCACCGGCCATGGCATCGGCATGGACGGCCATGAACCGGTCAACCTCGTCCATGGCGAAGCGACGCCGCTCGCCGCCGGCATGTGTTTTTCCAACGAACCCGGGCTTTACCTGCCCGGCAAATTCGGCGTCCGGCTGGAAGATTGCTTCCACATGACCGACGCCGGGCCAACATGGTTCACCGTGCCGCCGACCAGCATCGACGCCCCCTTCGCATAACCCACGCTTGTCGAGACAGACTGTCATGCTAGATGGACAGCATGACATCTCCCTTCCCGTTTTCGGCAATTGTCGGCCAGGTTGAAATGAAGCAGGCGCTGCTGATGGCGGCGGTGGAGCCGCGGCTGGGCGGCGTCATGGTGTTCGGCGATCGCGGCACCGGCAAATCCACTGCGGTGCGCGCGCTGGCGGCGCTGTTGCCACCGATGACCATCGTTGCCGGCTGCCGCTATGGCTGCGCGCCAAAGGACCCGGTGCCCTGCCCCGATGATTGCCACGCCCGCGCCGGCCGCCATGTCGCGCACGTGCCGGTGCCGTTCGTCGATCTGCCGCTGGGCGCCACCGAAGATCGCGTCGTCGGCGCGCTCGATCTGGAACGCGCGCTCGCCACCGGCGAAAAACGCTTCGAACCCGGCCTGCTCGCCAAGGCCAATCGCGGCTTTCTGTATATCGACGAAATCAACCTGCTCGAAGATCATCTCGTCGATCTGCTGCTCGATGTCGCGGTGTCCGGCCAGAACCTTGTCGAGCGGGAAGGCCTGTCGATCCGCCACGCCGCCCGCTTCATCCTCGTCGGCAGCGGCAACCCCGAAGAAGGCGAATTGCGCCCGCAATTGCTCGATCGGTTCGGCCTGTCGGTCGATGTGCGCACCCCGACAGAGCTTGCCGACCGTATCGAGATCGTCAAGCGCTGCGACCGTTTCGATCGTGATCCCGATGGTTTCGCCGCCACCTATGCCGAGGAAGAAGCCGCCACCGTCGCCAGCATCGCCGCCGCGCGCCGCAAACTGCCAAAGGTCGACGTCGGCGATGCGATGCTCGAACTCGGCAGCCGGCTGTGCCAGGCCGTCGGCGCCGATGGCCTGCGCGGTGAACTCACCCTGTTGCGCGCCGCCCGCGCCACCGCGGCGCTGGCCGGCAAGAAAGCCGTCACCCCCGCCCATATCGCCGCCGTCGCCGCCCCGGCGCTGCGCCACCGCCTGCGCCGCAACGTGCTCGACGACACCGGCTCCACCGTCCGCATCGCCCGCGCCGTCGCCGAACTCGTCCCGGCGTGACCAAAGCCGGTGCCGCCCTTTCATCACCCCTCCCGCTTGCGGGAGAGGTCGGGGGTGGGAAGCCCCAAACCCGCACCCCATTCGAAGCAACCCACAGCCCCAACCTCCCCGCCCTCGCCCAACTCGCCCTCGCCCTCCTCGACACCCCCGGTATCGGCGGAATCCTCATCCGCGCCCGCCCCGGCCCGGTCCGCGACGCCTTCACCGCCGCACTGCCCGCCGCCAAAACCCGTCGCCTGCCCGCCAATGCCGATGCCGAGGCGCTCGACGGCGGCCTCGATCTTACCGCCACGCTTGCCGCCGGCCGCCCCATCCACCGCCCCGGTTTGCTCGTTGAGGCCAGCGGCGGCATCCTGATCGTGCCCATGGCCGAACGCCTCGCCGCCGCGCTTGCCGCCCGCCTCGCCACGGCGCTCGATGGCGCGCTCGACGGCGATTGCCCACTGTTGATCCTGTTCGACGAAAGCAGCGGCGATGATCCCGACGAAGCCGTCAGTCCGGCCATCGCCGACCGGCTCGCCATTCACCTCGATCTGACCGACGCCCGCCTGCCGCTCGCCGATCTGCTCAACCCTGCCTCGATCCCGCTCGCGGCGGAGGCGAACCCTGCTTCCCCCACACCCAACGATCCCGGCCCCATCATCCCCGATCCCGCCACCGCCTTCACCGCCGCCGCCGCCGCCCTCGGCATCGCCTCCATCCGCGCGCCCATCCAGGCACTGCGCATCGCCCATGCCAATGCGAGCCTTTCCGGCCGCACAGCCATCACCGCCGCCGATCTTGAGGCTGCCGCCGCGCTCGTCCTCGGCCCCCGCGCCACGCAATTGCCCCCCGGCGACGCCCCGCCACCCCCCGAAGAATCCCCCGACCAACCACCGGAACCCCCACCGCCCGGCGATGATCAACCCGAATCCGAAGCGGATTCGCCCGATCAAACCCGCGACGACAGCGACCGCGTGATCGAAGCCGCCCGCACCGCGCTACCCCCCGGCCTGCTCGATGCCCTTGCTGCCGGTGCCAGCAGAACCGCAGCCGGCGGTGGCCGCAGCGGTGCCAAACTGCGCTCGCTCAGCTCTGGCCGCCCCGCCGGCGTCCGCGCCGGTGCCCCCGGTCGCGGCGCCCGCCTCGCGCTCATCGAAACCATCAAGGCCGCCGCCCCCTGGCAAAAGGCCCGGCCGCACCGCAACGACGGCCGCCTGTCTATACGCCACGATGATCTGCGCATCCGCCGCTTTGTCGCCCGCGCCGAAGCGACCACGGTCTTTGCCGTCGATGCTTCCGGCTCCGCCGCCATGGCCCGGCTTGCGGAGGCCAAGGGCGCCGTCGAACTGCTGCTCGCCCAGGCCTATGTGAAGCGCGCCGAAGTCGCGCTCGTCGCGTTTCGGGGCGACAGCGCCACCCTCACACTGCCCCCCACCCGCAGCCTGGCCCGCGCCAAACGCGAACTCGCCGCCCTCGCCGGCGGTGGCGGCACGCCCATGGCCGCCGGGCTCGATCTCACCCGCCGCGTTGCGGAGGCCGAACGCGCCCGCGGCCGCACGCCGCTCATCGTCGTGCTCACCGATGGCCGCGCCAATGTCGGCGGCACCGATGCCCTGTCCCCCCAGGCCGCCGCCCTCGCCAGCGCCCGCGCCATCGGCACCAGCGGCATCGCCAGCGTCTTCATCGATTGCAGCGCCCGCGCCCGGCCCGATGGCGCCGCGCTCGCCGCCGCCATGAACGCCCGCTTCGTCGCCTTGCCGCGCCTCGACGCCAGCGCCGTGGTCGCCGCCGTCAACCTGCTCGGCACCCGCTGATGGCCGCCCCCAGATGGAGTGTCGAAGGCAAGGGCTGGCCGCACGCCGAAGCCAGCCGTTTCATCGATGCCGGCGGCGTCAAATGGCACGTCCAGGTGATGGGTGCCGGCCCTGTCGCGCTGCTCATCCATGGCACCGGCGCCGCCACCCACAGCTGGCGCGATGTCGCCCCGCTGCTCGCCGAACACTTCACCGTGGTGGTGCCCGATCTGCCGGGCCATGGCTTTACCAGCGCGCTCGGCCGCGCCACGCCCACCGATGTCGCCACCGGGTTGGCCGCGCTCACCGCCGCGCTCGACCTGCCGCCCGCGCTCACCATCGGCCACAGCGCCGGCGCGGCCATCGCGCTGACCATGGCCGACAAGGATCTCGCCCGGCCCCGGGCGATCGTCAGCCTTGGCGGCGCGCTGCTGCCCTTCCCCGGCCTGGCCGGCCGGCTGTTCCCGGCCATGGCCCGGCTGTTGTTCGTCAACCCGCTGATGCCCGAAATATTCGCGATGCGCGCCCGTGTGCCGGGCGAAATTGCCTCGTTCCTGCATCGTTCGACCGCCTCGCGGCTCGATGCGCGCGGCGTCGCGCTGTACGAACGGCTGCTGAAAACCTCCGGCCATATCGGCGGCGCGCTGGCGCTGATGGCGAGCTGGGATCTCGACGCCCTTGAACGCGCCCTGCCCGGTATCGACCTGCCGGTGCTGCTCGCTCATGGCGCCCGCGACGCGACAATTCCGGCGACGACATCAACCACCGTGGCACAGCGCCTGCCGCAGGGCGAAGCGTTGATCCTGCCCGGTCTCGGCCATCTGGCGCATGAGGAAGCACCCGGAGATCATGCCGCGCTGATCCTCGACTTTGCCCGTCGTCACGCCATTATTGAAGCCTGAGCATCGTCTCCGCGGCCAGCGCGCGGCCAATTTTCTCCGGCGAATTGCGCATGTCCCGCCGCCGCTGGAAACCACCCGGCACAGAACCGTTACAAGTCCAGTCTGGCCGACGGCGGCTTTTGGGATTGCCCAAGGCGGCTCTGGACCACCAGTTACAGTTTCGTTCTATGCCCGGGTCTAGAACGGCACGTCGTCGTTCAGATCGTCGTCGAACGCCGCCGGCCGCTTGTTGCCGCCCGCATTGCCGCCGGCGCTGCCACCCTGCGAGCCGCCAAAGCCGCCGCCCGATGACCCGCCATAGTCGTCCCCATAACCGCCGCCGCCACCGCCGGCCGAAGCACCACCGCCATCGCGGCTATCGAGCAAGGTGAGTTCGCCGCGAAACGCCTTCAGCACGACTTCGGTCGTGTAGCGATCCTGGCCGTTCTGATCCTGCCACTTGCGCGTTTCAAGCTGGCCCTCGAGATAAACCTTGGAGCCTTTGCGCAGAAATTGGCTAGCGATCTTGCCGAGATTTTCGTTGAAGATCGAAACATTGTGCCACTCGGTCTTTTCCTTGCGCTCTCCGGATTGCTTGTCGCGCCACGTTTCCGATGTCGCCAGCGGAAAGCGAGTCACAGCGCCGCCGTTCGAAAAGCTCTTGGTTTCCGGATCCTTGCCCAGATTGCCCACCAGAATCACCTTGTTCACGCCAGCCATGTCTTGAATTCTCCTCTTCACTTCACCCTAAGGCCCTGCGCGCCCGGCGGCAACGGCAAGGCTTGCCATTTCGGCGGCTTGCCAATTTGGCGGCTTGCCAATTTGGCCGATTTCCACGATTTTCCACCCGACGGTCGAAAGGGCTCTTATGAGCGACGAAATCGAGGGGCTGGGGGGCCTTGTCAACGCAGTCCTTGCGGCCAAGGCGCTCGACACGCCTTCGGCCGGCGATGCGTCATGTGCCGCAGCCGACGATGCCGCAGACCATGGCAATTGCCCGAACTGCGACGCGGTCCTGCACGGCAATTTTTGCGGCCAATGCGGGCAAAGAGCCCATGTCCACCGCACGATCACCGGTGTCGGCCATGAATTCCTCCACTATATCACCCATTTCGATGGCAAGGCCTGGCACACGCTGCCAATGCTGGCGTTCCGCCCCGGCCGGCTGACCCGCGACTATATCGAAGGCAAGCGCGCCCGTTACATCGCGCCGGTGCCGCTGTTTTTGCTTGTCATCTTCCTGATGTTCTTCGTCTTTTCCTTCGTCCACCTCAACCAGGGCAGTGTCCGTGTCAACACGACACCGGCACAGGCAAAAATGTCGATGGCCGAACTCGACAAGGAAATCGAAAGGATCGACACCCAAATGGCCACGGTCAGTGCGCTGCCGGCCTCCGATCCGTCCCGCAAGGGTCGCATCAACGACCTGAAGCTGGAACGCGCCGGCATTGTCGCCACCCATGAACAGATGGAGGCCGTCGCCGACGGCAAGCCCGCCGATATCGACATTCTTTCGCGCAAGCTGGGCAAGGAAGTATCAAACAACCTCGACAACGGCACCCTCAACATCAATATCGGATCAGAAAACTTCAATGAACAAGCCAAAACGGCACTGAAGAATCCGCAGCTTTTCATCTACAAGGTGCAAAGCAAGGCCTATAAACTCAGCTTCCTGCTGGTGCCGCTGTCGCTGCCTTGGCTATGGCTGATGTTCGCCTGGCGCCGCGATATCGGCATGTACGACCATGCAATCTTCGCGCTCTATTCGATCAGCTTCATGTCGCTGCTGTTCGTCATCGCATCGGCGGCGCTGGCGCTCGGTCTGACCGATGGCTCGATCTTCCTCTACCTGCTCATCCCCGCCGTGGTGCACATGTTCTTCCAGCTGAAGGGCGCCTACAGCCTCGGCACGGTCGGCGCCGCGTGGCGCACCGCCGCGCTCAGCCTTGCCTCGATCATCACCCTCGCACTCTATCTGATGATCCTGCTGGTCATCGGCCTGCTCGGCTGATAGTCATTCCGCCGCGTCGGCGTCCTTGCCCGGCAGCATCGTCACCGCCAGTTCCGCCGATGTCGGCAGCATCGGCACCTGTGCCACCGGCACCAGTTCGGCCAGTTCCTCGATGCCGGTCGCCGCGCCCATGTCCTTGAACCGCCGCGCCCGCGTCATCACCCGGCCATCGACCTGGCTGACCAGCTTGTTGAAATTGCCGACCGCGCCCTCCAGCGATTTCTGCACCGACAGGAAATTGCTGCCCATGATGCGGATCGAATCATACAGGTCGCGCCCCAGCCTGGCGATTTCGGCGGCTTCCTTGGCCAGCCGTGCCTGGTCACGCAAGGCCGCAACGGTGCGCGCCACCGCCACCAGATTGACCGGCCCGGCCAGCACCACCTGCTGCTTGAAGAAATCGTTCATCAGGCTGCGGTCCTGCTCCAGCGCCGCGCCAAGGAAGTTTTCGCCGGGCACGAACAGCACCACGAACTCCACCGCATTGCCCACCGCCTTGGCATAATCCTTGCGCGCCAGCCCGGTGGCATGGGTGCGCACCGCCTTGGCATGGGCGACCAGAAACGTCTCGCGCGTCGCGCTGTCATCGGCCTCCGCCGCCGAAATATAGGCATCGATCGAGCATTTGACGTCGATCACCAGCACCCGGCCACCGGGCAGGTTGATCTTGAAATCCGGCCGTTGCTTGCCGTCCTCGCCATCCACCGACCATTGCGTTTCGAAATCGATGCCCTCGACCAGCCCCGCCGCCTCCAGCACGTTGCGGCACTGTTCCTCGCCCCAGCGTCCGGCCACCTTGCCCGAAGATCGCAGCGCGGTTTCCAGCTTGGCCGCCGCGCCGCTGACCCGTTCCTGGCCGATCACCACCGATTCCAGCTGCGCCTTCAAACTGCCATAGGCCTCGGTCCGCGCCGCTTCCACTTCACCCAGCCGCACCTCGTATTTCTTCAAGGTCTCGCCCATCGGCGCGATCAATTCGGCCATCTGGTTGCGGCTGGCCTCCAGCCCGGCGCCCGCCGCTTCCCGGTGCCGCGCCATCAACGCCTCGGCATTTTCCGCCAGCTTGGCCTGCGCACCCTCCAACGCCTGCCCGGCGAGCGCTGCAAACCGCTCCTGCGTGCGCGCCACTTCGGCGGCAAAGCTCGCATCGCGCTCCGCCTGCGTCGCCTTCAACGCGCTCAACGCCTCGGCCAGCCGCTCGCGCTGCGCCTCGGCATCGCGCAATTCGTCGTTGCGCTCCATCAACATGCGTACTTCCGTGGCGTTGCGCCCGCGTTCCTCGCGCTGCCGCGCCACTTCCTCCTTCTGCGCCGCCGCATCGGCCTTGGCGGCGTCCCGCTCCGCCCGCGCCTCGCCCAACGGCCGCGCCCACAACAGCCAGCCCATCAACAACGCAAGTCCGGCAGCAACGGCGGCAGCGATCAGCATCTCGGTCAAACATCATCTCCGGCGGAACGATTGGGGAACATTAGGACATGCACCGCCGGGACGAAAGGCCCAAATCGCCCGTTGCGAACCGGCTCCCCAAAATGCCACTTGGCGCACGCCCCACCGCCTGCGCACCATGCCCGCAAAACCAACCCGGGGAGTCCCTAATGCATCCACACACCATCATCGCCGAAGGCCTCGCCTTCCCCGAAGGCCCCATCGCCATGGACGACGGCAGCTGCATCGTCGTCGAAATCCAGGCCGGCCGCCTCACCCGCATCCGCTCCGATGGCAGCAAGCAAACCATCGCCACCCCCGGCGGCGGCCCCAACGGCGCCGCCATCGGCCCGGATGGCGCCATTTACGTGTGCAACAACGGCGGCTTCGAATGGTATTCGCAGGACGGCATGCTGCTGCCCGGCAACGCCGCCCCCGATTACACCACCGGCCGCATCGAACGCATCGACATCGCCACCGGCAAGGTCGATCGCCTGTACGATAAAACCGACGACGGCCTCGCCCTGTCCGGCCCCAACGACATCGTTTTCGATGCAGCAGGCGGCATGTGGTTCACCGATCTCGGCAAGCATTTCCCCCATCACGAAACCAAGGGCGGGCTGTTTTACGCCACCCCGGATGGCAAATCCTGCAAATGCGTCGTCCACGGCCCCAATCTGAACGGCGTCGGCCTGTCCCCCGATGGCAAGCGCGTCTACGCCGCCGTCACCGCCGGCCGCGTCATCCTGGGCTTCACCATCACCGGCCCCGGCGCCGTCGAGCCATCCCCGCTCGCTGCCATCCCCGGTGATTTCGTCTCCACCTGGAGCACCAAAACCTATCTCGACAGCCTGGCCATGGAGGCCAACGGCAACATCGCCCAAGCGACGCTGATCGCCGAAGCCGGCATCACATCGGTCGATCCCGCCACCGGCGCGCACGAATTCTTCGCCTTCCCCGATCTGCTCACCACCAACATCGCGTTCGGCGGGGCCGACATGCAGGACGCCTTCGTCACCCTCTCCACCACCGGCAAACTCGCGAAAGCCCGCTGGCCCCGCCCCGGCCTCCGGTTGCACTTCAACGCCTGACCACCACCGCGCCGCGCCACCCAACACTGTCATGCCAGCGCAGGCTGGCATCCAGCCCCACCACCCGCACCGCCCCCCCGCCCCAAAGCACACCCCCGCACCACGACTGGATGCCAGCCGCCGCTGGCATGACACCCCCGAGTAAATTCCCATGATCACCACCCGCACCCTCCCCGCCAACGGCCTCACCTTCGCCATCGACGAAGCCACCCCCGAATCCGGCGCAAGCCACGACATCGCCCTCTGCCTCCACGGCTTCCCCGAAAGCCGCTTTTCCTGGCGCCACCAACTCCCCATGCTCGCCGCCCGGGGCTGGCACGCTGCCGCGCCCGATCTGCGCGGCTATGGCGGCACCACCCGCCCGCCACACAAGGCGGATTACCACCTCGATCACCTCGTCGCGGATACCGCCGCGCTGTTCGATGCCCTCGCCGCCGAACATGATCCGCAGGGCAAGGGCCGCCGCCTGCTCATCGCCCATGATTGGGGCGCGCTCATCGCCTGGGTGTTCGCGCTGCGCCAAAGCCGCCGGCTCGATGGCCTCGTCATCATGAACGTGCCCCACCCGAAGGTGTTCACCGATGTCATGGCGCACAGCTGGGCCCAACGCCGCAAAAGCTGGTACGCGGCGTTCTTCCAACTGCCGTGGCTGCCGGAGGCGCTGCTCGGCGCCCGCCATGCGGAGGGCATTGGCAAGGCCTTCACCAATATGGCGATCGACAAATCCGCCTTTCCGCAGGACGTCATCGCGCATTACCGGGACAACGCCAGCCAGCCCGGCGCGCTCACCGCCATGATCAACTATTACCGCGCCAACCCCCGCGCCATCGCCACCGAGCCAGCCCCCCTGCTCAAAACCCCCACCCTCATGCTCTGGGGCGAGGAAGACACAGCGCTCGGCCTCGAACTCACCGAAGGGTACGGCCCGCTGGTGCAGGATTTCGAACTGGTCCGCTTCCCCGGCGTCTCCCATTGGGTGCAACAGGAAGCGCCGGACAAGGTGAATGCGGCGATGGGGGAATGGCTGGGGCACCGTTTTGAGACGTGAGGCGGTGCGTTGGCTCGACTTTCGTTAGCCGATCGCGCCATCAACACAACTTAACGGCTTGCGTTAAGTTGTGTTGACGGCGCGATCGGCCTGTTGTAATGGCTTCTAATGGATATCGAGTTCGCAGACTCACTCGCAGCGCTAATCGAGACGGAAGCTGCTGCAGATACCAACCTGCCGGTGGGGGTAATTCAGTCAGCGCGTCAGCGCCTCAATATTATGCGTGCGGCACCCGATGCGCGGACGCTTCAAAATTGGAAGAGCCTTGGGATGGTAACGCGTGTCGACTCCGCCGAGTACGTGGTGGAGCTTTCGCAACATTGGGCAATGAGTTTCAGTATAAGAGAAATAAACAATGTTATGACGATCATAATATTGTCGCTAGAAGGATTTTCGAAGGGGCGTAATTATGGGTAAAATGAATCAAGTCAGCATCGATCCGCCCGGTGTTTTCATAAAGTTTGAGCTCGAAGCAAGAGGTTGGTCCCAGAGAGATTTGGCTTTTATTATTGGTCAAACCGAACAGCAGCTTAATCCTCTTTTGTCTGGAAAGCGTAGTATCACGCCTGATATGGCGCGACTACTTGGAGATGCGTTTGATACGTCTCCACAGTTTTTCTTAAACCTGCAGGGTCGTTTTGACCTTCAAAATGCAAAAGATCCGGACCCGGCGGTAAAAACTCGTGCCGGCTTGCAAGCGCTTTTTCCGGTGCGTGATATGATCCGTCGCGGCTGGATCCATGACGGTGAAGCATCGCTTCTTCAATTGCAGATGAGTCGGTTCTTCGAAGCAGCCAACGATGATGCAAAATCCGATATCGCATTCGCCGCCAAGCGCACGCACTATGATTCAACGCCGCCCCATCAACTCGCTTGGGTCTTTCGAGTCCGGCAGCTCGCCAGACAAGTCGAAGTAGCGCCATTTTCGATCGATGCGCTTCGCGCACTTCTACCTAAATTGCGTGGCTTGATGGTCGATCCCGAAGCAGTAGCCGCCTTGCCAAGTCTATTGGCGAGCTGCGGCGTGAGGTTCGTACTTGTCGAAGTTTTACCTAACGCGAAAATTGATGGTGTTTGCACTTGGCTTGATGACACGTCCCCGGTTATCGGCTTGTCGACGCTGTATGATCGCTTGGATAATTTCTGGTTCGTACTTCGGCATGAGATTGAGCACGTGCTGCAGGGACATGGCAAACATTCTATTGGGATTGTCGACCACCTTGCGGGCGATGCCGCTAGTGAAGATAGTGGCAACGAGGATGAGGAGCGGCTTGCGAATCTTGCAGCTGCCGATTTTTGCATCCCTACTGCAAAAATGGTGTCCTTCTACGCTCGTAAGCACCCCTACTTTTCCGAGCGCGATGTAGTCGGATTTGCGGCGCTAATGGCCGTACATCCGGCAATCGTTGTGGGTCAGCTTCAAAAACTGATGAGGCGATATGATTATCTGCGGAAATATCAGGTCCCAGTTCGTCGCCATCTTCTGAAGGAGTCCGTATTCGATGGCTGGGGAAATGTAGCTGAAGCACAACTTTAGTATATAGGAATAAATTAATGGCCAATTTCACTGAGCAAATGCAGTCGATATTCGATCGATACACCGATGAAGTAAGCGCAGACCCGGTTTCGTTAGACGAAGTTGCAGCCTGGGCTATTGACTTGGGCCTCTATCGCCCCGCTCCACGTGATATCATTAAGATTTTTCGTGACGCGTTGGCGGATAGCCTTCGTCAGGAAAAGCGCATAGATTCCAAGGGACGCAAATACCGAGCAAAGCATTCAATTCGGACATTTATCGGTGGTCAACAACTGAGCCTCTGGGCAGACATAGATACAGCGCCACGCTCCTTTTTAGAGAAGTCATTTGGGCAGCGGCGCAAGTCAATCGTCGATGACTGCTTCCAAATCAAACAAGATGTTGATCACTTTAACGACGAAAATCCCGACGAGCGTCCAATCCAGATGATTATCGATTTCACTGATGACGTCGCTGAAATAGAAGCAGCGGCGCGCAAAGATTTTGGAGACGAAGAGGCTGCATAGTCTAGCGCATGGCAGGCGGTGAGGTGAATCAAATTCAAGAATCTGTCCTTGCCAAAACGATCCATATAGGTTATGTTACCTCCATGGATATAACCCCCACACCCCCCTTCGCCCCTTCCCGCCACCACCCGCGCCAGCGTGAGGATGGCTGGACGCCCGAAATAATGGAGCGGTTCATCGTCGAACTGATCGAGCTGGGCAGTATGCGGGCGGCGGCCAAGGTGGTGGATCGGGATGTCACCTCTGCCTATCGCTTGCGCACCCGCGAACCGGCCTTTGCCCGCGCCTGGGATGCGGCGCGGCGCATGGCCTATGCCCGGTTGCGCGACGAGGCAATGGACCGCGCCATCGAAGGCACGCCGCAGCCGGTGTGGTACAAGGGCGAATGGATCGCCATGAAGCGGGTGCGCAGCGATGCCCTGCTCATCGCGTTGTTGAACCATCTCAAACATGAATCGCCGCCGCGCGCCATGTCCCCCACCGATGTCGACACGGTGGAGGACCGGCGCAGCGATTCGGTGGCCAGCCGCATGGAGGCACTGTCCCTGCTGCCACCCCCGCCGCCACCCAAACCTGTGCGTCTGCGCCCGGCCCATGGCCGGCTGTGCCACATGGGTGCCGACCCCGTGGCGTTAGTGTAGACTTTGAGTGACAGCGTTGATTTTGCTACCATAATCCCCCCTCTCCCGCCTGCGGGAGAGGCGACTCGTGCGCCAGCACGGCGGGTGAGGGTGTCCCCGGACTTCGACGCGAGAAGAACACCCTCACCCGGGCCGCCTTTGGCGTCTCTCGCCTCTCCCGCCTGCGGGAGAGGGGGGATTTAGCGGCGGGCCTTGAAGAAATCCCGCAGCAACGCCGCCGACTCCGCGGCGCCGATCCCCGCCACCACTTCGGGCACATGGTGGCTTTGGGGGTGGGTGAAGATGCGCGGGCCCTGTTCGACGCCGCCGCTTTTGGGATCGCCGGCGCCATAGACCAACCGGACGATGCGGGCCTGTGAAATGGCCGACGCACACATCGGGCACGGCTCCAGCGTCACATGCAGGATATGCCCCGGCAGGCGCTCGCTGCCCAGCGCGGCACAGGCGGCGCGGATGGCGAGGATTTCGGCATGGGCGCAGGGATCGTGCAGTTCCAGCGTGCGGTTGCCGGCCACCGCGACAAGCGCCCCATCCGGCCCGCTGATCGCCGCGCCGATCGGCACTTCCCCACGCGCCGCCGCTGCCCGCGCCTCGGCGAGCGCCGCGGCCATGTGCGGGGAAGGCGGGAAGGGCGGCATTGCCCGGCCGTCCTAGGCCGGGCCACACCCAGGCGCCAGCCCAAGAGGATGGGCCGGCGGTGGTTCAGCAGCAGCGTTGATCAGTTCTTGGCATCCGGGTTGCCGGCCGGCTGAATCGTCACGGTCGGCACATCGACGGTTTCCTTTTTCGTGCCGACGGTGGGCACGTCGATCGTCGCCTTTTTGGTGCCGACGTCGATCGTGGCGGTGTTGACGTCGAATGTCGGGGCCTCGCCAGCGCTGGTTTCCACCTTCACGGTCGGCAGCTTGCCGGTGCTGGTCTGATCGATGTTGACAAAGCCAAAGGCAAAGGCGGCAACCACAACCGCTACGACGATCAACAGGGCGATGATCCAGCCCATGCTCGACGATTTGCGCACTTCCACGACGCGGCCATCGGGCGCTGGTTCATATTCGGCCATGATATTGCTCCTGTTACGCCTGCACGATCACGATGACCCTGCGGCAACAACGGTTCCGTGGCAAGCGCTGGCCTGCTAGGCTTGGCAAAAGCCCCGCACCAACGGGGCGCCATTGCCTTGGGAGCTGCCCGCATGACCGAAACCTCCCACCCCGTTCCCGCGGCGGCTGCGGCCAACACCCGCACCACCATGGCCCAATATCAGGCGCGTTATGCCCAAAGCCTGGCCGACCCCGATGGGTTTTGGCGCGACCAGATCGAACGGCTCGACTGGGTGAAAAAGCCGACCAAGATGGGCAATTGGTCCTGGGATCCGGTGGATATCCGCTGGTTCGAGGATGGCGTGCTCAACGTCGCCGCCAATTGCCTCGACCGGCAGGACCCGGCCCGCACCGCGATCATCTGGGAAGCCGATGACCCCGCCACGCCGCCGCGCCACATCACCTACGGCGAACTGCTGGAAGACACCTGCCGCATGGCCAATGCGCTGGTCGCGCTGGGGGTGGAAAAGGGTGATTGCGTGACGCTGTACCTGCCGATGATTCCAGAGGCGGCGGTCGCCATGCTGGCCTGCGCCCGGATTGGCGCGGTGCACTCCGTGGTGTTCGGCGGCTTTTCGGCCGATGCCATCGCCAACCGGCTGGAGGACGCCCAAAGCCGGTTCGTCATCACCGCCGACGAGGGCCGCCGGGGCGGCAAGACCGTGCCGTTGAAGGGCACCGTCGACAAGGCGCTGGAGATTTTCGACGGGGTGGAGGCGGTGCTGGTGGTCCGCCACACCGGCGCCAAGGTGCCGATGCACGCGGAGCGCGACCATTGGTGGCACGATGTTCGCGCTCAGGTGCCGGCGACCTGCACGCCCGAACCGATGGGGGCGGAGGACCCGCTGTTCATCCTCTACACCAGCGGTTCCACCGGCAAGCCCAAGGGGGTACTGCACACCAGCGCCGGCTATCTGCTATGGGCCAATCTGACCTTTGAAACCGTGTTCGATTATCGCGCCGGGGAGGTATTCTGGTGCACCGCCGATGTCGGCTGGGTGACCGGGCACAGCTATATCGTCTATGGGCCATTGTCGGCCGGGGCGACGGTGCTGATGTTCGAAGGCGTGCCGTCCTATCCGGCCAATGACCGGTTCTGGGCGGTGATCGACCGGCACAAGGTCAACATCTTCTACACCGCCCCCACGGCATTGCGCGCCATCATGCGCGATGGCGACGAAGGGCCGTTGCGCCATGATCTGTCGTCGCTGCGGCTGCTCGGCACGGTCGGGGAACCGATCAACCCGGAGGCATGGAGCTGGTATCACCGGGTGATCGGCAAGGAGAAACTGCCCATCGTCGATACCTGGTGGCAGACTGAAACCGGCGGCGCGCTGATCACCCCGCTGCCCGGCGCGACGCCGACGAAACCCGGTTCGGCGACCCTGCCCTTTTATGGCATCGAACCGGCGCTGGTCGATCCGGAAGGCACCACCATCACCCGCAGCGAGGGGGAGGTGATCGACGGCAACCTCGTGCTGCTGCGATCCTGGCCCGGCCAGGCGCGGACGGTGTTCGGCGACCATGAACGCTTTGCGCAGACCTATTTCACCACCTATCGCGGCAAATATTTCACCGGCGACGGTGCCCGCCAGGACGAGGACGGATATTGGTGGATCACCGGCCGGGTCGATGATGTCATCAACGTGTCCGGCCACCGCATGGGCACTGCGGAGGTCGAATCGGCGCTGGTCGCCCACCCCGATGTCGCCGAAGCCGCGGTGGTCGGATTCCCCCACGATATCAAGGGGCAGGGCATCTACGCCTATGTGACGCTGAACGCCGGGGTCGAAACCAGCGACAAGCTGCTCACCGAGTTAAAATATTCGGTACGCGAGCATATCGGCCCGATCGCCATTCCCGATCACGTGCACCTGACCCCGGCACTGCCCAAGACGCGCAGCGGCAAGATCATGCGGCGCATCCTGCGCAAGATCGCGGAGAACGACTTCGCCAATCTCGGCGACACCTCGACCCTCGCCGACCCCGGCGTCGTCGATGCACTCGTCGAAGGCCGCCTCAACCGGTAACGCGCCATCCGGTCAGCCCTGCCTGTCATGCCAACGCCCGCTGGCATCTAGCCCCGCTGCGACCAATTCGCAAAAAAGCACGCCTGATGCACGATCGCCTCTTGACCACTCTGCGAATAGTTCTCAAAAGCAGCATTATTGCGAACGATTCACAGGTCAACGATGCGTATTTCTTCCCTGCTTCTCGCCGGCACGATGCTCCTCGCTACAGTCGCGCCCGCCCGCGCCGATGAAGCGGAAGGCGGCCTGATCATCGTCACCGCTGCCAAGGACAAGGGCTATCGCGCCACCGCCACCGGCGCCGCCACCCACAGCGACACTGCGCTCATCGACCTGCCGCAAAGCATCGCCATCGTCACCCGCGAACGGCTCGATGATCAGGCGATTCTGTCGCTCGGCGATGCGCTGCGCTATGTGCCGGGCGTCAGCGTCGCGCAGGGCGAAGGCAATCGCGATGAACAGATCATCCGCGGCGTCGGCAGCAACGCCGATCTGTTCCGCGACGGCCTGCGCGACGATGCGCAATATTATCGTGATCTCTATAATGTCGAGGGCGTCGAGGTGCTGAAGGGTCCCAACGCGCTCGCCTTTGGCCGTGGCGGCGGCGGCGGCATCATCAACCGCGTCACCAAGGCGCCCGAAGCCGACGCCTTTGTCGCCATAAGCGCGCTCGCCGACACGCGGGGCAGCGCGCGCGGCGCCATCGATATCAACCAACCGCTTACCGCCAATCTGGCCGCGCGCGTAAACGGCTTTTACGAAGCCGCCGAATCCTTCCGCGATTTCGTCGGCCTGCGCCGCTATGGCGTCAACCCGGTGCTCGGCTGGCAGCTGTCCGATACGTCCGGCATCGCCATCGGCTATGAACATGATCATGATGATCGCACCGCCGATCGCGGGGTGCCATCGCTGAACGGCGCGCCGTTGCCGGGCTATCGCGATACGTTTTTCGGCGTCGCTGGGGTCAACCGCGCGGTAACGACGGTCAACCTCGCCACGTTGCGTGCCTATCATGATTTCAGCGAATCGCTGTCGATCAGCAGCAAGCTGCTCTATGGCGACTATGCCAAATCCTATGACAATGTGCAGCCGAACGCGCCGGTATCGAACGGCCGCGCCAGCCTGTCGTCCTATACCAACCTGACCGACCGCCAGAACATCCTCAGCCAGACCGACCTGACCTGGAAAGGTACCACAGGCCCGATCACCCACACCATCGTCGCCGGCGTGGATGTCGGCCATCAAACCACCCGCAACGTCCGGCTGACCGGCTTTTTCCCCGGCGGCGCGACCAGCGTCAGCGTGCCGCTCGCCCCGGTCCTCGCCATCCCCGCGCCGCAATTCCTGCCCGGCACCGGACAGCGCATCCGCGAGGGCAGCGCCGATTCGCTCGGGCTTTATGTGCAGGACCAGATCAGCATCGGCGACCATATCGAACTACTCGTCGGCCTGCGCCACGATCGCTTCACCCTCAATGCCACCGACCAGATCGCCGGCACCCGGTTCCGCCGCACCGACACGCTCTGGTCCCCGCGCGCCGGCCTTGTCATCAAGCCGCTGGCCAACCTGTCGCTCTATGCCAATTACAGCCGCACCTTCCTGCCGCAATCGGGCGACCAATTCGCCAGCCTGACCAGCGTCACCGCCGGGCTGGACCCGGAAAAGTTCGAAAATCTCGAAGCCGGCGTCAAATGGAACATCACCCCCGGCCTCGGCTTTACCGCCGCCGTCTATCAGCTTGATCGCACCAACACCCAGGCCGCCGGCCCAACGCCCGGCACCGTCGTCCTCACCGGCGCCTCGCGCAACAAGGGGGTCGAGCTTGGCCTTGGTGGCCGCATCACCAAGGCCTGGCAGATCAGCGCCGGCTTTGCCTGGCAGGATGCGCAAATCCGCAGCGGCACCACCGCCGCCCCGGCCGGGCGGCGGCTCGCCCAAGTGCCGCACACGCAATTCTCGCTGTGGAACCGCTATGATTTCACCAAGAATTTCGGCGCAGGCGTCGGCATCATCCACCAGTCTTCAAGCTATGCAACGATCAGCAATGCGGTGCGCCTGCCCGCCTGGACCCGCGTCGACGCGGCGCTGTTTGCCAAGCTCGGCCACGGCTTCGAAGCCCAGGTCAACATCGAAAACCTGTTCGACACGACCTATTTCAGCAACGCCGACAATGACAACAACATCACCCCCGGCACCCCGCGCCTCGCCCGCTTCACCCTGCGCAAGCGCTTCTAGAATCAGCTGCTGCCAAGAACAGCCGATTCCGGTGCGGATCGGAATCGGCGTTCCCAAAGCCCCATCGGCTCGTCCTTGTAGCGGGCCGTGGTGTATTGCGCGAAGCCACAACGCGCCGCGACTGCGATCGACGCACTATTGTTGATATGGATCATCGCCACTGCCCGACTGAACCGCCCCTCTCCCCACGCCATCGCGGAGCGGACGGCCTCGGTACCAAAGCCTTGGCCTTGGGCCGACATGGTAAGGCTCCAGCCGATTTCGGGATCGCCCCCAAAGCTTTCCACCCCGGAGCGACGCGCATCCAGAAAACCGACGCTGCCCAGATAGGCGCCGCTATCCCGCCGCCGCACCGCCCAGAAACCATAGCCGAGCAAGGCCCAGCTGCCAGCATAGCGCATCAGCCTGGCCCAGCTTTCCTCCTCGGACTGCGGTTTGCCGCCCAGAAATCTCACCACCAGCGGATCGGCCCACATCAGTGCCAGATCGGCGAAATCGGCAATGACATGCGGCGCCATTTCCAACCGATCGGACAGCAGCAGGTTGGGATATTGCATCGGCACCGCCATAGAAGCGCAATCGCCAGCACGCCAGTGTCCATGCTAGAAATTGCCACCGTGATCCACCTCGCCCGCCCTTCCGACCTTTCGGCTATCCGCGCCATCGAACGATCGGTGGCGGCGATGGCGCGTGGCACCGCCATGGACTTCCCCGCCAACACCGCCCCGAACCATCGCGGCGACCTGATGACCGCCATCGAACGCGCCCTGATGTGGGTCGCCCGATCCGCCGACCCGGACCCGGATAGCGCCGATGAAAACGACCGACCGATTGTCGGCTTCCTGTTCGCCGAACCCGTCGCGGGGGGCTTCTACCTGCGCGAACTAGCGGTAGCAACGGCGGCGCAGCGCCATGGCCATGGCCGCGCCCTGATGCTCGCCGGCATCGAAGCGGCCAGGGCTCGCGGCGAACCGCTCATCATGCTCACCACGCAGCGCAACCTGCCGTGGAACGCACCCTTTTACGCAGGGCTCGGCTTCCGTATCGTCGAAGATGACGACATCCCGATCGAGGCCCGCCGTCGCCTCGTCCGCCAATTCGCCGCCGGCTTCGATCCCGCCACCCGCTGCGCCATGGTGATGCGGCTGAATGGATGATCGCGAACGCCTCGCGGCCTGGCTGCCATCAAAGCGGCTGGCGCTGGCCCCTGGCAGCCCGCTGACCCGGCTGGGCGGCGGCCTCGCCAACCGCAACGAGCGCATCGAACTGTCGATCGGCCCCGCCGTGCTGCGCCGGCCACCGCCAGGCTTGCTGGCCGCCGGCGCCAGCGACATGGGCCGGGAATGGCGGGTGGTTTCGGCGCTGGCCCCGCATTTCCCCATCGTCACGACGGCGCTGGCGTTCTGCGACGATCCGGCGGTGCTCGGCACGCCCTTCCTCATCCTCGAATATCGCCCCGGAATCGCTATCGGCGGCACACTGCCACCGAACGGTGACGGCGCGGCGCTGCTCGATGCGACGCTGGCGCAGATGGTTGCGCTGCACGCAATTGACCCTGCTGCCATCGGCCTTGGCGACCTTGGCAAGCCCCAGGGTTTCTACCCGCGACAGCTCGCCGGCTGGCGCCGCCGGGCTGCCGCTGCCTGGCCCGATGGGCTGCCACCCGCCGCCGCCGCCCTCGTCGCCGCGCTCGAAACCACCGCACCACCACCCGATACCGGCGCCAGCCTGCTGCACATGGACCTGAAGCCCGATAATCTGCTCGTCGATCCCGCCACCATGGCACCGCTGGCATTGATCGATTGGGACATGGCGACGCGCGGGCCACCGGGGTTCGATCTCGCCGTGCTGCTGTCCTATTGGATCGAACCCGGCGATCCGGCGGGCGTGTTGCCCCTCGCCGCCGTGCCCTCGCTCGCGCCGGGTGCCCCCGGACGCGCCGCCGTCGCCGCCCGCTACACAGCCCTCGGCGGTCATGATCCCGGCCCGCTGGCCTGGCCGCTGGCGCTCGCCCGGCTGCGGCTGGCGGTCGCCTGGATGCAACTCTATCGCAAATGGCAGCGCGGCGAGATGGCGGGGGACCGCTATGCCGGCTTTGAACCGCTGGCGATCGCC